>NZ_JBHWHV010000069.1:0-54755 GCF_042732375.1 Streptomyces sp. NPDC059785
CCACGGGAACTTCCCGTGGGGCGCCGTGCGTGCCGCCCCGGTTCCTCGCGTTCGGAGCGTCGTCGGTCCTGTGCGTTGTCCTACACGTTCAGGACGTCGCCCAGCTCGGCGGCGTACGGTGGTTCCGCGCCCGCCCGTGAGCAGGTGATCGCCGCGGCGCGGGCCGCGAACCGCAGCAGCTCCGCCCAGCCGTCGGCGTCCAGCTCCGCGAGCGCCTGCGGGGCGAGCGCGTCGCGGGCGGCGAGACCGTGCAGCAGCGCCGCGTTCACGGTGTCACCGGCACCGATGGTGTCCACGACCTCGACCTTCTCACCGGGCACGGAGTACGTCGAACCGTCGCGCGTGTGGACCGTCAGGCCGTCGCCGCCGCGGGTCATGACGACCGCCGCGGGACCTGACGCCAGCCACTCGTCCGGAGTGCCGCCCAGCCACTCGGCGTCCTCCGCGGAGAGCTTGAGCAGCGACACCGACGGCAGCCAGCTCCTGAACCGGGCCCGGTAGGCGTCCGGATCGGCGATCAGTCCGGCCCGGATGTTCGGGTCGAGCGCCGTGAACACGCCACGTCCGGCAGCGGCGCGCATCAACCTCTCGTACGCGCTCGCGCCCGGCTCCAGGACGAGCGAGCAGGTACCGAAGGACACCGCCCGCGTGTCCGCCGGGAGATCGTCGGGCGCCGCGAACAGACGGTCCGCCGTGCCCTCCACGTAGAAGGAGTACGCGGCCGAGCCGTCCGTGCCGATCGTGGCGACCGCCAGGGTGGTCGGCTCCGGCCCCCGCTGTACGGACGCCACGTCGACGCCCGCCTCGCGCAGCCCGTCCAGCAGCGCCTCGCCGAAGGCGTCGGACGAGGTGCGGGAGCAGAAGGCCGTGGGGGAGCCGAGGCGTCCCAGAGCCACCGCCGTGTTGTACGGGCCGCCGCCGAGACGGGGCCGCAGGCTCACGAGCGGGCCAGTGCCCTGCGGTACCAGGTCGATCAGGGCCTCACCGGCGACGACGATCACGAGCGGATCCTTTCTCGGGGCTTCGGGGGAGTTGCGGATTGGGAAGTGGGGCCCGCGTCATGTGGGGTTCGTGGTCCCTGGGGTGTCGTGGGGCCCGCGTCATGTGGGGGTCGCGGTCCCTGGGGTGTCCGGGCAGCCGCACGACGTGCGGTGGACGAACGCGCAGGGCAGCCGGAGGGTGCGTGCGGGGCGGTCCGGCGAGGCGAGCCGTTCCAGGAGCAGCCGCACGGCCTGCGCCCCGATCTCCTTGCTGGGCTGGGAGATCGCGGTGAGCCGCGGCGAGAACAGGTCCGCCCACGCGAAGTCGTCGAAGCAGCACAGGGCCAGGTCGCCGGGCACGGTCAGACCGCGCTCGCGCAGGGCGCGCAGCGCGCCGATGGTCATCGCGTTGTTGCCGGTGACCAGCGCGGTGGGCGGCACCGCGAGGGACAGCAGCGCGCCGGTGGCCGTCTCGGCGTGCCGCGACTCCGACTCGCCGTGCACGACGAGCCGTTCGTCGTACGGCAGACCGGCGCCCGCCAGACCGTGCCGGTAGCCCCAGATCCGCTCGCTGGTGGTGCTGAGCCCGGACAGACCGGCGACCAGGCCGATGCGCCGGTGACCGAGTTCGGCGAGGTGCGTGACCAGTTGTGCCATGGGCTCGGTGTTCTCCGAGCTGATCTGGTCGAAGCGGTGGCCGGTGCCCGGCTGTGCGTGCGGTTCACCTGTCCGTGTCCGCTTCACCAGCCGGTCCAGGAACACCGTCGGTACGTCGTGCCGCCCGAGGTAGGCCAGCAGCTCGCGCGGGTCCGCCGAGGGGGCGACGATCATGCCGTCGACCCGCCGCTCGTGCAGCAGCTGCACGACCTTCCGTTCGTGCTCGCGGTCGTCGTGCGGGTCGGCGATGAGCAGGCTGTAACCGTGTTCCAGGGCGCCGGCCTCCACGCCCTGGAGGATCTCCGTGAAGTACGGGTTGCTGATTGCCGACACCGCGAGCCCGATCGACCGTGTGCGCGCCATGACCAGGGAACGGGCCAGCGTGTTGGGCGTGTAGCCGAGTTCCTCGATGGCGTCCAGGACCGCTTGGCGGGTGGGGGGACGTACCGGACGGGTGTCGTTCAGGACGTGCGAGACGGTGGCGACGGACACCCCTGCGTGCCGCGCCACGTCCACCATCGTGGCCATCGTGTCTCCCTCGCTCCGGCGACTGCCCCTGGCTGGTCCCGGCGACTGCCGCCGACCGTCTGCGTGCGGGGAACCTACCGCATGCGGGGCGTGAGGTAAACGCTTGCGCAAACGTTTACGCAATCGCTTGCGCGAGCGTTTGCGCGGCCGCCCGCCCGACGCTCGCGCAAAGGCTTGCGTAAGCGTTTGCGCCGCGCCCCCCACGCCAACCCCGCCCGGCAAGGCGTGATCTCCACCGGTATCGTCGGCACGCACGCATGTACCTCTGACCAGTGGAGAGCCCATGCCCGGCCGTCCGTCCACGAGCCGCCGTACCGTTCTGCGAGGGGCGGTCGTCACCCCGGTCGTCGGCCTCGGCCTCACCGCCTGTTCGTCCGGGGGAGACGGCAAGGCGGCGCCCGCGACGCCGACCGCGCCCGTCGAGCTGGGCGCGCAGAGCGAGGTCACCAAGGGCGGCGCCAAGCTCTACAAGGACCACAACGTGGTGGTCAGCCGCGCGAACGACGGCTCACTGAAGGCGTACAGCACCATCTGCACACACGCCGGCTGCCCCATCAACAAGCTGGAGGGCACGAAGCTCACGTGCTCCTGTCACGGCAGCGAGTTCGACGCGGCGACGGGCAGGGTGCTGCACGCGCCCGCCACCGCGCCGCTCAACGAGCTGTCCGTGGAGGAGAAGGACGGCAAGATCGTCGCGGGTCCTCCGACGACCTGAGGCGGCTGCGGGGGCCTGCCGTCCGGGTTCCCTGAGCGGTGGTCATTCCCAGTCCCAGGCGATCCCCAGGATGCCCGACCGCACGCGCGGTTCGACCAGGTGCACGGAGTGGTGCCGGTCGCTCAGCGGCAGTTCCTGCCGGCCGCCGCGCGGGGCCGCCTCGGAGTGCTGGGTGAACCGGTGGCAGCCCACCGGCAGCGCCCGTTCGTCGAAGCGCACCTGGAGGGCGTACTGCCCGCCCGCGAAGCTGAACCCGCGGACGTACTCGCCGGACGCGCCGGCCGTCCCGTCGTCGAAGCGGTAGCGGAACAGGAAAGTGTCGCCCGCGCGGAGCCGGGTGTCGAAGAGCAGCTCGGCCACCAGCATTCCGGTGTCGTGGTGCCACCGCACGCGTCCCGTGCGGCAGTTCTCGAGGGCGCGTACGGTCATCCGGTCCGGCGCGCATCCCGGGTCGCCGTGGTGGACGGCCACGTAGCGGTCCACGCCGTCCTTGTGGGCCCGCACGATGTGCTGCGACTCGCGGCCGCGCAGTTCGCGGCGGGCGCCGATCCGCACCCGTTCGTGGTGGCCGATGGTGTGCAGTCCGCCGTCGAGCGGTGACTCCAGTTCGGTCAGCAGCCGGTTCAGGACGCCGGACGCCTCGATCACGGAACGGTACGAACGGCTCGCGGGGCGGCCCCGCGCCGGTCCCGTCACACCTGCCGGTCCCGTCACACCTGCCGGACCGGCCGGACCCGTGATCCTCGTCGAGTGCGTCGGGAGCGTTGCGCGGGCCGAGGGATCGTCGTTCTTGGCGAGCAGCCGGATCAACGATTCGTCGGGCAGCTGAAGAATCTCCTCCAGGGCGCGAACGGCCCGTAGCGACTCGGGGCGCTGCGGGCGCCGGGCGCCCTGCTGCCAGTAACTCAGGCTCGTCACCCCGACTCTCACCCCGTAGCGCGTCAGATGGTGCTGGACGCGCTGGAGCGGCAGGCCGCGGGCCGCTATCGCGGCGCGCAGTGCCACGTGGAAGGGGCCGCCCTGCAGAGCCGTCTTCAGCTCGGCCGGGGCGAGGTCCGCGTGCTCTGTGCCGTGCCGCATGCAGGGGCCTTTCTGTGAAGTCCACGACGGTTGGTCAGGCCGTACGCGCGCGTGCCGGGCCGTTTGCGGGGTGCGGGTAAATGGGGTGCGTCCGCACCGCGTCGTCCACGGCCGTCAAGTTCCCCCGCATTGAAGCGTGTTGACTCAGCCCCGACAACAGTTGATGCTCAACCGCCACGTCCGTACGGGCTTCTCCACAAGACACTTGCGCCCGGGACGGGGCACGTGGCCGACCGGGCTTCCCGGGAGGCGGGACGCGGCCGGGCGGGCTCCCTGGGGCGGTGCTCAGTCATGGCGTGCGTGGCCGGGGCGCACCAGCTCCCTGATCGCCGGCGCCGACAGCGCCGACTTGTGGAGGAAGCCCCGGGCGGGGCTGGCCGTGACGAGCTCCTGGAAGTCCTCCAGGCAGTGCGCCGAGATGAGGATCACGGCGGGGACGCCGCCGGCGAGGAGCCGGACGACGTCCAGGCCGCTCTCGCCGTCGAGGTCGAGGTCGACCAGGGCGACGTCGGGGGCCAGTTCCCGGGCGCGCGCGACGGCCTCGGCGCCCGTCGAGGCGACGCCGACGACCTCCACCCCACCGCGCTCCAGCAGGGCACACGCCGCTTCCAGGAAACGGGCGCTGTCGTCCACGAGCAGACAGCGGATGAACATGGGGACAGCTTGCCAATCCGCCGCCGGGCGCGCCTTCCGGCTAGCGGGAAAGTGCTGATGTCCCGCGCCGCACAACGACGTTGGTGCTCACCCAGCGCAGCCGGGCGTCACCGGCGGTAGCATGGAGGCACCCTGCATGACCAAGTCCCCGTCGGCGGGTGGGAGTGCGCATGAAGTTGCTCTGGCACGGACGCAGCGCACCACAGGAAGCACCGCACAGCGCAGCACCACACAGCACGGCATCGCGCGGCAGGGCGCCACACTGCGCAGCACCGCGCGGCACGGTCCGGCGCGGCACCCCGGGCGGCTCGCCGAGAAGCACACCGGACGGTGCCCCGACGGCAGGCCGATGAAGGGCCGGGCCGTGAACAGCCGGGCCACGCAGAGCCGGATGACGCAGAGCCCGCTCATGCCGAGCCGGACCACGCAGAGCCCGCCCACGCCGAGCCGGACCACGCAGAGCCGGGCCGGTGTCCGCAGCCGCCTGCGGGCCGTTCTCGCGGCGATCGCGGCGACGGGACTGCTCGCGTCGGTCGCCTTGCCGGCCGTCCGGCAGCGGCACCGGATGCCCGCCCCGCAGGCCACCGCGCAGGTGCGGGTGCCCGCCGTGGACGGACTGGCGGCCGCCGGACCGGGCGGCGCGCGCGACACCGCCCTCTACCTGGGGATCCTGTTGGCCGTCACGGCCCTCGCCCTGGTGCTGCGCCGGTTCGTCTCCCGTCCGCTCCAGGACGTGTCCCAGGGGGCCAGGGCGCTCGCCGAGGGCGATCTCTCGTACGACGTCGAGTACCGGGGGAAGGACGGGATCGGTGCGGTCGCCGAGACGCTGCGGGAGCTGCGGACGACCAGCGAACGGCTCGCCGCCGAGATCCGCACCATGAACACGGCCATGGAGGCCCGCCGCTTCGGCCACCGGGCGGACGCCGCCGCCTTCGAAGGCGCCTGGGCGCAGCTCCTCGACGGTATGAACGCCACCATGGCGTCCGTCGCCGCGGCGCACGACCGGCTCCGCAAGGCCGAACGGGAACTGGACAGCGTCTTCACCCTCTCGCTCGACCCGCTGTGCATCTTCGGCCCGGACGGCCGTTTCAAGCGGGTGAGCCCGGCGTTCGAGAGCACGCTCGGGTACAGCGCGGCGGAGTTGCGCTCCCGGCCGTGGATCGAGTTCGTGCACGCGGAGGACCGGGCACGCACGCGTACCGTCCTGTCCGCGCTCAACGGCGGCGTCGAACACGTCGAGTTCGAGAACCGGTGTCTGCGCGCGGACGGCACGGCGCGCTGGCTCCAGTGGAGCGCCCGCAGGGTGCCCGGCGAGGGCCTCGTGCACGCCACGGCGCACGACGTCACCGACAGCCGCAGGGCCGGCCGCGAGGAGGCCGCGCTGCGCCGGGTGGCCACCCTGGTTGCCCGCGGCGTCTCGCCGGACGAGATGTTCACGTCGGTCGCGCACGAGGTGGGGCTCGTACTGAGCAGCGCCTCGGCGGCCGTCCTGCGCTACGAGGCCGACGGCGGCGTCACCGTCCTGGGCTCGGCCTACGTGGCGGCGAGCGAGGCGAGCGGGGACCGGGCCGCCGCGGTGGAGTGGGCCGCGTCCGAGCACGCGGTGCGGGCCGGGTGCGCCGCGCGGGAAGAGTCCGCGTTACCGGAGGCGCGCTCGGTCGGCGCCCCGATCGTCGTCGACGACCGGCTCTGGGGTGTGGTCGTCGCGGCCTCGGCGGGCGCCGAGCCGATGCCCGTGGGTACGGCGGCCCAGCTCACCGACTTCACCGAGCTCGTCGCCGTCGCCATAGCCAACGCGGACGCGCGGGCCCAGCTCACGGCCTCACGCGCGCGCGTCGTGGCCAGCGCGGACGCCTCCCGGCGCCGCATCGAGCGCGATCTGCACGACGGGGTCCAGCAGCGTCTGGTCTCGCTCCAGCTCGACCTGCGGACGGCCGAGTCGATGGCGCCGGTCGGGGCCGGTGAACTGAACCGGCAGCTCGCGCACATCGGCAAGGGGCTCGACGACACCTTCGAGGAACTGCTGCAGGTCTCCCGGGGCATCCACCCGGCGATCCTGTCCAGGGGCGGTCTCGCACCCGCTCTGCGCGCGCTGGCGCGTCGCTCGGCGATACCGGTGGAGCTGGCGCTCCGGCTGCCGCCCGCCCGGCTTCCCGAACGGATCGAGGTCGCCGTCTACTACGTGGCCTCCGAGTGCCTGACCAACGCGGCCAAGCACGCGCGCGCGGGCGTCGTGCGGATCGAGGGCGGGATCGAGGAGGTGCCCGAGGACGGGACCGAGGACGGGACCGGGACGGAGTGCGAGGGCGCCGCCCTGGAGGTGTCGATCAGTGACGACGGGGTCGGGGGCGCGGAGCCGCGCCGCGGTTCGGGGCTCGTCGGGCTCACCGACCGGGTCGAAGCGATCGGCGGCCGGCTGAGCCTCGTCAGCCTGCCCGGTGACGGTACGACCGTGACGGTCAGGCTGCCGCTGGAGACGCCGTCGGCGGACAAATGACCGCCCGGGTGTGCACAGAGGGGGTCCAAAGGGGGGCTTGGACTCGGTGACGTAGGCACACTCCGGACGGTCGTACTCGGGCGGTGCGGTTGCCCTCCCCGCGGTGTTCGCGCGTTCCCACGGTGATCCCGTAAACGCTCCCGCGTTCCCGGAGGTGTTCCCACGGTGTTCCCGCGAGCGTTCCCGCGTTCCCGCAGTCGTTCCACGGTGTTCCCGCGAGCGTTCCCGCGGTCCCTCCCGGGGCGGGTCGTCCGCCGGCCGCTGCCGCGGCGATGGGCACGGACCGACCACCGTCGGTCCCGCTCCGTGCCCACCGCGCCACCCGCAGCCCTTCGACCCGGTCTGCCGCCCCTCGCCCGGGGCGGGCCTGGCATCCGCACTACTTCGATGATGGCGGCGAAACGCTCCGCCGTCGTCACGGCCAGCGGCCAACCCGCCGTTCCGGCCCGCTGCCATCGGCGCCCCCCGCTAGCCGTAAGCGCACGGGTTCCGGCACATTGGACGGCGCGGAGCACCGCGGGGGCCTCGGCGGACGGGAAACCGATCATGGATTCGAGCAAGCAGCCTGCGCCCGGCCGGGTGGTCCTGGCAGACGACGACGTGTTGCTCAGGGAGGGACTGGCCAGCCTCTGCGAGCGGGCGGGGTACCAGGTGGTGGGGCAGGCGGGCGACGCCGCCCGGCTCCTCGAACTGGTCACCGAGAACCACCCCGACCTGGCGATCGTCGACATCAGGATGCCGCCGACGCACTCCACGGAGGGGCTCAGGGCGGCCCGGGCCATCCGCGGGCGGTACCCCTCGCTCGGGATCCTCGTGCTCTCCGCGTACGTGGAGGTCGAGGACGCCCTGGAGCTGCTGGCGAGCGGGCGCCGGATCGGCTACCTCCTGAAGAGCCGCATCACCGTCGTCGACGAGTTCACCGAGACGCTCGACCGGATCCGCAGGGGCGGTTCGGTGGTCGACCCGTCGCTGGTGCAGGAGCTGGTCTCCGCCCAGCGCCGCGACGACCCGCTGTCCCTGCTCAGCTCCCGGGAGCGGGAGGTCCTCGCGCTGATGGCGGAGGGCCGCTCCAACGCGGGCATCGCCCGGCGGCTGTGGGTGACCGAGGGCACGGTCGAGAAACATGTCCGCAGCATCCTGGGGAAGCTGCGCCTCCAGGAGCAGCCCGACGACCACCGCCGGGTCCTCGCCGTCCTCACCTTCCTGGAGTCCCGCTAGCCCCCCGGCTCCCCGGGTTCTGCCGGCCCCTCCGTCTCCCGGAGCCCCGCCGGCCGCTCCGGCCCCCGGAGTCCCGCCGGGCCTGCCGGTACCCGGAGTTTCGCCGAGCCCTCCGGCCCCCTGGAGCGCCACCGATCACACCAGTCGCCCGGAGCCCGGGCCGTGTCCGCCTCTTCGTCCACAGGTGCGGCCGGGAGCCCGTCGCGGTGTCACACCACGCCAGTAGGGTGTGAGACATGGCCGACCCCTCCAGCTACCGCCCCAAGCCGGGAGAGATCCCGGACTCGCCCGGGGTCTACAAGTTTCGCGACGAGCACCGCCGGGTGATCTACGTAGGCAAGGCGAAGAGCCTGCGCCAGCGTCTTGCCAACTACTTCCAGGACCTGGCCGGCCTGCACCCGCGCACCCGCACGATGGTCACCACGGCCGCGTCCGTGGAGTGGACGGTGGTGTCCACGGAGGTCGAGGCGCTCCAGCTCGAGTACTCGTGGATCAAGGAGTTCGACCCCCGGTTCAACGTCAAGTACCGCGACGACAAGAGCTACCCGTACCTCGCGGTGACCATGAACGAGGAGTTCCCGCGCGTGCAGGTGATGCGCGGCCACAAGCGCAAGGGCGTGCGCTACTTCGGCCCCTACGCGCACGCGTGGGCCATCCGCGACACCGTGGACCTCCTGCTGCGCGTCTTCCCCGTGCGCACGTGCTCGGCCGGCGTCTTCAAGAACGCGGCCCGCACCGGCCGCCCCTGCCTCCTCGGCTACATCGGCAAGTGCTCGGCTCCGTGCGTCGGCCGGATCGACCCGGACGACCACTGGGACCTGGCCGACGAGTTCTGCGACTTCATGGCCGGCCGCACGGGCACGTACATCCGCCGCCTGGAGAGGCGGATGGGCGAGGCGGCCGAGGAGATGGAGTACGAGCGGGCGGCCCGGCTGCGCGACGACATCGAGGCCCTGAAGAAGGCCATGGAGAAGAACGCCGTGGTGCTCGCCGACGCCACGGACGCCGATCTGATCGCCGTCTGTGAGGACGAGCTCGAGGCCGCCGTGCAGATCTTCCACGTCCGCGGCGGACGCGTGCGCGGCCAGCGCGGCTGGGTCACCGACAAGGTGGAGGCGGTCACCACCGGCGGCCTGGTGGAGCACGCGCTCCAGCAGCTCTACGGCGAGGAGACCGGTGACTCGGTGCCCAAGGAGGTCCTCGTCCCGGCGCTGCCCGACCCGGTGGAGCCGGTGCAGGAGTGGCTGACCGCCCGCCGAGGGTCGAACGTGTCGCTGCGTATCCCGCAGCGCGGCGACAAGAAGGCCCTCATGGAGACCGTGCAGCGTAACGCGCTCCAGGCGCTCGGCCTGCACAAGACCAAGCGCGCCTCCGACCTCACCACCCGCTCCCGCGCCCTGGAGGAGATCGCCGAGGCCCTCGGCCTGGACGCCGCGCCCCTGAGGATCGAGTGCTACGACATCTCGCACCTCCAGGGCGAGGACGTCGTCGCCTCCATGGTCGTCTTCGAGGACGGCCTGGCTCGCAAGAGCGAGTACCGGCGCTTCCAGATCAAGGGCTTCGAGGGCCAGGACGACGTCCGGTCCATGCACGAGGTGATCACCCGCCGCTTCAGGCGCTACCTCGCCGAGAAGGAGCGGACGGGGGAATGGGCCGGCGACGAGGCGGCGCTCACCGGGGATGACGGCCGTCCCAGGCTCACCGGGGATGACGGCCGCCCCGAGCCCGCCGACGAGGACGGCCGCCCCAGACTCACCGAGGAGGACGGCCGGCCCAAGCGGTTCGCCTACCCGCCGCAGCTCGTCGTGGTGGACGGCGGCCAGCCGCAGGTCGCGGCCGCCCAGCGGGCCCTGGACGAGCTCGGCATCGACGACATCGCCGTGTGCGGCCTGGCCAAGCGACTGGAGGAGGTCTGGCTGCCCGGGGAGGACGACCCGGTCGTGCTGCCGCGCACCAGCGAGGGCCTCTACCTGCTCCAGAGGGTCCGCGACGAGGCCCACCGCTTCGCGATCACCTACCAGCGCACCAAGCGGGCCAAGCGCTTCCGGGCGAGTCCTCTGGACGACGTGCCGGGTTTGGGCGAAACGCGCAAACAAGCGCTGCTCAAGCACTTCGGCTCGGTGAAGAAGCTACGCTCCGCGACCATCGACCAGATCTGCGAGGTCCCCGGCATAGGCCGCAAGACGGCCGAGGCGATCGCCGTGGCCTTCGCCCGGGCGGCCCCGGCCGCACCCGCCGTGAACACGGCGACCGGAGAGATCATCGAAGACGAGGAGTCCGGGACGACGGCGGGCTCCGCGGGGGAGCCCGTGACCGCGGGATCCCCGGACGAGCGACGGGGGCAGGAGAGATGACCGAGCAGGACGCGCATCACGAAGAACACGGGGAACACCAGGGGCGGCAGGACCGCCAGGATCCCCGGGAGCGCCAGGAACACCGCGCACGCCCAGCCGACGGCCAGGAAGCGCACAAGAAGACGAGTGAAGATCACTCCGAGCACGACGCAGACCACGAAGACGGAGCAAAGGTGAGTACGGGCAGCGAACCGGCCGGGACGCCCGACGCGGTCATCCCCGAGCTGGTGATCATCTCCGGCATGTCAGGAGCCGGCCGGTCCACGGCCGCCAAGTGTCTCGAGGACCTCGGCTGGTTCGTCGTGGACAATCTGCCGCCGGCGCTGATCCCCACCATGGTGGAGCTCGGCGCCCGTTCCCAGGGAAACGTGGCACGGATCGCGGTCGTCGTCGACGTACGCGGCCGCCGCTTCTTCGACAACCTCCGCGAGTCCCTCGCCGACCTGGAGGCCAAGGGCGTCACCCGGCGCATCGTCTTCCTGGAGTCCTCCGACGACGCCCTGGTGCGCCGTTTCGAGTCCGTGCGGCGCCCGCACCCGCTCCAGGGCGACGGCCGCATCGTCGACGGCATCGACGCCGAGCGCGAGCTGCTGCGGGAGCTGCGCGGCGACGCCGACCTGGTCATCGACACCTCCAGCCTGAACGTGCACGAGCTGCGCGCCAAGATGGACGCCCAGTTCGCGGGCGAGGAGGAGCCGGAGCTGCGGGCCACCGTCATGTCCTTCGGTTTCAAGTACGGCCTCCCGGTCGACGCGGACCTGGTCGCCGACATGCGCTTCCTGCCGAACCCGCACTGGGTCCCCGAGTTGCGCCCGTACACCGGCCTGAACGAGGAGGTGTCGGGCTATGTGTTCAACCAGCCCGGCGCCAAGGAGTTCCTCGACCGGTACGCGGAGCTGCTCCGGCTGATCGCGGCCGGCTACCGGCGCGAGGGCAAGCGCTACGTGACCATCGCGGTCGGCTGCACCGGCGGCAAGCACCGCTCGGTCGCGGTGTCGGAGAGGCTGGCGGCCAGGCTGGCGTCCGAGGGAGTGGAGACGGTCGTCGTCCACCGGGACATGGGCCGCGAATGACCGGACGTGCGCTGCGGCTGAGCAGGCTGCGCCGGGTGACCCCCGAGGGGCGCGGCGGCAAGGGACGCCGGCGCGGCGCCCAGCCCAAGGTCGTCGCCCTCGGCGGCGGCATGGGTCTGTCCGCCTCGCTCGCCGCGCTGCGCCGGATCACCGGCGACCTTACCGCCGTCGTCACCGTGGCCGACGACGGCGGCTCCAGCGGGCGGCTCCGCGACGAGCTGGGCGTGCTGCCGCCCGGCGATCTGCGCAAGGCGCTGGCCGCGCTGTGCGGGGACGACGACTGGGGCCAGACCTGGGCCCGCGTCATCCAGCACCGCTTCGTCTCCCAGGGCGACCTGCACGAGCACGCGGTCGGCAATTTGCTGATCGTCGCCCTGTGGGAGCAGCTGGGCGACCACGTCCTGGCGCTGGACCTGGTCGGCAAGCTCCTCGGCGCGCACGGGCGCGTGCTGCCCATGTCCGCCGTGCCTCTGGAACTCCAGGCGCTGGTCAAGGGCCACGACCCGGACCGCCCGGAGGACGTGGACACCGTGCGCGGCCAGGCCACCGTCGCGCTCACCCCCGGCGAGGTGCAGTCCGTGCACGTCGTCCCGCACGACCCGCCCGCCGTCCCCGAGGCCGTCGCCGCGGTCCTCGACGCGGACTGGGTGGTGCTCGGCCCCGGCTCCTGGTTCTCCTCGGTGATTCCGCACCTGCTCGTGCCCGATCTGCTGGACGCCCTGACGGAGACGAAGGCTCGCCGGGTACTGTCCCTGAACCTCGCGCCGCAGCCCGGAGAAACCGAGGGCTTCTCCCCGCAGCGTCATTTGGAGGTTTTGGGACGACACGCCCCTAAACTCGCCCTGGACGTGGTGCTGGCCGACGAGGCCGCCGTGCCCGACCGCGACTCACTCACCGACGCCGCGAAGCGGTTCGGCGCCGCGGTCGAGCTGGCGCCGGTGGCCAGGACCGACGGAACTCCGCGGCACGACCCGGAGCTGTTGGCCGCCGCGTACGACCGTATTTTTCGGATGCATGGAAGGATCGGCCCATGGCGATGACGGCAGCGGTGAAGGACGAGATCTCCCGGCTCCCCGTCACCCGGACCTGCTGCAGAAAGGCGGAGGTCTCGGCGATCCTGCGGTTCGCGGGCGGCCTCCACCTGGTGAGCGGCCGCATCGTGATCGAGGCGGAGCTGGACACCGCGATGGCGGCGCGCCGCCTGAAGCGGGACATCCTGGAGATCTTCGGCCACAGCTCGGAACTGATCGTGATGGCGCCCGGCGGTCTGCGCCGCGGCTCGCGCTACGTCGTGCGCGTCGTCGCGGGCGGTGACCAGCTCGCCCGCCAGACGGGGCTGGTCGACGGCCGCGGCCGACCGATCCGCGGGCTGCCCCCGCAGGTGGTCTCGGGGGCCACCTGCGACGCGGAGGCGGCCTGGCGCGGCGCGTTCCTGGCGCACGGCTCGCTCACCGAGCCGGGCCGCTCCTCCTCCCTGGAGGTCACCTGCCCGGGTCCCGAGGCCGCGCTCGCGCTGGTCGGCGCCGCCCGCCGCCTTTCGATCGCCGCGAAGGCCCGCGAGGTCCGCGGTGTCGACCGCGTGGTGGTCCGCGACGGCGACGCGATCGGCGCGCTGCTCACCCGCCTCGGGGCGCACGAGTCGGTGCTCGCCTGGGAGGAGCGGCGGATGCGCCGCGAGGTCCGCGCCACGGCGAACCGGCTGGCCAACTTCGACGACGCCAACCTGCGCCGCTCGGCCCGTGCCGCGGTCGCCGCCGGGGCCCGGGTGCAGCGCGCCCTGGAGATCCTCGCCGACGAGGTCCCGGAGCACCTCGCCGCGGCGGGCCGGCTGCGCATGGAGCACAAGCAGGCGTCCCTGGAGGAGCTGGGCGCGCTCGCCGACCCGCCGCTGACCAAGGACGCCGTCGCGGGCCGGATCCGCCGACTGCTCGCGATGGCCGACAAGCGGGCCCAGGACCTCGGCATCCCGGGTACGGAGTCCAACCTCACCGAGGAGATGGCGGACAACCTCGTGGGCTGACCGCTCGCCCCTCCTCGTACGGACCGGGTCGCGGGGCCCCGTCCCCCGCAGGTCGAAGCGGACGCCAACTCGCCGGTTCCGGGCCCCACTCGGGGATCCCGGCACCGGCGTCCGCGTGTCCGGGGCGCACCCTTGACTTGATGATGAACGGTCATGAGCCTTGCTTCGTTCGCCGCCGTGGCGGACCACTGCAAGGGGGACTCATGAGACGCAGAGCGAGCACGATCCTCGCTGTGGGGGCGCTCCTGCTGGGCGGTGCGGGCATGGCGCCCGTCGCCCAGGCGCAGAACGACGACTCGTCAGGACCGGACGCGAACGCCGTGAAGGTGTTCCGCGCCGAGGTCACGAAGCAGCAGGTGCCCCTGCTGCTCGCGGCCGGCCAGGACGGCCACGAACTCGGCGAACAGGCGCCGGACAAGGGCACGGCCTCCGTCGAGGTCTACCTGACCGACCAGCAGGCCGGGAAGCTGCGGAAACAGGGCGTGAAGCTCACCGAGCACACGCTGTCGGCGAAGGCCGAGAAGCGGGTGGCCGCCGCGGGCGAGGAGGTGTTCCGCCCGTACAGCGGCGCGGGCAACCTCCAGGAGGAGATCGTCCGCACCGGCCAGGAGCATCCCGGCCTCACCAAGGTGGTGTCCATCGGCAAGACCGTGCGCGGTCAGGACATCCTCGCGCTCAAACTGACCAAGGGCGCCGACCGGACGGAGGACGGCTCCAAGCCGTCCGTGCTGTACATGTCCAACCAGCACGCGCGCGAGTGGATCACGCCCGAGATGACGCGGCGGCTGATGCACTACTACCTGGACCACTACAAGACGGACCAGCGGATCAAGAAGATCGTCGACTCCACCGAGCTGTGGTTCGTGCTGTCCGCCAACCCCGACGGCTACGACTACACGTTCCAGGACGCGGACACGCGCCAGTGGCGCAAGAACCTCAGGGACGTCAACGGCGACGGCGAGATCACCACCGGGGACGGCGTCGACCTCAACCGCAACTTCGCCTACAAGTGGGGCTACGACGACGAGGGTTCGTCCCCCAGCCCCACCAGCCAGACCTACCGCGGCACGAGCCCCGGCTCCGAGCCCGAGACGAAGGCGATCGACGCCTTCGAGAAGCGCGTCGGCTTCACGTACGGCATCAACTACCACTCCGCGGCCGAACTGCTGCTCTACGGAGTGGGTTGGCAGGTGGCGACGCCGACGCCGGACGACGTCCTCTACAAGTCGCTCGCCGGCACCCCGGACAACTCGGCGATCCCGGGCTACCACCCGCAGGTCTCCTCCGAGCTGTACACCACCAACGGCGAGGCCGACGGGCACGCGAGCAACGTCAACGGCATGGCGATGTTCACCCCGGAGATGTCGACCTGCCAGACCGCGTCGGACGTCGACCCGGACGACGCCTGGAACGCGGCCGACTGCGCCTCGATCTTCACCTTCCCGGACGACGAGACCCTGATCGAGCAGGAGTTCCGCAAGAACGTCCCGTTCGCCCTCTCGGTGGCCGAGACCGCCGTCCACCCCGACCGGCCGTCCTCCTCGGTCGGCCTGGACGCGGCCGACTTCACCCCGGCCCCCTTCACCGCCTCCCTCTCGCGCGGCGCCGACCAGGAGGTCTCCGTCGTCGCACGCAGGTCCGTACGCGACAAGGAGCTGAAGTACCGCGTCAACGGCGGCCGGACGTACGACATGGCGCTCAGGGCGTGGAAGGGCGGCAAGACGTACGGCGGCGAGGACAACCTCTACTTCGACGAGTACCGCGCGAAGGTCAAGGACGGCGAGCCGGGCGACGAGGTCGAGGTCTGGTTCACCGGTGAGACCAGGAGCGGGAAGCCCACCTCCAGCACGCACTTCACGTACACCGTGGCCGAGCGGCCGAAGGCCGACACGCTGGTGGTCGCCGAGGAGGGCGCGACCGCGACGCAGGCCAGGACGTACGCCGACGCGCTGAAGGCCAATGGGCGCAAGCCCCTCGTCTGGGACGTCGCCGCCCTGGGCGCCCCCGACGCGCTCGGCGTGCTCGCCCACTTCGGCACGGTCGTCCACTACACCGGCGCGGCCCGGCCCGGCAAGGCCACCCAGCTCCAGCTGCGCGCGTACCTCAACGAGGGCGGCAAGCTGATCGAGGCGGGCGAGCAGGCGGGCGGCAGCGTCGACCTCGGCGGCGGCACCCTCTCCGACGACTTCAGCCAGTACTACCTGGGCGCCTACACGCGCACCTCGACCGCAGGGGCGACCGGCTTCGACGGCTCCGGCGCGCTCGCGGGCGTCTCCGCCCCGCTCGGCGACGCCCCCGGCAACCCGCTGGACGCCGCGGGCGCCTACAGCGTCACCTCGGACTCGCTGCCCGTGGAGCAGTACCCGCAGTTCGCGAGCGCGGGCGCGGGCCAGTTCGCCGGCACCGTCAACCCGTACGGACCGTACGCGGGCTCCTACATGGCGGCGGCCGTGCACACCGACGACGCCTACAAGCGGCTCACCCGGACCATCGATCTGACCGGCGTGACCGCGGCCGACGCGCCGAAGCTGACCACCCGGCTGCTGTGGAACACGGAGGAGGGCTACGACCACGCGCTGCTCGAGGCGCACACCACGGGAGCCGACGACTGGACCACGCTGCCGGACACCTCGGGGGCGAGCAGCAGCGCCGTCCCGGCGGAGTGCGGAGCCGGCTTCCTCATCCAGGAGCACCCCTTCCTGGAGCACTACCTGACGCTCGGCTCCGACGGCTGCACCGGCAGCGGCACCACCGGCGCGTGGCACAGCTTCACCGGGGCCTCCAGCGGCTGGCAGCAGGTCTCCTTCGACCTCAGCGCCTACGCCGGGAAGTCCGTCGAGGTGTCGCTGAGCTACGTCACGGACCCGAGCAGCGGCGGGCGCGGCGTGCTCGCCGACGAGACGTCCGTCGTCACCGCCGGCGCCACCGGGACCGAGGGCTTCGAGACCTCGCTCGGCGCCTGGAGCGTCCCCGGACCGCCCGCGGGCAGCCCGGCCGTCCTCAGCGACTGGACGCGCACCGGAGAGCTGTTCAGGACCTACGCGGCGGTCGGCACCGAGGACACCGTGCTCCTCGGCTTCGGCCTGGAACACGTCACCACGGCCGCCGGCCGCACGGCGCTGGTCGGCAAGGCGCTCGCGGCCCTGGACGGCTGACGGAGCGGGCCTCCGGGGACCCTCCGCCCCCGGTGGTCACATCGCCTGAGCCGGGCGCTTGACCAGGGTGGTTCGTACTCCTACTGGTGGGTACGGACCACCCTGCCGTGTATGGCCCCTCTCGATGTCACCCCGGACGCGTCAGGGAGGTAGGGTCGTAGGCGGTCGGGGACATCCCATACGTCTCGCCGGCATCGAAAACCGGCGTACCAACGAGGAGATCGGTTCGTGACGATCCGCGTAGGCATCAACGGCTTTGGCCGCATCGGTCGTAACTACTTCCGCGCGCTGCTGGAGCAGGGTGCTGACATCGAGATCGTGGCTGTCAACGACCTGGGTGACACCGCGACCACCGCTCACCTGCTCAAGTACGACACCATCCTGGGCCGCCTCAAGGCCGAGGTGTCGCACACCGAGGACACCATCACCGTCGACGGCAAGACCATCAAGGTCCTGTCCGAGCGCAACCCCGCCGACATCCCGTGGGGCGAGCTGGGCGTCGACGTCGTGGTCGAGTCCACGGGCATCTTCACCAAGAAGGCCGACGCCGAGAAGCACATCGCCGGCGGCGCCAAGAAGGTCCTGATCTCGGCTCCGGCCAAGGACGAGGACATCACCATCGTGATGGGTGTCAACCAGGACAAGTACGACCCGGCGAACCACCACGTCATCTCCAACGCCTCCTGCACCACCAACTGTGTGGCGCCGATGGCCAAGGTCCTCGACGAGAACTTCGGCATCGTCAAGGGTCTGATGACGACGGTCCACGCGTACACGAACGACCAGCGCATCCTGGACTTCCCGCACTCGGACCTGCGCCGCGCGCGTGCCGCCGCGGAGAACATCATCCCGACCACGACGGGCGCCGCGAAGGCCACCGCCCTGGTCCTCCCGCAGCTCAAGGGCAAGCTCGACGGCATCGCGATGCGCGTCCCGGTCCCGACCGGCTCGGCCACCGACCTGGTCGTGACGCTCCAGCGCGAGGTCACCAAGGACGAGGTCAACGCCGCGTTCAAGAAGGCCTCCGAGGACGGCGACCTCAAGGGCTACCTGGCCTACACCGAGGACCCGATCGTCTCCTCGGACATCGTCAGCGACCCGGCCTCCTGCACCTTCGACTCCTCCCTGACCATGGTCCAGGAGGGCAACTCGGTGAAGATCCTCGGCTGGTACGACAACGAGTGGGGCTACTCCAACCGCCTCGTCGACCTCACGGTCTTCGTCGGCGGCCGGCTCTGATCACCGGAGCAGGCACCTCGATGTGACAGCAGGGCTCGGGCAGCGCACCTTTGCGCTGCCCGAGCCCTGACTCACGTACTGATCGACCAGCCCTCCGGACCACCAGAGCCTTGCAAGGAGTCCCCTCATGAAGACGATCGACGAACTCCTCGCCGAAGGAGTGGACGGCAAGCGGGTCTTCGTCCGCGCCGACCTGAACGTGCCCCTGGCCGACGGAAAGATCACCGACGACGGCCGCATCCGCGCGGTGCTGCCCACCGTCAAGGCGCTCGCGGACGCGGGCGCCAAGGTGATCGTCGCCTCGCACCTGGGCCGCCCCAAGGGCGCCCCGGACCCCGCCTTCTCGCTGCGCCGTCCCGCCGAGCGCCTCGGTGAACTCCTGGGCGCGCCCGTCGCGTTCGCCGAGGACACCGTCGGCTCCTCGGCGCGGAGCACGGTCGACGGCCTGGACTCCGGCCGGGTCGCGGTCATCGAGAACCTCCGCTTCAACGCCGGCGAGACGTCCAAGGACGACGCCGAGCGCGGCGCGTTCGCCGACCGGCTCGCCGCGCTCGCCGACGTCTACGTGGGCGACGGCTTCGGCGCCGTGCACCGCAAGCACGCCTCCGTGTACGACCTCCCGGCCCGCCTGCCGCACTACGCGGGCTACCTCATCACCACCGAGGTCGGCGTCCTGAAGAAGCTCACCGAGGACGTCCGGCGCCCCTACGTGGTCGCGCTCGGCGGCGCCAAGGTCTCCGACAAGCTCGCCGTCATCGACCAGCTCCTCGGCAAGGCCGACCGCCTGCTCATCGGCGGCGGCATGGCCTACACCTTCCTCAAGGCCAAGGGCTACGAGGTCGGCATCTCCCTCCTCCAGGAGGACCAGATCCCGGCCGTCAAGGAGTACCTGGAGCGTGCGGAGAAGAGCGGCGTGGAGCTGGTGCTCCCCGTCGACGTCGTGGCCGCTCCCGAGTTCCCCGACCTCAAGGCGAAGGCCCCCACGAACCCCGACACCGTCGCCGCGGACGCCGTCCCCGCCGACCGGATGGGCCTGGACATCGGTCCGGAGTCCCGCAAGCTGTACGCCTCGAAGCTCGCCGACGCGGCCACCGTCTTCTGGAACGGCCCCATGGGCGTCTTCGAGCACCCCGACTACGCCGAGGGCACCAAGGCGGTCGCCCAGGCCCTCCTCGACTCCCCGGCCTACACGGTCGTCGGCGGTGGCGACTCCGCCGCGGCCGTCCGCACGCTGGGCTTCGACGAGCAGGCATTCGGCCACATCTCGACCGGTGGCGGCGCCTCCCTCGAATACCTCGAGGGCAAGACGCTCCCCGGCCTCGCCGCACTGGAGGACTGACCTCAATGAGCACCCGCACGCCGCTGATGGCGGGCAACTGGAAGATGAACCTCAACCACCTCGAGGCCATCGCGCACGTCCAGAAGCTCGCCTTCGCCCTGGCCGACAAGGACTACGAGGCCGTCGAGGTCGCCGTCCTGCCGCCCTTCACCGACCTGCGCTCGGTGCAGACCCTGGTCGAGGGCGACAAGCTCAGCATCAAGTACGGCGCCCAGGACCTCTCGGCGCACGACTCCGGCGCGTACACCGGTGAGATCTCCGGCGCCATGCTGGCGAAGCTCAAGTGCACGTTCGTCGCGGTCGGCCACTCCGAGCGCCGCCAGTACCACGCCGAGACCGACGACGTCGTGAACGCCAAGGTCAAGGCCGCCTACAAGCACGGCCTCACCCCGATCCTGTGCGTCGGCGAGGAGCTGTCCGTCCGCGAGGAGGGCAACCACGTCGCGCACACGCTCGCGCAGGTCGAGGGCGGCCTCAAGGACCTCCCGGCCGAGCAGGCCGACACGATCGTGATCGCGTACGAGCCCGTCTGGGCCATCGGCACCGGCAAGGTCTGCGGCGCCGACGACGCCCAGGAGGTCTGCGGGGCGATCCGCGCCAAGCTCGCCGAGCTGTACACCCAGGAGCTGGCCGACCGGGTCCGCATCCAGTACGGCGGCTCGGTCAAGTCCGGCAACGTCGCGGAGATCATGGCGAAGCCCGACATCGACGGCGCCCTGATCGGCGGCGCGTCCCTGGACGCCGACGAGTTCGTCAAGATCGTCCGGTTCCGCGACCAGTGAGCCGCACCGGTCCGCGGTGCCCCGGCGGCGACCCGGCGACCGTGAGTATGCGGTAGCGGCGATCCGTCGTACCCTTGCGGGGGCCGGGTGACCTGTCACCGGGCCCCCGTCGTCCATTCAGTTCCGAGGAAGTTGGTCCAGCCGTGGTTTTGGGGTTCTCGATCGCCCTGATCGTCTTCAGCCTGCTGCTGATGCTGCTGGTGCTGATGCACAAGGGGAAGGGCGGCGGCCTCTCCGACATGTTCGGTGGCGGCATGCAGTCCTCCGTCGGCGGCTCCTCGGTCGCCGAGCGCAACCTCGACCGCATCACCCTGGTGATCGGTCTGCTCTGGTTCGCGTGCATCGTCGTGCTCGGCATCCTGATGAAGGCCAACAACTGACACCCGGCTGACATCGGTACGGCATCACAACAGCACACCGCGCAAGCTCATCGCGCACATAAGGCCCCATGTACGGTACGCGCCTCCCGGCGCGGCCTATCATGGGGCTTGCGTCTAGGGGCGGGTAACTCCAATCACTGGACGCGCGTTGGGCCTTACGTAGACTGAGGCGCTCGCAGCGAAGCGAAACGCCGACTCGCTTTGCGGCACCATCACGCAGGGAGTTACGACCGTGGCAAGTGGCAACGCGATCCGAGGAAGCCGGGTCGGGGCGGGGCCGATGGGCGAGGCCGAGCGTGGCGAGTCCGCGCCACGGCTGCGCGTCTCCTTCTGGTGCTCCAACGGGCATGAGACGCAGCCGAGCTTCGCCAGCGACGCGCAGGTGCCCGAGACCTGGGACTGCCCGCGCTGCGGCTTTCCGGCCGGACAGGACCAGGACAATCCACCGGACCCGCCGCGTACCGAGCCGTACAAGACGCACCTCGCGTACGTACGGGAGCGGCGCAGCGACGCGGACGGCGAGGCGATCCTCGCCGAGGCGCTCGCCAAACTGCGGGGCGAGATCTAAGAGTTGACGGCCGGCCGGGCACCGAGAGGTGTCTGGCCGGATGCGTTTCGCCACTGGTGCCAAACCCGTCGCGCTCCTGCCCCGGCCCGCTCTCCGGCCCGTTGTCAGTGGTGCCCTCTACGGTTCTTGTGTCAGCGGAATCGGCGGAGTGCGGGGGCGGGGCGTGGTGGCGGCGACCAGTGCGGTGGAGACGGCGCGGACGCCCGCGTGGCGCGGGGGATTCGGACGGCTGTGGAGCGCGGCCGTGCTCTCCAGCTTCGGGGACTCCCTGCGCACGGCCGCGCTGCCCCTGCTGGCCGCGACGCTCACGGACCGGCCGCTGCTCGTCGCCTCCGTCACCGCCTGCGGATATCTGCCCTGGATCGTCTTCGGACTGCTCGGCGGAGCCGTCGCCGACCGGGTCGACCAGCGCCGTGCCATGTGGACGGTGGACGCGGTCCGCGGCCTGCTGGTGGCCGCCTTCGCGGTGGCCGTCGCCCTGGGGCACGCCTCGATCGCCCTGCTGATCGCGCTCGCCTTCGCCCTGACCACCCTCCAGACGCTCTTCGACAACGCGTCCACGGCCCTGCTGCCCGCCCTGGTGGATTCCGAGGCGCTCGGCAGCGCGAACGCGCGGCTGATGTCCGGCCAGCGCGTCGCCGGCGGTCTGCTGGCCGGGCCCCTCGTGCCGCTGCTGCTCGTGGCGGGAGCGGCCGTGCCCTTCACGGTGGACGCGCTGACCTTCCTCGCCGCCGCCGCGCTCGTGGCCTCGCTGCGGACCGCCGGGGCCGGGCGCGATCCCAGACCGGCGGGCAGCACCCTGCGCGCGGAGATCGCGGACGGACTGCGCGTCCTGTGGCGCGACCGGGCGCTGCGCGGCCTGTGCGCGGCCACGGCCCTGTGCAACGTCGGCATGGGCGCGCTCATCGCCACACTGGTGCTGCTGGTGACGGGCTGGCTCGACGCGGGCAACGGCGGGTACGCGGCGGCGACGACCGCGTACACGGTCGGCAGCCTGGTCGCGGGCGTGGTGGGCCGCCGGATCACGGACCGGACCGGGCGGGTGCGGGGCGTGCTGCTCGCCGGGGCCGTGCAGACCGGCGTCCTGGCAGTGATCGGCTCGGTCCGCAGCCTCACCGCGCTGATCGCGGGCATGGCGGCCTTCGGTTTCATGGGCATGGTGTGGAACGTCAGCACCACGACCCTGATGCAGCAGCGGGCGCCCGCGGAGATGCTGGGCCGGATCAGCGCCGCCTTCCGGACCCTGGCCGTCGCCGGGGCGCCCCTGGGAGCGGTGCTCGGCGGGGCCGTGGCGACCGCCTGGGGCCTGAACACCCCGGCGCTGCTCGCGGCCGTGTTCTTCGTCCTGGCCGTCATCTCCTTGATACCGGCGCTCAAGCCGGACGTATCTGTTGTTGCGCCGGAGGACGGCGCGACGACGGCTCACGTCCAGCCCTGATCAACTAGGTTGGGACCGGCAGCGGGGCAAGGTACGCAGCAGCACACGCAGGAAAGAAGGCGGAAGTCCGAGATGAACGCAGACAGCCGTACCAGGCTCGACCAGACACCCGAGTGGACCGCGCTGGCCGGGCACCGCGAAGAGCTCGGCGGGACCCATCTGCGGGACCTGTTCGCGGCCGACCCCGGCCGCGGCACCGGTTACACCCTCCAGGTCGGCGATCTGCACGTCGACTACTCCAAGCACCTGGTCACCGACGACACTCTGTGCCTGCTGCGCCGGCTCGCCGAGGCCAGGGACGTGTTCGGGCTGCGGGACGCGATGTTCCGCGGCGAGCGGATCAACGTCACCGAGGACCGGGCCGTGCTGCACACGGCGCTGCGCGCCCCGCGCGACGCGGTGATCGAGGTCGACGGGGAGAACGTGGTCCCGGGCGTGCACGCGGTGCTGGACAGGATGAGCGCCTTCGCCGAGAAGGTGCGGGCCGGCGAGTGGACCGGGCACACCGGCGAGCGCATCAAGAACGTGGTCAACATCGGCATCGGCGGTTCGGACCTGGGCCCGGCGATGGCGTACGAGGCGCTGCGGGCCTTCACCGACCGCGGTCTGACGGTCCGCTTCGTGTCCAACGTGGACGGCGCCGACCTGCACGAGGCCGTGCGCGACCTGGACGCGGCGGAGACGCTGTTCATCGTCGCCTCGAAGACCTTCACCACCATCGAGACGATCACCAACGCCACTTCAGCGCGGAACTGGCTGCTCGGTGAGCTGAAGGCCGGTCAGGAGGCTGTGGCCAGGCACTTCGTGGCGCTGTCGACGAACGCCGGCAAGGTGGCGGACTTCGGCATCGACACGGACAACATGTTCGAGTTCTGGGACTGGGTCGGCGGCCGGTACTCCTTCGACTCGGCGATCGGACTGTCCCTGATGATCGCCATCGGGCCCGACCGGTTCCGCGAGATGCTCAACGGGTTCCATCTGGTCGACGAGCACTTCCGCACCGCCCCGGCCGAGGAGAACGTCCCGCTCCTGCTCGGTCTGCTCGGCGTCTGGTACGACGACTTCCACGACGCGCAGGCGCACGCGGTGCTGCCGTACTCGCACTACCTGTCCAAGTTCACCGCCTACCTCCAGCAGCTCGACATGGAGTCCAACGGCAAGTCGGTGGACCGGGACGGCAATCCGGTCGAGTGGCAGACAGGGCCCGTGGTCTGGGGCACGCCCGGCACCAACGGGCAGCACGCCTACTTCCAGCTCCTGCACCAGGGGACGAAGCTGGTCCCGGCCGACTTCATCGGCTTCGCCGAGCCGGTCGAGGAGCTGGGCGAGGAGCTGAAGGCCCAGCACGACCTGCTGATGGCGAACTTCTTCGCGCAGACCCAGGCCCTGGCGTTCGGCAAGACGCCGGACGAGGTGCGCGCCGAAGGGGTGGCCGAGGAGCTGGTGCCGCACAAGACGTTCCAGGGCAACCGGCCCACGACGACGATCCTCGCCCGCGCGCTGACCCCGTCGGTCCTCGGCCAGCTCGTCGCCCTCTACGAGCACAAGGTCTTCGTGCAGGGCGCGATCTGGCACATCGACTCCTTCGACCAGTGGGGCGTCGAGCTGGGCAAGGTGCTCGCCAAGCGCGTCGAGCCCGCGCTGACCGAGGGCGCGGACGTGCCGGGCCTCGACCCGTCGACCAAGGCGCTCGTCGCCAAGTACCGGGAGCTGCGCGGCCGTTAGCCCGTATCGGTAACGGCTCGGGAAGTGGGCGGCAGGGCGCCGTCCGCTTCCCGTAGACTCCGCCGGGCGATCATGGACACGACGGCCCGGGGGAGCGGAAGGTGACTGGTTCGCAAGGGAGTTGGACGGACGGCTCGCTCAGGGCGCGGACGTTCCTCAAGCCCCACCACGTGGCGCGGGCGGTCTTCCACCCGGCGTGGATCCCGCCGTCGGTCGACCCGGCCGTGGACCGGCTGAAGCGGATACGGGTGATCGCCGGGGCATTCGCGGCGGTCGGCGTCTACACCTTCGTCCAGGGCGGCTTCGCGTTCGACGAGATGCTCGAGAACATGCTGGTGGCGTCCGTCGTCCTGCTGGTCATCACCCCGCTGACGGTGGGCGTGATGCTCTTCGTCTGGCGGCGCACGGGCACCGTACGGGCGCTGCGCGGGCCGCTGCTCAACTCGCTCAAGCTGCTGCTGGCCTTCGTCGGCTCGATCGTGCTGACCGTGGTGGTCTGGCGACTGACCTCGTCGCTGGGGGTGTTCGGGCTGTTCCTCGGCTTCGCCGGGTTCTGGCTGGTCGTCTTCGTCGCCGCCGGGGCGGTCAAGGTCTCCGGCAACTTCTTCGGCACCGCGGCCGTGCACCGGTGCCTGCCGGCGCTGCTCGCCACGGTGACGACCTGGCTCATGGCCATCCCGGACCTGATCACCGGCGATCTGCACGGGCTCAGCCTGAAGATGGGCCTGCTCTTCGTCCTCGGGGCGCCGCTGACGGTCACGGCCATCGCCGTCCTGGAGATGAACCGGCTCCGCCGCCGCTACGGCATCCGGCTCTCCGGCCACCCGGCGAACAGCATCCCGCGGACCGGCCCCGTACCGCCGCAGGGCAACCCGTACGGGCCGGTCCCGCCGCAGCCGCAGCCGTACGGTCCGCCCCCGCCGTACCGGCCGGGGCATCCGTACGGGAATCCCTACCGGACCTGAGCCGGACCCGCACCAGTGAACGACGACGCCGGACGGACTGTCACAGTCCGTCCGGCGTCGTGTCGTACAGGGTTGCCCCCTCGTGAACAGGCCGCTCAGGGAGAAGCCGGGGGATACAGCGAGCGCGGGAGCTGCGACGCGGCCGCCGTGTCCAGCAGCCACAGCGTCCGGGAACGGCCCTGCGCGCCCGCCGCCGGGGCCTGCACCTCGCCCGCGCCGGACAGGGCGATGGCCACCGCGTTCGCCTTGTCCTCACCGGCCGCGAGCAGCCACACCTCGCGCGCGGCACGGATCGCGGGCAGCGTCAGCGACACCCGGGTGGGCGGCGGCTTGGGCGCGCCGTGCACGCCGACCACCGCGCGCTCCTGCTCCCGTACCGCGGGCAGCTCCGGGAAGAGCGAGGCCACGTGGGTGTCGGGACCGACGCCGAGCATCAGCACGTCGAAGGACGGCACGGGACCGTGGTTCTCCGGGCCCGCGGCCTTCAGCAGCTCCGCCGCGTACGACTCGGCCGCGGCGTCCACGTCCGGGTACGGGCCGTCGGACGCGGGCATCGGGTGCACCCGCGCCGGGTCCAGCGGCACCGAGTCGAGCAGCGCTTCGCGGGCCTGGGTGTAGTTCCGGTCGGCGTCGCCCTCGGGCAGGTAGCGCTCGTCGCCCCACCAGAGGTCGAGCCGGCCCCAGTCGACGGCGTCCCGGGCGGGCTGGGCGGCGAGCGCGGCGAGCACGCCGTTGCCGTTGCGCCCGCCGGTCAGCACCACCGAGGCGGAGCCGCGCGAGGCCTGGGCGTCCACGATCTTCGTGATCAGCCGGGCGGCGGCGGCCTGCGCCATCAGCTCCTTGTCGTGGTGGACGACAAGCTGCGGAGTACTCACTTGGCCGCCGCCCTCTTCGCCGGAGCCTTGCTCGTGGCCTTCTTCGCGGGACCCTTGGCGGCCGTCCTGGCGGGCGCCTTGACCGCGACGCCGCCCTCCGCACGGTCCCCGGAGCCGTCGCCCGTGGCCAGCCGGTCGACCCCGTAACGCAGCGCCGACGCGTAGGTGTCGTCCGGGTCGAGCCGGCGCAGCTCCTCCGCGATCAGCTCGGCGGTGCCGCGCCGCTGGAGCGCCACCGCGCGGTCGGGCTGGCCCTCGATGGACAGGGTGGCCAGCGAACCGTCGGCACGGTCCAGGACGATCTCGCCGCAGTCGGTCTGCATGCGCACGGCGGTCAGGCCGGGCCCCGCCGAGACCGACCGCCGGACCGGGACGTCCAGCCGGTTGGCGAGCCACATGGCGAGCAGCTCGCAGCTCGGGTTGAACTCCTCGCCCTCCACCTCGACGGTGTCGACCTCGCACAGCACCTGGTCCAGGGCCGCGGCCAGCATCGAGCGCCAGGGCGTGATGCGGGTCCAGGAGAGGTCGGTGTCGCCGGGCGCGTAGGCGTCGGCGCGGGCCGTCAGCTCGCTGATCGGCTCCTCGGCGGCGTAGGTGTCGGTGACCCGGCGCTGGGCGAGCGCGCCCAGCGGGTCCTTCGCCGGATTGCCGGGCGCGTCCACCGGCCACCACACGACGACGGGCGCGTCGGGCAGCAGCAGCGGCAGCACCACGGAGTCCGCGTGGTCGGCGACCTCGCCGTGCAGCCGCAGGACGACCGTCTCGCCGGGGCCCGCCTCCGCGCCGAGGCGCACCTCGGCGTCCAGCCGCGACTTGGTGCGGTCGCGGGGCGAGCGGTTGACGCGCCTGATCACCACGAGGGTGCGCGAGGGGTGCTCGCGGGAGGCGTCGTTGGCGGCGCGCAGGGCGTCGTAGGCGTTCTCCTCGTCGGTGACGATGACGAGGGTGAGCACCATGCCGACGGCGGGGGTGCCGATGGCGCGGCGGCCCAGGACGAGCGCCTTGTTGACCTTGCCGGCCGTGGTGTCCGTGAGGTCGGTCTTCATGGCCTGCGCCAGCTCCGTCCGTCTCGTGCGAGCATGTCGTCGGCCTCCTTGGGACCCCAGGTGCCCGCCGGGTACTGCGCGGGCTTGCCGTGCTTGTCCCAGTACTCCTCGACCGGGTCGAGGATCTTCCAGGACAGCTCGACCTCCTCGGTGCGGGGGAAGAGGTTGGAGTCGCCGAGCAGGACGTCCAATATGAGCCGTTCGTACGCCTCCGGGCTGGACTCCGTGAACGACTCGCCGTAGGCGAAGTCCATCGAGACGTCGCGGATCTCCATGGAGGTGCCGGGGACCTTGGAGCCGAAGCGGACCGTGATGCCCTCGTCCGGCTGGACGCGGATGACGATCGCGTTGGAGCCCAGTTCCTCGGTGGCGGTGGAGTCGAAGGGGGAGTGCGGGGCGCGCTGGAAGACGACCGCGATCTCGGTGACGCGGCGGCCGAGACGCTTGCCGGTGCGCAGGTAGAAGGGGACGCCCGCCCAGCGGCGGTTGTCGATCTCCAGCTTCACCGCCGCGTAGGTGTCGGTCTTGGACTTGGCGTCGATGCCGTCCTCTTCGAGGTAGCCGACGACCTTCGCGCCGCCCTGCCAGCCCGCCGCGTACTGGCCGCGGACGGTGTCCTTGCCCAGGTTCTTCGGCAGCCGGGCCGCGCCGAGGACCTTGGTCTTCTCGGCGGCGAGCGCGTCCGCGCCGAAGGAGGCAGGCTCCTCCATCGCGGTCAGCGCCATCAGCTGGAGCAGGTGGTTCTGGATGACGTCGCGGGCGGCGCCGATGCCGTCGTAGTAGCCGGCCCGGCCGCCGATGCCGATGTCCTCGGCCATGGTGATCTGCACGTGGTCGACGAAGGACCGGTTCCAGATCGGTTCGAACATCTGGTTGGCGAAGCGCAGCGCCAGGATGTTCTGGACGGTCTCCTTGCCCAGGTAGTGGTCGATCCTGAAGACCTGGTCGGGGGTGAAGACCTCGTGCACGATCGCGTTCAGTTCGCGGGCGCTGGCCAGGTCGTGGCCGAAGGGCTTCTCGATGACGGCGCGCCGCCAGGAGCCCTCGGGCGCGTCGGCGAGCCCGTGCTTCTTGAGCTGCTGGACGACCTTGGGGAAGAACTTCGGCGGCACGGAGAGGTAGAAGGCGAAGTTGCCGCCGGTGCCCTGCTTCTGGTCGAGGTCCTGGATCGTCGCCTTCAGGTTTTCGAAGGCGTCGTCGTCGTCGAAGTTGCCCGGCACGAAGCGCATCCCCTGGATGAGCTGCTGCCAGACCTCCTCGCGGAACTCGGTGCGGGCGTGCTCCTTGACGGCGTCGTGGACTTCCTGGGCGAAGTCCTCGTCCTGCCATTCGCGGCGGGCGAAGCCGACGAGCGAGAAGCCCGGGGGCAGCAGTCCGCGGTTGGCGAGGTCGTACACGGCAGGCATCAGCTTTTTACGGGACAAGTCGCCGGTGACGCCGAAAATGACCAGACCCGACGGCCCCGCGATACGCGGGAGCCGTCGGTCTGCGGGGTCACGCAGCGGATTGCTGCTTGACAAGATGTCAGCCCTCCGAGGGGGCGAGGCGCTTGAGCTCTGCCTCGGTCGACTTGAGCAGGTCGTTCCAGGACGCCTCGAACTTGTCGACGCCCTCCTTCTCCAGCAGCCGCACCACCTCGTCGTACGAGATGCCGAGCTTCTCCAGCGCGTCCAGCTCGGCGCGGGACTGCTCGTACGTACCGGCGATGGTGTTGCCGGTGATCTCGCCTTCGGCGGCGGTCGCCTCGAGCGTGGCCTCCGGCATGGTGTTCACCGTGTTCGGCGCGACGAGCTGCTCGACGTACATCGTGCTCTTGTACGCCGGGTCCTTCACGCCGGTGGACGCCCACAGCGGGCGCTGCTTGTTGGCCTGTGCCCGGTCGAGGGCGGCCCAGCGGTCGCCGCTGAAGACCTCCTCGTACGCCTGGTAGGCCAGGCGCGCGTTGGCGATGCCCGCCTTGCCGCGGGCGGCCTTGGCCTCGTCCGTGCCCAGCGCGTCGAGGCGCTTGTCGATCTCGGTGTCCACGCGGGACACGAAGAACGACGCCACGGAGTGGATCTTCGACAGGTCCAGGCCGCGCTCCTTGGCCTTCTCCAGACCTGCCAGGTAGGCGTCCATCACCAGGCGGTAGCGCTCCAGCGAGAAGATCAGCGTCACGTTCACGCTGATGCCGAGGCCGATGACCTCGGTGATCGCCGGGATGCCGGCCTCGGTGGCCGGGATCTTGATGAGCGTGTTCGGCCGGTCCACCAGCCACGCGAGCTGCTTGGCCTCGGCGACGGTCGCGTGCTCGTCGTGCGCGAGCCGCGGGTCGACCTCGATCGACACCCGGCCGTCCTGGCCGCCGGTCGTCTCGAACAGCGGGTGCAGGATGTCGGCGGCGTCACGGACGTCCGCCGTCGTGATCATGCGGATCGCCTCTTCGACCGTCACCCGGCGGGCGGCGAGGTCCGAGACCTGCTGGTCGTAGCCGTCGCCCTGGGAGATGGCCTTCTGGAAGATCGACGGGTTGGTGGTGACACCCACGACGTGCTGCTGGTCGATGAGCTCGGCCAGGTTGCCGGACGTGATCCGCTTGCGCGACAGGTCGTCCAGCCAGATCGCGACGCCTTCTTCGGAGAGGCGCTTGAGTGCGTCTGTCATGGAAAATGCATCTCCTACGTGTCGTATGTAAGCGTCAGCGCTGGGCTGCGGCGATCGATTCCTTCGCCTTCGCGGCAACGTTCTCGGCAGTGAAACCGAACTCCCGGAAGAGCACCTTGCCGTCCGCGGAAGCACCGAAGTGCTCCAGCGAAACAATGCGCCCGGCGTCTCCGACGAACCGGTGCCAGGTCAGCCCGATGCCGGCCTCCACCGCCACGCGCGCCTTCACGGACGGCGGCAGGACGCTGTCCCGGTACCCCTGGTCCTGCTCGTCGAACCACTCCACGCACGGCATCGACACCACACGGGTGGGGACACCGTCGGCCTGGAGCTGCTCACGCGCCTCGACGGCCACATGCACCTCGGAACCGGTGGCGATCAGAATGACCTCCGGCTCCCCGCCTTCGGCCTCGAACAGCACGTAGCCGCCCTTGACCGTGTCCTCGTTCGCCTCGTACGTCGGCACGCCCTGCCGGGTCAGCGCCAGACCGTGCGGGGCGCCCTTGCCGAACTCCTTGGTCCAGCGCCCCAGGACCTCGCGCCAGGCGATGGCCGTCTCGTTGGCGTCCGCGGGGCGGACGACGTTCAGGCCGGGGATGGCGCGCAGGGAGGCCAGGTGCTCCACCGGCTGGTGGGTGGGGCCGTCCTCGCCGAGGCCGATCGAGTCGTGCGTCCAGACGTACGTCACCGGCAGGTGCATCAGTGCGGAGAGGCGGACGGCGTTGCGCATGTAGTCGGAGAACACCAGGAAGGTGCCGCCGTAGATGCGGGTGTTGCCGTGCAGCGCGATGCCGTTCATCTCGGCGGCCATCGAGTGCTCGCGGATGCCGAAGTGGATCGTGCGGCCGTAGGGGTCGGCCTCCGGCAGCGGGTTGCCCTCCGGCAGGAACGAGGAGTTCTTGTCGATGGTGGTGTTGTTCGAGCCGGCCAGGTCGGCGGAGCCGCCCCACAGCTCGGGGATGACCGCGCCCAGCGCCTGGAGCACCTTGCCGGAGGCGGCCCGGGTGGCGACACCCTTGCCGGCCTCGAACACCGGGAGTTTCTCCTCCCAGCCGGTCGGCAGCTCGCCCTTGGCGACACGGTCGAAGTCGGCGGCGCGCTCGGGGTTGGCGGAGCGCCAGGCGGCGAGGTCCTTCTCCCAGCCGTCGCGGGCCGCACGGCCGCGCTCCCCGGCGGCCCGGGTGTGCGCCAGCACCTCGTCGGCGACCTCGAAGGTCTTCTCCGGGTCGAAGCCGAGCACGCGCTTGGTGGCCGCGACCTCGTCGTCGCCGAGCGCCGAGCCGTGCGCGGCCTCGGTGTTCTGCGCGTTCGGCGCGGGCCAGGCGATGATCGAGCGCATCGCGATGAAGGACGGCCGGTCGGTGACCTTCTTCGCCGCCTGGATCGCGTCGAAGAGCGCGTTCGGGTCCAGGTCGCCGTCGGGCTTCGGCGCGACACGCTGCACGTGCCAGCCGTACGCCTCGTACCGCTTGACCGTGTCCTCCGAGACGGCCGTCTCGGTGTCGCCCTCGATCGAGATGTGGTTGTCGTCCCACAGCAGGATCAGGTTGCCGAGCTTCTGGTGGCCCGCCATCGACGACGCCTCGGCGGAGATGCCCTCCTGGAGGCAGCCGTCGCCGGCGATCGCGTAGATGTAGTGGTCGAAGGGCGAGGCGCCCTGCGCGGCGGACGGGTCGAACAGGCCGCGCTCGTAGCGGGCGGCCATCGCCATGCCCACCGCGTTGGCGACACCCTGGCCGAGCGGACCGGTCGTCGTCTCGACACCGGCGGTGTGCCCGTACTCCGGGTGGCCGGGGGTCTTGCTGCCCCACGTCCGGAACGACTTGAGGTCGTCCAGCTCCAGGCCGAAGCCGGCCAGGTACAGCTGGATGTAGAGGGTCAGGGACGAGTGGCCCGCGGACAGCACGAAACGGTCGCGGCCGGTCCAGTCGGGGTCCGACGGGTCGTGCCGCATCACCTTCTGGAAGAGGGTGTACGCGGCGGGGGCCAGGCTCATCGCCGTACCGGGATGGCCGTTACCGACCTTCTGTACGGCATCGGCGGCCAGGACACGGGCGGTGTCGACCGCCCGCTGGTCCAGCTCGGTCCACTCGAGGTCTGTGGTGGTCGGCTTGGTGCTCACCCTGGGTCAGGGCTCCTCTCCACATGTTCGAATGCCGGTGCGCGTCGCGCCCACCGGCCGCTGTCGAGCCTACCCTCGCGACAACGTGCGTTTTTTCGAGTCATTCCAGACTGCCGGGAAGGGACGCGTTCCGCCTCCCGACCGGTGCGTTCCCCGTTCGGCAGATGAATACGGACCCGTTCATCCGACTGCTCAATCGAGCAGTCGCGGGCTCTTGCCGAAGCGCCTTCCAACACGACCGGACCCCCGCTGAGGCCGAAGTCTGGGCAACGTCTACAGTGGCGTGGTACGCGCGAGCCTTTACGGAGTGTTCACACCGGGGGCTTGCTGAGAGTCTCTGTCAGGGGTGTACGTGACGGTCGTTGAATCCCGTCCTGCGGGTGGGGGTACCGCCCGCGCCCTTAAGGCCGCGGGGGAGCTCGGTGGGGCGAACCAGAGCACGAACCACCACCGGCCGTTCGGGGCCCGCGTCAAGGCGTTCGTCGCACTGACCAAGCCGCGGATCATCGAGCTGCTGCTGATCACCACCGTTCCGGTGATGTTCCTCGCCGAGCGGGGCGTGCCGGATCTGAAGCTGGTGCTGCTCACCTGCGTCGGCGGCTACCTCTCCGCGGGCGGCGCCAACGCCCTGAACATGTACATCGACCGCGACATCGACGCGCTGATGGACCGCACCGCGCAGCGGCCGCTGGTCACCGGCATGGTCAGCCCCCGCGAGTGCCTGGCCTTCGGCATCACCCTCGCCGTCGTCTCGACCCTGCTCTTCGGCCTGACCGTCAACTGGCTCTCGGCCTGGCTCTCCCTCGGCGCACTGCTCTTCTACGTCGTCGGCTACACGATGATCCTCAAGCGCCGCACGTCGCAGAACATCGTCTGGGGCGGCATCGCGGGCTGCCTGCCCGTCCTCATCGGCTGGTCGTCCGTCACGAACTCCATGTCCTGGGCGCCGGTCATCCTCTTCATGGTGATGTTCTTCTGGACGCCGCCGCACTACTGGCCGCTGTCCATGAAGGTGCGCGAGGACTACGCGCGCGTGGGCGTGCCGATGCTGCCCGTCGTCGCCAGCAACAAGGTGGTCGCCAAGCAGATCGTCATCTACAGCTGGGTGATGGTCGCCGTCTCCCTGCTGCTGACCCCGCTCGGCTACACCGGCTGGTTCTACACGGCGGTGGCCCTGGTGGCCGGCGGCTTCTGGCTGTGGGAGGCGCACGGCCTCCAGAACCGCGCGAAGGCGGAGGTGACGGGCGCCAAGCTCAAGGAGATGCGCCTGTTCCACTGGTCCATCACCTACGTGTCGATCCTCTTCGTGGCGGTCGCGGTGGACCCCTTCCTGCGGTAGCCCCCAGCCGCCCCCGACGAGCGAGTGGACGGGCGGGGTACGTGGTCGAGACCACGTACCCCGCCCGTCGCCGTTTCCTTTACCCGTCGGTAGCATCCTGGCCATGGCAGACGACACCCAGCAGGTCGACGACAGGAACGGCGCGGCGACGGACACCAGGGCCGAGCGCAGGGCCGCCCGGCTCGCCAAGCACATCTCCGCGTTCGCCAAGGAGCACGGCGGGAGCGAGGGACACGTGGAGTACCTCGGCGAGCGGGGCGCCCGGATCGTGCTCGTCGGCGCGGACGGCGCCTGGGGCGACCTGGTGGCCCCGACGCACGCCCTCGCCGAGCAGGCCGTACGGCGGGCCGGGATCACCGTGCACGACGCCCTCGACGGAGAGCTCGCGGCCAGGGTCGAGACCGGGCCGTACGAGTGGCGGCGGATGGCCGGGATCCAGGTCGGCGGAGCGCGCAACCGCTGACGGCCCGGGGACGGCGGACCGCGCCGCGAGACCCGGCGGGCCGCGCCGCGAGACCCGGCGGGCCGTGCCCCGGGACACGGCGGGCCGTGCCCCGGGACACGGCGGGCCGTGCCCCGGGATACGGCGGGCCGTGCCCCGGGATACGGCGGGCCGTGCCCCGGGACACGGCGGACCGTGCCCCGGGATACGGCGGACCGTGCCCCCGGGACACGGCGGACGTTCGCACGGGGTGCGAGGGAGCAACACCTGACGCCCGGTTCACCCGTTAGGACCTGAGAAGGCGCGGTCCACTCATGGGGAGTCCGGATGATCGAAACGCCGTCCCTGGTGGACCAGTACTGCCACGGCGTGCTCCGCACGGAGCTGGGCCTCGGGGTCTTCGAGGCCCACCTCGCCAGGACCGAGGGCCCGCCCGCCTCCGGCACCACCTTCTTCGACACCCAGACGGGCTTCGCGGTACGCCGCTGGTGCCCGCCGCTGCTCGGCCTCGAACCGCACTGCGCCCCCGCCCGCTACCTCGCCCGGCGCCGCGAACTCGGCGTACTGGAATCGGGCCGCCGGCTGCTGCGGGGCAGCGGCATCACGACCTATCTGGTCGACGCCGGGGTGCCCGGCGACCTGACCGGCCCCGGCGAGCTGGCCTCCGCGGGGGCGGCCGAGGCGCACGAGATCGTCCGCCTGGAACTCCTCGCCGAACAGGTCGCCGACACCTCCGGCACCGTCGAGTCGTTCCTCGCCAACCTCGCCGAGTCCGTGCACGGCGCGGCGGGCACCTGCGTCGCCTTCACCTCGGTGGCGGGCATACGGCACGGGCTGGCGCTGGCGCCCGAGCCGCCGGGACCCGGCGAGGTACGGGGCGCGGCGGGCCGCTGGCTCGCCGGGCGCCGGGTGGGCGGGCAGCTCAGGGACCCCGTACTGCTGCGGCACCTGCTGTGGATCGCGGTCGCCTCCGGGCTGCCGCTCCAGCTGCATGCGGGCGCGGGCGACCCCGGTCTGCGGACCGAGCGCACGGACCCCGCCCTGCTCACCGACTTCGCCCGGGCCACCGCGGGCCTCGGCACCGATCTCGTCCTGCTGCACGGCTACCCGTACCACCGGCACGCGGCCCATCTCGCGGGCGTCTTCCCGCACGTCTACGCCGATCTGGGCGCCGCGGTGGTGCGCACGGGCGCGCGGGCGGCGGCCGTGCTCTCGGAGGTCCTGGAGCCGGCCCCGTTCGGCAAGCTGCTCTTCTCCACCGGCGCGCACGGGCTGCCCGAGCTGCACGTGGTGGGCGCCCGGCTCTTCAGCGAGGCGCTCGCCCGGGTGCTGGGCGCGTGGGTCACCGAGGGCGCCTGGTCACTCACGGACGCCCGGCGGGTGGCGGGGCTGATCGCGGCGGGCAACGCGCGGCGGGTGTACGGGCTGGAGTGACCGCCGCGGGCCCGGAACGGCCCGCGGCTTCAGACGGTGCCCGCGCCGACCGTCGCGCCGGACGAAGCCTGGCCCGGGACGCCCAGGCCCGCGGCGGGCCGTTCGCGCAGCGACAGCAGGACGCGGAGCACGCCGATCCACACCAGGCAGGAGCCGAACATGTGCAAGCCGACCAGGATCTCGGGCAGCTCCGTGAAGTACTGCACGTAGCCGATGACGCCCTGGCCGAGCAGGATCAGGAACAGGTCGCGGGTGCGGTGCAGCGGGCCCGCGGGCGCGTCGACGGCCTTGAGGACGAACCACAGGGCGAACGTCAGCGTGACCACGATCCAGGCGAGCACGGCATGCAGCTTGGCGACGCTCTCCCAGTCGACGCCCATCCGGGGCACGTCGCTGGAGTCGCCCGCGTGCGGGCCCGCGCCGGTGACCACGGTGCCGACGGCGATCAGCAGCACGGTCGCGGCGACCAGGAACCACACCAGTTGCTGCACGGACTTGCCGACCAGCGGACGCGGCTCCGTGTCCCCCTCGCCCGCCCGCTGCCACAGCAGCAGCGCGACCGCGATCAGCGCCGTCGTGAGCAGGAAGTGCGCGGCCACCGTGTACGGGTTGAGGCCCACCAGGACGACGATCCCGCCGAGCACCGCGTTGCCCATGGCGATCCAGAACTGGGCCCAGCCGAGCCGGGTAAGGGTGCGCCTGCGCGGCTTCTGCGACCGCGCGGCGATGATCGCCCAGCCGATCGCGGCGCACAGCACGTACGTCAGCATGCGGTTGCCGAACTCGATGACGCCGTGGAAGCCCATCGCGCTGGTCGTGGTGAGCGACTCGTCCGTGCACTTGGGCCAGGTCGGGCAGCCCAGGCCGGAGCCCGTGAGCCGCACGGCGCCCCCGGTGACCACGATGATCACCGACATGACGAGCGCGGACAGGGCCGCCCGGCGCACCGTCCGGTTCGTGGGGGTCCAGCGAGCGGCGATGTAGGCGAGCGGGTTGCGCGCGGCTTGCGCCACGTCGGCGCGGGTCACGTTTGGCACGCGCACCATGGTAGGCCGAAGCTTGTGCACGCCTTCACGAGGGGGAGGTTCCGGCCGGTTCCGGTGTTCACCGGAAGATCCACTCCCGGGCTCCACTCCGGGCGGGACACCCGCCCGGGATCTACTCCCAGTGGAAGAACCGGGCGGCGGCGCCGAGCCCGAGCACGGCCCACACGGCGAGGATCCCCAGGTCGCCCCAGGGCATCCCGGCGCCGTGCTGGAGCACGTCCCGCAGCCCGTCGGACAGGGCGGAGATGGGCAGCAGCCCGAGCACGTCCTGCGCGGCGGACGGGAACTTGTCGAGCGGGACGATCACGCCGCCGCCGACCAGGAGCAGCAGGAAGACCAGGTTCGCGGCGGCGAGCGTCGCCTCCGCCTTGAGCGTGCCCGCCATCAGCAGCCCGAGCCCCGAGAACGCGGCCGTCCCGAGGACCAGCAGGAGCAGCACGGCCGCCGGGTTCCCGTGCGGCGACCAGCCGAGGGCGAAGGCGATCACCGTCAGCAGGACGACCTGGAGGACCTCCGTGACCAGCACGGCGAGCGTCTTCGCGGTCATCAGGCCCCAGCGCGGCAGCGGCGAGGAGGCGAGCCGCTTGAGCACCCCGTAGCGCCGCTCGAAGCCCGTCGCGATGGCCTGGCCGGTGAACGCCGTCGACAGCACGGCGAGCGCGAGGATGCCGGGCGCGAGGAAGTCGACGGCCTCGCCCGCGCCCGTGTCGACGATGTCGACGGAGCTGAAGAGGACCAGGAGCAGTGTCGGGATGACGACCGTGAGGAGCAGCTGCTCGCCGTTGCGCAGCAGCATCTTCGTCTCCAGCGCGGCCTGGGCGCCGATCATCCGCGCGAGCGGTGCGGCGCCGGGGCGCGGGGAGTACGTACCGGTGGTGGCGGCCTCGGTCATGAACGCAGCTCCTTGCCGGTGAGCTCCAGGAAGACGTCTTCGAGGGTGTGGCGCTCGACGGAGATCTTCTCCGGCATCACCCCGTGCTGGGCGCACCAGGAGGTGACCGTCGCCAGCAGCTGGGGGTCGACCTGGCCGCCTACCCGGTACGCGCCCGGCGTCAGCTCGACCGCGGTGCAGTCCGCCGGGAGCGCCTTGAGCAGCGAGGAGACGTCGAGACCCGGGCGGCCGGTGAAGCGCAGGGTGTTCTCGGCGCCGCCGCGGCACAGCTCCTCCGGGGAGCCGTGCGCGATGACCCGGCCCGCGTCGATGACGGCGACGTCGTCCGCGAGCTGTTCCGCCTCGTCCATGTGGTGCGTGGTGAGGATGACGGAGACGCCGTCGGCGCGCAGGTCGCGGACGAGGTCCCAGGTCGCCCGGCGGGCCTGCGGGTCGAGGCCCGCGGTCGGCTCGTCGAGGAAGACCAGCTCGGGGCGGCCGACCACGGCCATCGCCAGGGCGAGCCGCTGCTGCTGGCCGCCGGACAGCCGCCGGTACGTGGTACGGCCGCAGCTGCCGAGGCCGAGGCGTTCGATCAGCGCGTCCACGTCGAGCGGGTGGGCGTGCAGCCGGGCCACGTGCCGGAGCATTTCGTCGGCGCGGGCGCCCGAGTAGACGCCGCCCGACTGGAGCATGACGCCGATCCGGGGACGCAGTTGCGCCGACTGCCGCACCGGGTCGAGGCCCAGGACGCGCACCGTGCCGGAGTCCGGCTTCCGGTACCCCTCGCAGGTCTCGACCGTGGTGGTCTTGCCGGCGCCGTTCGGTCCGAGCACGGCGGTGATGCCGGCCCCGGCCGTCAGGTCCAGACCGTCCACGGCGGTCTTCGCGCCGTACCGCTTCACCAGGGCCCGGACTTCGACGACAGGGTCACTTCGCATGAGGCGCAAGTCTAGGGACGTGGCGGGGAGGTCCGGCGGGCGGGGCCCCTGACCTGCTCCGGGATCCACTCCTCGCGCGAGCGGTGCAGCGGCAGCCACCGCTGGGCGTACGCCACCGCGTCGGCCACCGGGAACAGCCGGGTAGTGGCCGCGCCGACCCGGCCGCGGACGACAGGCCTGTCCCGTTCGAAGTCGGCACCCAGTTCGTCGAAGCGCTCGGAGGTGATGCGGACCTCGCTCACCACCTCCCACCCGGCCGTCCCGCCGGCGCCGAAGACCGGCCGCCCGGCCTCCACCACCGGGGACGGGATCCGGTACTCGGCCAGGTGGAAGGCGGTGCACGCGTCGTAGCCCGCGCCGAGCAGCAGCACCCGGGCGCCGCTCTCCTCCAGCCGGGCCAGCGGGCTGCGCTCGCCGAGACGGCAGTCGGGGGCGTGCCCGTCGAGCACCGCCGCCGCGCGCGGGCCCAGGGCGGCGAACGAGGTCTGGGGGTGGGCGCTGCGCCGGGCGCCCGGCCAGGTGCGGACGGTCTCCGGGATCACCCCGACGCCCCGGCTGGGCGTGATGCGCGGGTCGTAGGCGGGCATCGTGGCCCGGATGGCCGGCCACCACTGTTCGGGGACCGGCGGGTGGCCCCACTGCGCCGGATCGGAGAGGTCGCCGGACTGGGTGGGGACCACCAGCGTGCCGTCGGGGCCGAGCGCGTCGAGCAGTCCCTGAACGACGGCGACCGCGCCGCCGCAGACCCAGCCGAGGGAGGAGAGCGAGGAGTGCACGAGGAGCGTCTCGCCTGCCTCGACCCCCAGATCGCGCAGCTTCGCGGCGAGCGAGCCGCGGGTGACGAGGGGGCCGGGCGGAGGGGATTCGGGCAGGTCGGACACGTTCGGCAGTCTGCTGGAGAGCGGCCGGGAACGCCACCCGTTTGATCGATCGGAGATCATTCCCGCAGGTCAGCTTAGGTTTACCTAAGTGATGCAGCGCACCGTCCGCCCCGGGGGACGCGGGTTGTCAGGCTCTGAGGAATTACGCAACAATGGTGTTGTGAAAAACGTGGGCGAGGCTCGGGAGACCCCCGCGGGGGCCCCGCAGGAAGAGATCGGGACCGGTGAGCGTTCGACGCGCAACCGCGTCGCGCGGTCGATCCTGGACCACGGCCCGTCGACGGTGGCGGACCTGGCCGGACGGCTCGGTCTCACCCAGGCGGCCGTGCGCCGGCACCTCGACGCACTCGTCGCCGACGACGTGGTCCAGCCGCGCGAGCAGCGGGTCTACGGCGCGCGCACGCGCGGGCGGCCCGCCAAGGTGTTCGCCCTGACGGACTGCGGCCGGGACGCCTTCGACCAGTCCTACGACAAGCTCGCGGCGGACGCGCTGCGCTGGATCGCGGAGCGCGAGGGCGGCGGCGAGGCGGTCGCCGCCTTCGCCCGGGCCCGGATCGCCGCGCACGCCGAGGCGTATCGCGCGGCCGTCGAGGCCGCCGGCCCCGAGGAACGCACCAAGGCGCTGGCCAGGGCCCTGAGCGCCGACGGGTACGCTGCTACGGCGCGCAGTGCGCCGCTCCCGCAGGCCGGCGAGCAGCTCTGCCAACACCACTGCCCGGTCGCTCACGTCGCCGAGCAGTTTCCGCAGCTGTGCGAGGCGGAGACGGAGTTCTTCTCCCAGTTGCTCGGCACGCACGTCCAGCGGCTGGCCACCATCGCCCACGGCGACGGCGTCTGCACCACGTTCATCCCCAAGATTTCCAAGACACACCACGACCACAACGCATCCGCAAGCACGGCCGGGAGGAACCCCGCATGACTCTCCCCACGGAGACTGCTCACCCCGAACTCGAGGGTCTGGGCAATTACGAGTACGGCTGGGCCGACTCCGACGAGGCCGGCGCCTCTGCCAAGCGCGGTCTCAGCGAGGACGTCGTCCGGGACATCTCCGCCAAGAAGAACGAGCCGGAGTGGATGACCAAGCTCCGCCTCAAGGGCCTGCGCCTCTTCGAGAAGAAGCCCATGCCCAACTGGGGCTCGGACCTGTCGGGCATCGACTTCGACAACATCAAGTACTTCGTCCGGTCCACGGAGAAGCAGGCGGAGTCCTGGGAGGACCTGCCCGAGGACATCAAGAACACGTACGACAAGCTCGGCATCCCCGAGGCGGAGAAGCAGCGCCTCGTCGCCGGTGTCGCGGCCCAGTACGAGTCCGAGGTCGTCTACCACCAGATCCGCGAGGACCTGGAGGAGCAGGGCGTCATCTTCCTGGACACCGACACCGCCCTGAAGGAGCACCCGGAGCTCTTCAAGGAGTACTTCGGCACGGTCATCCCGGTCGGCGACAACAAGTTCGCCTCGCTGAACACCGCCGTGTGGTCCGGCGGCTCCTTCATCTACGTGCCGAAGGGCGTGCACGTGGAGATCCCGCTCCAGGCCTACTTCCGCATCAACACGGAGAACATGGGCCAGTTCGAGCGGACGCTGATCATCGTCGACGAGGACGCCTACGTCCACTACGTCGAGGGCTGCACGGCGCCGATCTACAAGTCGGACTCCCTGCACTCCGCGGTGGTCGAGATCATCGTGAAGAAGGGCGCCCGCTGCCGCTACACGACCATCCAGAACTGGTCGAACAACGTGTACAACCTGGTCACCAAGCGCGCCGTGGCGTACGAGGGCGCGACCATGGAGTGGATCGACGGCAACATCGGCTCCAAGGTCACCATGAAGTACCCGGCCGTCTACCTGATGGGCGAGCACGCCAAGGGCGAGACCCTGTCCATCGCCTTCGCGGGCGAGGGCCAGCACCAGGACGCCGGTTCCAAGATGGTCCACATGGCGCCGAACACCTCGTCCAACATCGTCTCCAAGTCGGTGGCGCGCGGCGGCGGCCGTACCTCCTACCGCGGTCTGGTCGAGATCGGCGAGGGCGCCGCGGGCTCCAAGTCGAACGTGCTCTGCGACGCGCTGCTCGTCGACACGATCTCCCGCTCCGACACGTACCCCTACGTGGACGTCCGCGAGGACGACGTGTCCATGGGCCACGAGGCGACCGTCTCCAAGGTCTCCGAGGACCAGCTCTTCTACCTGATGAGCCGGGGTCTGAGCGAGTTCGAGGCGATGGCCATGATCGTGCGAGGCTTCGTCGAGCCGATCGCCAAGGAACTGCCCATGGAGTACGCCCTCGAGCTCAACCGGCTGATCGAGCTGCAGATGGAAGGCGCGGTCGGCTGACCCCCGGCCTTCCCGGGGGCGGGCCACGACACCGCCCCCGGCGAGCAGCGCGAAGACTCATTTGACGTAGGAAGAGAGCACAACGACAGCCATGGCTGAGGCTCAGAACATCCCCGTCGGTTCGACGACCGCCGGCCAGATCGCGGTGGCCGCCGAGTCGACCGTCGCCACGCGCATGAGCGCGCCCCCGTCCTTCGACGTGGCGGACTTCCCCGTGCCGCACGGGCGCGAGGAGGAGTGGCGGTTCACCCCGCTGGAGCGCCTGCGCGGACTGCACGACGGCACCGCCGTGGCCTCCGGCGACGGCCTGAAGACCGACATCCAGGCCCCCGAGGGCGTCACCGTCGAGGCCGTCGGCCGCGACGACGCCCGGCTCGGCCGGACCGGAGCCCCCGTCGACCGCGTCGCCGCCCAGGCGTACTCGTCGTTCGACAAGGCCGCCGTCATCACCGTCCCCAAGGAGACGGTGCTCACCGAGCCGATCCGCATCGCCGTGCACGGCGAGGGCGGGGTCGCCTACGGCCACCAGGTCGTCGAGCTGGGAGCCTTCGCCGAGGCCGTCGTCGTCATCGACCACACCGGTGACGCGGTGCTCGCCGCCAACGTCGAGTACGTGCTCGGCGACGGCGCCAAGCTCACCGTCGTCTCCGTCCAGGACTGGGCCGACACGGCCGTGCACGTGGCCCAGCACAACGCGCTGGTCGGCCGCGACGCCTCCTTCAAGTCCGTGGTCGTCACCTTCGGCGGCGACCTCGTCCGCCTGCACCCGCGCGTCCAGTACGCGGGCACCGGCGGCGAGGCCGAGCTGTTCGGCGTGTATTTCACGGACGCGGGCCAGCACCAGGAGCACCGCCTCCTGGTCGACCACAACACCCAGCACTGCAAGTCCAACGTCGTCTACAAGGGCGCGCTCCAGGGCGACGAGGCGCACGCCGTGTGGATCGGTGACGTCCTCATCGAGGCCAAGGCCGAGGGCACCGACACCTACGAGATGAACCGGAACCTGGTCCTGACCGACGGCGCCCGCGTCGACTCCGTGCCGAACCTGGAGATCGAGACCGGCGAGATCGTCGGCGCCGGACACGCGAGCGCCACCGGCCGCTTCGACGACGAGCAGCTCTTCTACCTGATGGCCCGCGGCATCCCCGCCGAGGACGCCCGCCGTCTGGTGGTCCGCGGCTTCTTCGCCGAGCTGGTCCAGCAGATCGGCGTGGACGACATCGAGCAGCGCCTTCTCGCGAAGATCGACGAGGAGCTGGAGGCATCGGTCTGATGACTGCCCCCGCGACGTTCCTTCGCGCCTGCGGCCTGAGCGAGCTGGACGAGGACACCCCGCACCGGGTGGAGCTCGACGGCACGCCGGTCGCGGTCGTGAAGACCGAGGGCGAGGTGTTCGCGATCAACGACATCTGCTCGCACGCGAACGTCTCGCTCTCCGAGGGCGAGGTGGAGGACTGCCAGATCGAGTGCTGGCTGCACGGCTCCGCCTTCGACCTCCGTACCGGCAAGCCGTCCGGCCTTCCCGCGACGCGCCCCGTCCCCGTATACCCCGTAAAGATCGAAGGGGACGACGTGCTCGTCTCCCTCTCCCAGGAGTCCTGAGGCACCCATGGCAACGCTTGAAATCCGAGACCTGCACGTCACCGTCGAGGCCGACAACGCCACGAAGGAGATCCTCAAGGGCGTCGACCTCACCGTGAAGCAGGGCGAGACGCACGCCATCATGGGCCCGAACGGCTCCGGCAAGTCGACCCTCGCCTACTCCCTCGCGGGTCACCCGAAGTACACCATCACCGGCGGCACCGTCACCCTCGACGGCGAGGACGTCCTGGAGATGGAGGTCGACGAACGCGCCCGCGCCGGCCTGTTCCTCGCCATGCAGTACCCGGTCGAGGTCCCCGGCGTCTCCGTCTCCAACTTCCTGCGCACCTCCGCCACCGCCATCCGCGGTGAGGCCCCCAAGCTGCGCACCTGGGTCAAGGAGGTCAAGGAGGCCATGGAGCGCCTCAACATGGACCCCTCCTTCGCCGAGCGCAACGTCAACGAGGGCTTCTCCGGCGGTGAGAAGAAGCGCCACGAGATCCTTCAGCTCGAGCTGCTGAAGCCGAAGGTCGCGATCCTCGACGAGACCGACTCCGGCCTCGACGTCGACGCCCTGCGCATCGTCTCCGAGGGCGTGAACCGGGTCCGCGAGAGCGGTGAGACGGGCACCCTGCTCATCACCCACTACACGCGCATCCTGCGCTACATCAAGCCGGACCACGTCCACGTCTTCGCCAACGGCAAGATCGTCGAGTCCGGCGGCCCCGAGCTGGCCGACAAGCTGGAGGCCGAGGGCTACGAGGCCTACACGAAGGGCGGCGCATCCGAGTGACACAGCTGCCGGGCCTCCTCGACACCGAGGCGATCCGCAAGGACTTCCCCATCCTGGACCGCCAGGTCCACGACGGCCGCAAGCTCGTCTACCTGGACAACGCGGCGACCTCGCAGACCCCGCGCCAGGTGCTCGACGTGCTCGCGGAGTACTACGAGCAGCACAACGCCAACGTCCACCGTGGCGTGCACGTCCTCGCCGAGGAGGCCACGGCGCTGTACGAGGGCGCGCGTGACAAGGTCGCGGAGTTCATCAACGCGCCCAGCCGCGACGAGGTGATCTTCACCAAGAACGCCTCGGAATCGCTGAACCTCGTGGCCAACATGCTCGGCTGGGCCGACGAGCCCTACCGGGTGGACCACGAGACCGAGATCGTCATCACGGAGATGGAGCACCACTCCAACATCGTCCCGTGGCAGCTGCTGTCGCAGCGCACGGGCGCGAAGCTGAAGTGGTTCGGCCTCACCGACGACGGGCGCCTGGACCTGTCGAACCTGACCGAGGTCATCACCGAGAAGACGAAGATCGTGTCCTTCGTCCTGGTCTCCAACATCCTCGGCACCCTCAACCCGGTCGAGGCGATAGTGCGCCGCGCCCAGGAGGTCGGGGCCCTGGTCCTGATCGACGCCTCCCAGGCCGCGCCGCACATGCCGCTGGACGTGCAGGCGCTCCAGGCCGACTTCGTGGCCTTCACCGGCCACAAGATGTGCGGCCCGACCGGCATCGGCGTCCTGTGGGGCCGCCAGGAACTCCTTGAGGACCTGCCGCCGTTCCTGGGCGGCGGCGAGATGATCGAGACCGTGTCGATGCACTCGTCGACGTACGCTCCGGCGCCGCACAAGTTCGAGGCGGGCACGCCCCCGATCGCGGGCGCCGTCGGCCTCGGCGCGGCGATCGACTACCTGAACTCGATCGGCATGGACAAGATCCTCGCCCATGAGCACGCGCTCACCGAGTACGCGGTGCGCAGGCTGACCGAGGTCCCCGACCTGCGGATCATCGGCCCGACGACGGCCGAGGACCGGGGCGCGGCGATCTCGTTCACGCTGGGCGACATCCACCCGCACGACGTGGGCCAGGTCCTGGACGAACAGGGCATCGCGGTCCGGGTCGGACACCACTGCGCGCGCCCGGTCTGCCTGCGGTACGGAATTCCTGCGACCACGCGAGCGTCGTTCTATCTGTACTCCACGCCGGCCGAGATCGACGCACTGGTCGACGGTCTGGAGCACGTACGGAACTTCTTCGGCTGAGAGGCTGGTCGTGAAGCTGGATTCGATGTACCAGGAAGTCATCCTGGACCACTACAAGCACCCGCACGGGCGGGGCTTGCGGGACGGTGACGCCGAGGTGCACCACGTCAATCCGACGTGCGGTGACGAGATCACGCTGCGGGTGAAGTACGACGGCGACCGGATCGCGGACATCTCGTACGAGGGGCAGGGCTGCTCGATCAGCCAGGCGTCGGCGTCCGTGCTGAACGAGCTGCTCGTCGGCAAGGAGCTGTCGCAGGCGCAGCGGGTCCAGGAGACCTTCCTGGAGCTGATGCAGTCCAAGGGCCGCATCGAGCCCGACGACGCGATGGAGGAGGTGCTGGAGGACGCGGTCGCGTTCGCCGGCGTCTCCAAGTACCCGGCGCGGGTCAAGTGCGCCCTGCTGAGCTGGATGGCGTGGAAGGACGCCACGGCCCAGGCCCTGGGGGAAGAGCCCGACAACGCTGCGAGGAAGACGGCATGAGCGAGAACGAGACCCTGACGACGAAGCCCGCCTCCGAGGAGGAGGTCCGCGAGGCGCTGTACGACGTCGTCGACCCGGAGCTGGGTATCGACGTCGTCAACCTCGGGCTGATCTACGGCATCCACATCGACGACGCGAACATCGCGACGATCGACATGACGCTGACGTCCGCGGCCTGCCCGCTCACCGACGTCATCGAGGACCAGGCGAAGTCCGCCACCGACGGCATCGTCAACGAGCTGCGCATCAACTGGGTCTGGATGCCGCCGTGGGGCCCGGACAAGATCACGGACGACGGCCGCGAGCAGCTGCGGGCGCTGGGCTTCAACGTCTGAGCGTTCGGCCTGTCGCTTTCGCCGACTTCCACGAGGGCCCTCCCGGCGCTGCCGGGAGGGCCCTCGCGCGTCGCCCGGCCGGTTCACATCCCGTTCTCAGGCCCCTCCAAGCCCGGACTCATCGGCCGACGGCAGCGTGGCCGCGTGACCACCGCGCCTCCCTCCGTACGACCCGTCTTCGTGCTCGGCTGTCCCCGCTCCGGGACGACCCTCCTCCAGCTCATGCTGCACGCGCACCCGCGGATCGCGATGCCGCCGGAAACCCGGTTCGTGCTGCCCGCCTACGCGGGGCGGCTGGATTTCGGGGACCTGCGCGAGCGGGCGAACCGGGCCGGGCTCGCCGAGTGGATCACCGGCCGGGAGGCGAGCAGGTTCCACGAGCTGGGGGTGGACGCCGGGCAGGTGGTCCGGCGGATCACCGACGGGCCGCCGACCCTCGGCTCGGCGCTCGGCACCGTGCTGCGCTCTTACGCCGAGGCGCACGGCAAGGTCCGCTGGGGAGACAAGCGGCCCGCCTACGCGCTGCACGTCCGGGAGATGCTGCGGCTCTTTCCCGACGCGCAGTTCATCCACCTGGTCCGTGACGGCCGGGACTGCGTCGCCTCGCTGCTCGGCATGGACTGGTGGCACCGCGGCTTCCACGAGGCCGTGGCCACCTGGGCGCAGGTCGCCGACACCACCCGCGCCCACGCCCGCAGGCTCGGCCCCGGCACCTGGCACGAGCTGCGCTTCGAGGACCTGCTCGCGGACCCCGAGAAGGAGCTGCGCGGCGTGTGCGGCTTCCTCGGCGAGGAGTACGCCCCTCAGATGAGCGAGCCGCACCGGGTCGCCGCGTCGGCCGTGCCCGCCCGCAAGACCTGGCACTGGCGCACGCACGGCGCGCTCGACGCCTCCCGCGCGGGAAGCTGGGCGACCCGCCTGACGCCCGCGCAGATCGCCCTGTGCGACGACGTCCTCGGCCGCCGGCTCACCTCCTACGGTTACGCACTCGCCGGCGCGGTCCGGCCCGACCCCGCCGAGCTGCTGCGCTACCGCCGCGTGGCCGCGCTGCGCCGGGCCGCCCACGCCAAGCGGCGCGTCCTCGACCGGCTGACCCGGGTACGGGAGAACGGCCCCGTCGCCTGGCAGCCCCAGTCCACGTCGGAGTTCCGGGCCTAGAGGCGGCGGACGTGTTCTGTGTACGACCGTACGCACCGATGTGTACTCTCGTACGCATGGGATATGTCCTGCTCGCCGGGGCCATCGCCGCCGAGGTGGCCGGCACGACCGCGATGAAGTACAGCGAGGGGTTCAGCAGGCTCTGGCCCTCGCTGATCACCGTCCTCGGCTACGGCGTCGCGTTCGCGCTGCTGGCCCAGACCCTCAAGACGGTCGCGGTCGGCACGGCGTACGCGATCTGGGCCGGGGCCGGGACCGCCGTCATCGCGGCCATCGGCATGCTGTTCCTGGGCGAGGGGCTGACCGCCGCCAAGTTCGCCGGCATCGTGCTGATCATCGCGGGGGTCGTGGTGCTGAACCTGGGCGGAGCGCACTGATGCCGCGCCGCCACGACCCCGAGCGGCGGCAGCGGATCATCGACGCGGCGATCCGCGTCGTCGGCGCCAAGGGCATCGCCGGGCTGAGCCACCGCTCCGTCGCCGCCGAGGCCGACGTGCCGCTCGGCTCCACCACGTACCACTTCGCGACCCTGGACGAGCTGCTGGTCGCCGCGTTGCGGCAGGCGAACGAGGGCTTCGCCAAGGTGGTCGCCGCGCGCGGCGCCCTTGAGGACATCCGGGTCGACCTCGCCGGAGAACTGGCCGGGCTGACCGGCGAATGGCTCGCGGGCGAGCGCACGGGCGTGGAGCTGGAGTACGAGCTCTACCTCGCCGCGCTCCGCCGCCCCGTGCTGCGCCCCGTCGCCGCCGAGTGGGTGCACGGCCTCGCCGACCGCCTCGCCGACCGCACCGACCCGGCCACCGCCCGCGCCCTCGTCGCCCTGGTGGACGGCATCTGCCTCCAGGTCCTGCTGACGGGGGAGCCGTACGACGAGCGATACACCCGCGAAATGCTCACACGCCTGATAACGGCGACGCCTACGGCGCCGGGTGGTTCCGCGTCGCCTGTTGTACCGGGTGGTTCTGCGGGGCCTGCCGCTCCCGGCGGTTCCACGGCACCTGCCGCGCCCGGCGGGCCCGCGGCACCCGCCGCTTCCGGATAGCGCCGCGGCGCCTGTCGCTTCCGGCAGCTTCGCCGCGTCTGCCTTCCGGCGGCCCCGCAGCGCCTGCCGCTCTCGGTAACTCCGGCGGGCCTGCCGTTTCGGGCGGCTCCGGCACGTCCGTCGCTCCCGGCGCGCCTGCTGCTTCCGGTGGCCTCGGCAGTCCTGCCGCCCCCGCCACCCTGAGCGTCTCCGGTGGCTCGGCGCCCCTGCCGTCTCGGGCGGTCCGGCGCGCCTGCTGCTTCCGGTGGTCCCGGCAGTCCTGCCGCCCCCGCCTTCTCCGGTGGCTCGGCGCCCCTGCCGTCTCGGGCGGTCCGGCGTCCCTGCCGCACTCATCGCTTCCGGCGACCCCGGCAGCCCTGCCGCCCCCCCCGCCACCCTGCCGTCTCCGGCGGCCCGGCGCGCCTGCTGCTTCCGGCGGCCTCGGCAGTCCTGCCGCCCCCCCGCCACCCTGCCGTCTCCGGCGGTCCGGCGCGCCTGCTGCTTCCGGTGGTCCCGGCAGCCCTGCCGCCCCGCCGTCTACGGCGGCTCGGCGTCCCTGCCGTTCCCGGCGGTCCGGCGCCCCCGCCGTCTCCTGCGGTCCGGCGCCCCGCCGTTCCCGGTGGTCCGGTGCCCCCGCCGTCTCCGGCGGCCCCGCCGCCCCCGGCGCTTCCCGCAGGTAGGCCGTAGGGTGGCCCGGTCGATGAGATGCCCCGCGCACCGGTTCGCCACCGCGGCCCCCGGCCGGTTAGGTTGCCCTCATGACCGACACGACTGCTCCTCGTACCACCGGCGCCGTGGCCGCCGGGCTCGCCACGATCGCCGCCGACGGCACTGTTCTCGACACCTGGTTCCCCGCGCCCGAACTGGTCGCGGAGCCCGGACCCGCCGGTACGGAGCGGCTGAGCGCGCAGCGCGCCGCGGAACTGCTCGGCGGTGGCGCGACCGCGGCGACCGGTCCTGACACCCGCCGCGGCGTCGAGGTCGTCGCGGTCCGCACGGTCATCGCCTCGCTCGACGAGAAGCCGACCGACGCCCACGACGTCTACCTGCGGCTGCACCTGCTCTCGCACCGGCTGGTGCAGCCGCACGGCCTGAGCCTGGAGGGCCAGTTCGGCTTCCTCGCCAACGTCGCCTGGACCTCCCTCGGCCCGGTCGCCGTGGACGAGCTCGAGAAGGTCCGCCTCAACGCCCGCGCCGAGGGCCTGCACCTCCAGGTGACCTCCGTCGACAAGTTCCCGCGCATGACGGACTACGTGGCGCCCAAGGGCGTCCGGATCGCCGACGCCGACCGGGTCCGGCTCGGCGCGCACCTCGCCGAGGGCACCACCGTCATGCACGAGGGCTTCGTCAACTTCAACGCGGGCACCCTCGGCACCTCGATGGTCGAGGGCCGCATCTCCGCCGGTGTCGTGATCGGCGACGGCTCGGACATCGGCGGCGGCGCCTCCACCATGGGCACCCTCTCCGGCGGCGGCAACGTCATCATCTCCATCGGCGAGCGCTGCCTGATCGGCGCCGAGGCGGGCGTCGGCATCGCCCTCGGCGACGAGTGCGTGGTCGAGGCCGGTCTGTACGTCACCGCGGGCACCCGCGTCACGATGCCCGACGGCCAGGTCGTCAAGGCCCGCGAGCTCTCCGGCGCCTCCAACATCCTCTTCCGCCGCAACTCGGTCACCGGCACGGTCGAGGCCCGCCCCAACAACGCGGTCTGGGGCGGCCTGAACGAGATCCTGCACAGCCACAACTGACACGGACGACCGGACCGGTCACACCGGCGCGTCCTCGAGCGCCCTTCCGCACCCCCTGCGGGAGGGCGCTCGAGGTTTGATCGAAGTTTTCGGATTACTTCCTGCCCGCAGGCATAGCGGTGCGTCCGCGCACGCGTCACAAGAAGCGCAGGGGTCGGGCACAGGGCCCGCCGGGGAAAGAGAAGGTGACGATGGATGCCGCAGGCCAGGAGAGTTTCCGGGAATTCGTGGCGAACCGGTCGACGGCGCTGCTGAAGACGGCCGTACTGCTCAGCGGCGGCGACCGGCACGCCGCCGAGGACCTGCTCCAGAACGCCCTCATCAAGGCCGCGGGCCGCTGGCACCGCATCGACGAGCCCGAGGCGTACGTACGGCAGGTCCTCTACCGGCAGCAGGTCAGCCGCTGGCGGCTGAAGTGGCCGCGCCGCGAACTCAGCGTCGCCGAACCCCCGGAGGCGGCGGCGGACACCGACGCCCCGGCCGCCGCCGAACTGCGCCTGCTGATGCGCGGCGCGCTCGCCCGGCTCACCGCGCGGCAGCGCACCGTCCTGGTGCTGCGCTACTTCGAGGACCTGCCCGAGGCCGACGTGGCCCGGCTGCTGAACTGCTCGGTGGGGACGGTCCGGTCCACGACGCACCGTTCGCTCGCCCGGCTGCGCGTCCTCGCCCCCGAACTGGCCGCGCTCGGCCCGGCCGACGCCGAGAAGCAGGCGTCCCGTGACTTCTCGCCCGTGGAGGTGCGCTCGTGAACGTCGATGAGCTGGTGCGCGAGTCGCTCCGGGAGCAGGCCGGCGAACAGCGGCCGCTCGGGCCCGACTTCGCCGACCAGGTGCTGGCGGGCCGGCGCCGCCGCCGCGCCCGTGGGTTCGCCGCCGTCGCCGCGGCCACCGCCGCCGTGGTCGCCGTCGCGGTCGGGGTGCCGCTGCTGGACTCCGGCAAGGACGACGGCACACGCCTCGCCAGCGAGATGAACCGCAGCGACATCATCGCCCATCCGGACCAGACACCCCCGCGCGACCTGATCGCGGCCGGAGACGTCGCGCTGGCCGCGTACTTCACCTACAGCACCGACAAGCAGACGAAGGACCGCGGCGTCCTCCGGCGTACCTACTGGCTCCTCGACCAGGAGACCGGCAAGTACGTGAAGGCCGCCAAGTGGTCCGTCCTCGACGTGGCGCCCGGCATGCGGACCGCCGCCGTCCTGGAGGACGACCTCCCCGCCAAGCGGATCGGCCTGCTCGACCTGTACACCGGCAAGGTCGAGCGGTGGATCCCGGTCGACCGCGGCGTCGCGTCGGTCGAGTTCTCCGAGGACGGCTCCAAGCTCCTCGCGACGACGTACGACGAGAACCCCGACCTGCTGTACCGGGCGGACTACGACAGCGACGGCGACGGCAAGAACAACGACTGGATGCCCCGGTACGGCGAGACCAGCCGGACCGGCTTCTACGTCGTCGACGTGGACTCCGGCGAGACGTCCTGGAGCAGGGTCTCCGGCGTCACCGACGACATGAACGTCCGTCAGGACTTCGAGTTCAGCGACGACGCCACCCGGGTGTGGGCGGGGCTCTCGACGGAACCCGGCATCCGGTACTTCGACCTGCGGGGGAACAAGGCCGGCCCGCCCGCCGGGGAGATGTACCGGAGGGGGTCCGTGGTGGCGGGACTGTCCCCGGACGGCAAGCTGGTCGCGGGCGACTTCGCGGGCACCGACAAGACCACCGCCTCCGAGATCCTCGACGCGCGCACCGGCCGGCGGCTGCACAAGGTGCACGGGCAGCAGCTCCTCGCCTGGGTCGACGACAAGCGGCTGATCGCCTGGGACATCGAGCCGGGGACGAACGAGTTCCACAACCGGCTGATGCTCATCACCATCGGCAGCGACAAGGTCGTACCCCTCAGCGGCTTCCGCAAGGGCAACGACGGCGCGGGCGGACGCTGGACACCGGTCTTCGCCGAGCGCTGAGCCGGGGCCGCGGCCGCCACAGAGCCGCCCTCGCGTCGGGCCCGTCGGGGGGCAGGCCCGCCGCGGGGGCCACATCCGCCGGGGCGCCGGTCAGAGAGGTCCGGACACCAGCCGCTCGTACGCGGCGAGCAGCCCGTCGGCCGCGTCCCGGCCGGCGGGCCGCAGCGGCGCCCTGACCGGTCCGGCGGGCAGCCCGAGCCGTCCGAGCAGCGCCTTCGCCGTGACCGCGCCGGGCAGTCCGGCGGCCATCATCGCCTCCACCAGCGGCAGGGCCTGCCGCTGGAGGCGCGCCGCCAGGGCCGTGTCGCCCGCGTCGAACGCGTCGAGGATCGCGCGGAACCGGCGCGGTGCCGCGTTGGCGACCGTGCTGACGTATCCCGTCCCACCGATCGCGTACAGGGCGAGGACGTACTCGTCGCAGCCGGTGTAGTACGCCAACTCCGTCTCGGCCAGCACCCGTTGGGTACCGAGGAGATCGTAGGCGCAGTCCTTGACCGCCACGATCCGCGGATGCTCCGCCAGCCGGATCAGGGTGTCCGGCTCGACCCGGGTGCCGGTGCGGCCGGGGATGTCGTACACCATGAGCGGCAGCGCCGTGGCGTCCGCGATCTCGCGGAAGTGCGCCTCGACCGCGTCCTGCGGCGGCCTGCTGTAGTACGGCGGGATCACCAGCAGGCCGTCGGCGCCCGCCTTCTCCGCGGCCAGCGCCAGTTCCACGGTGTGCCGGGTGTCGGCCGTGCCGACGCCCGCGACGACCGGGACCCGGTCGCCGACCGCCGCGCGGACCGCCCTGACCAGCGCGGACTTCTCCTCGTCCGTCGTCGTCGGGGACTCGCCCGTGGTGCCGGAGAGGACCAGGCCGTCGCAGCCCTCGTCGACCAGCCGCGCGGCGAGCCGCCCGGCCCCGTCGGGATCGAGCGCGCCGGACTGCGTGAACGGCGTGATCATCGCGCAGAGCGCCCGGCCGAAAGGCGCCGGAACGCGCGCCGGAACGGCCGCCGGAGCGGTGTCTGAGAGCGTCATGCCGTCAGTGTCACGTTCCCCCGTCGTGAAGCTCCACTTAAATCTGCTTCGGGATATGAGGGAGCTGCGCTGCACAGTCGGAACGGGACAGGGGAACACCCGGCGGACCGGACCTGGTGCCAACCCGGCCCTTGGTGCGTCACCATGGCGGGGACGGACCACAGGACGGCGGACCACGGGAGGCACCATGAGGCTGGGCAAAGCACTCGCCACCGGATTCGCGGAGGACGTGAGCGCCTCGGAGGAGCAGGCCGGTCACGAGGTCGCCGAGGCGGTCGGGGAACTGGCTGCGCCCGCGCCGGAAGAGATCCCGGCAAAGGCCCCGGAAGAGGCTGCGGCCGGCCGATGAGGTACCGGCTCCCCGAGGAACGCCCGACGGAGCCGCCGACCGGATACAAGATCGCCCACCCGGTGCTGTCCCAGGACGGCACCCGGGCCGGGTTCACCGGCGTATCGCTGGGCGGCTCGCTGCCGTACGGCGTGCTGGCCGAGGCGCGCTGCGTCTACGGGCTGCGCCACCGCGCGCCGCACCGCCGCTGCGACTGCGGCTTCCACTGCGTGCACGACCGCGCCGAGGCCGAGGGACTGCTGTGCACCGCCGAGCACCGGGCGGCGGTCCTGCTCGATGTCCGGGTCCTCGGCACCTACATCCGCTTCGAGCGCGGCTTCCGGTACGCCCGCCAGCGGGTGCTGACCGCGACCATCGGCCCCTGCCCGTGCGGCACGGCGGCCGCCGCGCTGGCCGACGCGGGCTGGGGCCGCCCCGGCTGGCGCGCCCTGGCCGCGGCGTGCCCGGGCTGCGTACGCGGCCGTACGTCGCTGTCGCTCGCCGAGTTCGCCCGGCTGGCCGGTGACGGGCTGCGGGTCCGCTCCGCCCCGGCGGCCGGCTCCGCCCCGGCCGGACCGGCCGTCGCCGAACTCGTCGCCGAGGCGGCGCTGCTCCAGGCGCGTCTCGACTGGTTCCAGACCCAGTTGGCGCGGCTCGAGGAGCGCGGGACGCAGGGGTAGTGCGCGCCGGTCCGGGTACCCGGACGTCCTCACAGCGTAAGGAGGCGGGACACCGTGACCGGGACCATGAACCCCAGGCCCGTGCGTGAGGAGCACGGGCAGCAGTCGGTGGGTGAGCTCGTCGGACAGGCCACCGAACAGCTCTCCCAGCTCGTACGGCAGGAGATGAGCCTCGCCAAGGAGGAGCTGACCGAGAAGGGGCGGCGTGCGGGGCGGGGCGGCGGACTGCTCGGCGCGGCGGGCGCCGTCGGGTACGTCGGGCTGATCGCGCTCTCCGGTACGGGCGTCGCCGCACTTTCCCTGGTACTGCCCGTGTGGGCGGCGGCGCTCATCGTCACCGGAGTGCTGTTCGCCGTCGCGGGCGTCCTGGCGGTCACCGGGCGCGCACAGCTGCGCCAGGCCACGCCGCCGACGCCCGAGACCGCGCTGGGCAGTGTCAGGGCCGATGTCGACGAGATCAAGGAAAGGGCGCATCGATGACCAAGGACAACACCGGTGCCGAGGCCGCGGGGACGACCGGTGCCCGGCCGGGGGCGGACGCGCCGAAGGCCGTCGGCGCCAAGGGCCCGGACGAGCTGCGCCGGCAGATAGAAGAGACACGCAGCCAACTGGGCGACACCGTCGAGGAGTTGGCGGCCAAGGTGGATGTGAAGTCCCGCGCGAAGGCGCGCGCCGCCGAGCTGAAGGACAAGGCGGGCGCCGTGGCCGTACAGATGAAGGCGTCGGCCGCGCACGCCGGGCAGACCGTCCAGGGCAAGGCGGCCCAGGCGGGGCACACGGTCCAGGGCAAGGCGGCCCAGGCGGGCCAGACGGTCCAGGACAAGGCGGCGCACGCCGGGCACACGGTCGAGCAGGGTGCGCCGGGGCCCGTGAAGAACGCCGCCTCCGGTGCCCTCCAGGCCGGCCGCCGCCACCCCGGTCCTGTGCTGCTCGCCGGGGCGGGTGCCGTGGTCGCGGTGGGCCTGCTGCGGCGGCGGCGCAACCACCACTGAACCGGCCGCGCCGGCACAGGAGCCGGCGCCGCGACCGTGACGCGGGAAC
>NZ_JBHWHV010000070.1:0-47717 GCF_042732375.1 Streptomyces sp. NPDC059785
GCCTCCGGGCGGACCGCAGTCCATTACTCGACTCAGCGCTCGACGCAGCGCTCGAAGATGGACGAGGTACCGGCGGCCTGGGCGGCCGACTCCTCGTCGACGGTGACGGTGACGATCTGGATGTCGAGTTCGAACTCGGACATGATTCCTCCTGAATCGAAAAGTGAATACAGCGTGAAAGCAGCCGGAACCCCGGGCGGAGATCAATTACCTACTCCTGTGGGTTTCTGGCCGCCGTAGCGGACCGCCGAAAAGGAAGACTGTCAGGTACTCCCGACGGCTCACGTCGATTCGGTCCACCGATTTCCGGTCGGCCGGCCGTTCCGAAGTGAGTCCCGCTGATGGGAGCTACGGCTCGGAGGGCGTGGCGAGTTCAATCGATCTCACGACAGCGTTGAATCGCCCCTATATTGTACAATTCTGACGCTATGTCGGGCGGTGCGTCCGCCTATACCGGTAGCTGCGCACGGTGGGCGGACCGGTAGTACAGTGTCAGCGAATTGTTTCTCCGCGCCCTGTCCGGATCTTGCCTCGGGAGTTCCCGCGAACGTCAAAGAATTGCTTCGCGAGCGGCGCTTCGCGTTGCTGGTCGGGGCCCGCTCCACCTCCATAACGGGGAATTCCCTCGGACGCATCGCGCTGACTTTCGGGATCCTGTCGATCCCCGGCGCGACGGTGCGGAGCGTGGCCTTGATACTGATCGTCCAGACCATTTCGCAAATCGCCCTGGTGCTCTTCGGCGGGGTACTCGCGGACCGATTCCCGCGGGCCCGCCTGATGGTGGCCGCGGACCTGGTGTCGGCGCTGGCCTACACGTTCCTCACGGTGGCGACGGCGCTCGCGCTGCCGGTTCCGCTGCTGGCTCTCGGCGCCGTCCCGGCCGGGGCGGCCACCGCCGTGTTCGCTCCCGCGATGAGCGGCCTGCTGCCCGAGTGCGTGCCGCCCGGGGCGCTGCAGTCGGCCAATGCCGTGATGCAGGTCACCCGGCGGGGAGCGGACCTGCTGGGCACCGCGCTCGGCGGCGTTCTGGTGGCGCTGGTCGACGCCCCGGCGGTGCTGGCGCTGAACGCGGTGTCCTTCGTCGCCAGCGCGGGCCTGACCGCCGCCATGCGGCTCGGCCGCGACAGCAGGGCCCGGGCCGCCGGCGTGCTGGCCGATCTGCGGGACGGCTGGCGCGACTTCACCGCACTCCGCTGGGTGTGGTCCACGGTGGCCGCGTTCTCGGTGGCCACCGCCGCGCTCAGCCTGGGGCAGAGCGCGCTCGGGCCGGCCCTGGCCCAAGCGCGCTGGGACGGGGCGCGGTCCTGGTCCCTGGTGCTGGCCGCCGAGGCGATCGGCATGATCTGCGGCGGTGGCCTGTCCGCCCGGATCAGGTTCCGGTACCCGCTGCGGACCGGTGTGCTCTTCTCGATCGGGCTGGCCCTGCCGATGGCGGCCCTGGGCACCGGCGCACCGCTCTGGCTGACCGTCCTCGCGGCCCTGTTCGCGGGTGTCTGCACCGACATCTTCGGGGTGCTGTGGACCACCACCCTGCAGCGCGAGGTTCCGGCCGACTCGCTCTCGCGGATCAGCTCCTACGACTGGCTGGGCAGCATGGCACTGGCCCCGCTCGGCCTGGCCCTGGCCGGTCCGCTCACCTCGGCGCTGGGAACCGAGGCCGCCACGCTGGTCTGCGCGGCGGCCGTAGTGCTCACCTCTGCCGCCGCGCTGCTGGTCCGCGACACCTGGCGCCTGACCGGGCCGCAGCCCGCCCCATGAGCCGGACACGACGGCCCGCGGGCCCGTACAAGCCGGCCTGGCGCCGTGCGGCGTCCACTGCCTCGCTCCGGTGCGTGGGATGAACGACGCGTCTTCGATCGCCGCCCATCGCTCCTCCTCGTCCTCGACCGAGACTAGGATCCGGTGCACCGTGAACGAGAGCCCCTCCTTGCGCCGCTCTTCGGGCCATCGGTCGGCTGAACCGTTCAGGGCTTCGGAGGCGAATCTCCCAGGGAGGATGTCGGTTCGGTGGGCGAGCGGTTGCGGTTCTCGGTTCTGGGGCCGGTCAGGGCATGGCGCGGTGAGGCCGAGATCGAGCTCGGCCCGCCCCAGCAGCGAGCGGTACTGGCCGCCTTGCTGCTGGCGGAGGGTGCGCAGGTGTTGTCGAGCGGCCTGGTCGACGCGGTCTGGGGGACAGAGACGCCGGCTACCGCGCTCGGTGTTCTGCGGACCTACGTCCACCGGCTGCGGAAGGCGCTGGAGCCCACCGGGGACGTCGCGTCCTCCGTGATCCGTTCGACAGGGGACGGCTATCAGCTGCGCCTCTCGCCGGACGCGCTGGACCTCGTAGTCTTCCGGGACCTGCTTGACCAAGCTGAGCAGGCGCGACGTGCGGGAGACGCCGAGAGTGCGGCGCAACACCTGCGGGACGGGCTCGGCCTGTGGCGAGGAACGGCCCTGTCCGGTGTCCAGGGCGCGTATGCGCAGACCCAGCGGCAGCGACTCGGGGAGCTGCGGCTGTCCGCGGAGGCGACTCGCGTCACGGCCGAACTCGACCTCGGCTTTCACGCGGAGGCGGTGGTGAAGCTGACCGGACTGGTCGCCGAGCATCCGTTGGACGAGCGGTTCCGGGAGCTGCTGATGCTCGCCCTGTACCGGTCGGGGCGGCAGGCGGAGGCCCTCACCAGCTACCGCGAGGCGCAGACTGTTCTGGTGGACGAGCTGGGGGTCGATCCCGGCCCGGCAATGCAGGCGATGTACCAGCGCATTCTGCGGGCCGATGCCGGGCTCCTCACGCTGCCGACTCCGGCCGCACCCGTACCCGCCGGTGTTCCCACCTCCTTGCCTGTCGAGGCCCCCTTACCCATACCTGCCCAACTGCCCGCAAAACTGCCGGTGTTCGTGGGCAGAGCCGCTGAACTGGCTGAGGTGGCCCGGTTGCCGTCGGACGGCACGGTGGTGGTCAGCGCCATCGCGGGCATGGCAGGTGTCGGCAAGACCACTTTCGCCGTGCACTGGGCGCGGCAGGTCGCCGACCGTTTCCCGGACGGCCAGCTGTATCTGAATCTGCGCGGCTTCGACCCGGCGGGTCTACCGGTTTCGCCGGAGCACGCCCTGCGAACCCTGCTGGAGTCGCTGAGCACCGACGTGCGCGGGCTCCCGCAGGACGTCGACGCCCTGGTCGGCCTGTACCGTACCCAGCTCGCCGGCAAGCGCGTGCTGGTGCTGCTGGACAACGCCCGCGACGCCGCGCAGGTACGCCCCCTGCTGCCCGCGGCGCCCGGCTGCCTGGCCATCGTCACCAGCCGCAACCGGCTCGCCGGCCTCGTCGCCGTCGACGGCGCCCACCCTTTGAACCTCGACGTGCTCTCCGTGCCCGAAGCCCGTGAACTGCTCGCCCGGCGTCTTGGGCCCGCCCGAGTCCAGGCCGAACCGGACGCCGTCGCAGAAATCATCGCCCGCTGCGCCCAGTTGCCACTCGCCCTCGCGGTCACCGCCGCCCGCGCGGCGATCCGGTCCGCTTTCCCCCTGTCGGCGATCGCGGCGGAACTCAGCGACAGCGCCGACCGTCTCGATGCCTTCCACGACGGCGACACCGCCGCGGACGTACGCGCTGTCTTCTCCTGGTCCTACCATGCCCTCACCCCCGATGCCGCCCGCCTGTTCCGGCTGCTGGCCCTGCACCCCGGCCCCGACATCACCCTGCCCGCCGCCGCGAGCCTGGCCGGTCTCACTCTTCCCCACACCCGCCAACTGCTGTCCGAACTCATCCAGGGCCACCTCGTGGACGAACCGGTTCCCGGCCGCTACGCCTCGCACGACCTGTTGCGCGCCTACGCCACGGGACTCGTCGACGTCACCGACCCGGTCCAGGAGACACAGGCGGCCCGGCACCGCATGCTCGACCACTACCTGCACACCGCCCACGAGGCTTTCGCGTTGACCACATCACGTGTACTGATTCCCCTGGCGACCCGGGCCGAGGGGGTGAGTGCCGAGGGATTCGCGGGAAACACCGCGAAGGCCACGGCCTGGTTCGGTGCCGAGCTGCCGGTCATGCTCGCGGTCGTCGAACAGGCCGCCGCGCACCGGTTCGACGTCCACACCTGGCAACTCACCTGGGTCATGGGGCACGATCTCCACTGGCGTGGCCTGTGGCGGGAGCAGGAGGCCGTGCACCACACCGCCATGGAGGCGGCACGCAGACTGGGAGACCCGGCCGCACAGGCGCATGTCCACTACGGCCTCACCCTCGCCACGGGAAATACCGGCCGCATCGCCGAAGCCCACGCCCACGCCGAGAAGGCCGTCGAACTGTTCACCGCATCGGGTGACATCGAAGCCTGCGCCGAGGCGTATCTCATGGTTGCCTGGGTGGGGGAGCGCCGGAGTGATCCGGAGGCCGCGCTCCGCGCCTCGAGGCGATTCCTCGAACTCCTTCGAGCTGCGGACGCCCGTCGTACCGACCGACGCCGCAGCCGGATGGCGATGGCGACCGCGCTCAACGCGGTCGGCTGGTCCCACACCCTGCTCGGACAGCACCAGCAGGCCCTCGACCACTGTCGACAGGCGCTGACACTGCAACAGGAACTCGGTGACGACATCAACGCGGCGCACACATGGGACAGCATCGGTCACGCCCACCACCACCTCGGCCAGTATGAGCAAGCCGTCACGGCATATCGCAACGCCCTCACCCTCTACCAACAGTCCGGCGGCGTTCCCTGGATGATGGCCGGATCGCTCAAGCGCCTAGGAGACACCAGTTTGACGGCCGGTCACCCGGACGAGGCCCGCGCCGCGTGGAAAGAAGGGCTGGACATCCTGGAGGGCATCGGCCATGCGGACGCCGGGCCCCTTCGCGACAGGCTGCGCCGACTCGATGAACCGAGCGGCCCTCCACCCAGCGCTTCTGCGTAGCCTTGAAGTGGGCGGGTCGCCGGAAAAAGCATGGACAAGAACATTTCGCCCGAGGGGCACCGGAAGGTCTTCGCTTCGTCTGCTCGGCTCACGAGCTGGTCATGACTCAGGACATGTGCGCCCCTGCGGGGCAGCAGCTTCGGGTGCCTTGTGACTTCCCTCTGTACTGTGAAGGTAGTTTCGCTATGCGGGTCGGTGTGTCCTCGCCGTCGGGCCATTCGGCCAGCAGGTGCGCCTGGGGCAGGACGCCGTCCCAGCGGCCGTGCCCGGCCACCGCGGCCGCCCGGGCCAGCCGGCGCGGACGCTCCCCGGCCGGCCGCACGCACTCCACTTCATATGCGTCCGCAGCCCTCAACATGCTCTTGATCAGCACGAACGGAAACACCCAACGGAGTCCTACTAGCCGCCACGTCGAAGCTCCCCGAGTACGTGCTCCAAGCCGCCGAGCGGCTGGACGCCGACGGGGTCACGGCGGCCGGCGTTGGGCCGGCTCCCACCGGCATCGTCCGGTTCACGGTGGACGGTGCCGAGTGCGGCAGGCCCGTACGCCTGCATGGTGGCCCGGCGGCGACGATCAAGCTCCGGCGCCTTTGTGGTCCTACGCATGAGGTTGTCGCCACGTACTTCGGTGACGCTCCGCACGAGGGCAGCCGTGACAGCGTGACCGGCTGACCCGGCTGACCCGTCGGGAGTGCCTTGGCCGAGGCATTCCCGCCCTGTGGTTGTCCGTCGCGCTCGGCCACCCTCAGGAAAGCCGGCCCCGGAGGAGCGGCGAGCGAGACGGGTGGCTCGAGCGCCTCGGTGCCGAGGCGACCCCGCGCAGGTGGTGAGCCTGCTCGGGTCTCGATGTCATCCGGGGACGAGAGCCCAGGACTGCTGGTCGTTGACGAAGGAGGCCGACGTTCCGGCCAGCTCCCGGGCGTCGGACGAGCCGTTGTAGGTGTCGAAGGTCGACTGGAGCGCCGTCCCTCGCGCCTTGTTGATCAGCCGGTAGTAACCGTCGGACGTCTTTTCGATGCGCCACAACTGGTCGTCGGAGCCGGAGTTCGGTGCGACCGCGATCCGGCGGTTGCCGGTTCCCGACGGGTAGGCATCCGCTGTCGTCGTCAGTCGCAGCCCCGGATCGCCGGCATTGACGACCGCGTAGTATCCGCCGTCGGCCTCGGTGAGGTTCCAGCGCTGCTGGTCCCACCCCCACGACGTGGGGGTGACGGCGGCGTTCAGGGCGCCGCTGTCGTCGTACGACTCGCCCGTCGCGTGCACGGCGAGCGTGGGCTGGGCCTTGTTGACGAGCCGGAACCGACCGGTGGGGCCGACAGGTCCGGTGGCGGCGTAGGCGCTGCCGTGGCTGGTGAGCCCGCCGTCAGTGCCGTAGAGCGTGGAGTACCGGCAGGTGGTGGTCTTGGCGCAGTCGTCGGCGAACCAGGCGTACCGCTCGACGTACGGCAGGCTTTCCAGCAGCGGGACCACCTTCTGGATGAAGCCGTCCGCCTTCGCTTGGGTGGGGGTGCCGTACATCTCCTTCCAGCCCGACGTGTCGACAGTGCCGATCTCGGTCAGCCAGATGGGCTTGTGCCACTTGTTCCAGGCGTCGGCCAGGATGCCGCGTACCTCCTCCAGTGCGCCGGGGTTGGTCCAGTCCGGATACAGGTGCAGGGCGATGAAGTCGACGCGGTAGCCGCGCTCCTCGGCGCCGTCCATGAAGTCGTCCAGCCAGCCGCTCCAGTAGTTCGCGGGCGCCGGACTGCCCAGGCGCAGGCCGGTGGACTGCAGGGCGGGCCAGGCGTCGAGAGCCTGCTCGACCGTCATGTTCGCCTGGTCGCCGAGGTCGGGTTCGTTGAAGCCGAGTACGGAGGTGTAGTCGCCGTTCGCGGCGCCGGCGGTCAGGGTCCGCACGGTGTCGTCGCTCAAAGCGGCACTGTTCCAGGCCATCGGCACGTACTCCGCGGCGCCCGCCTTCGCGCCGGACGCCGACCAGTTGTAGTACCAGGTACTGCCGAGCGCCGCGAGCTTCGCCGCGTCACCGGTCGAGGTGATGGCGGCGACGCCCTTCTTGCCGGTGGTCGTGATGGTCGTCCCGCCCGCGTAGTCGACGACGTACGCGGTGTCTCCGGACGCGGTCACCGCGGCGCCGGCGCCGTTGATGACGTGGCCGATGCCGCCGCTGCCCGCGAGGAACACGGTGACCATGTCGTGCAGCGCGACACCGGAGGTTTCCGGTACCTCGACGGCTCGCTCCGCGCGCACGGGTTGTCCCTTGTTGAAGTAGGAGTACACGCCCAGCCCCCAGGCCTCGTGCCGGGTGACCGAGTCGCCGACCTTGTACGAGGCATAGCCGTCGGAGGAGGCCGAACTCATCCAGTCGGCCTGGGACGGCGGGTCGTAGGGCAACTCGCTCTGGTAGAAGACCGTGCGGCCGTCCTGTCCGTTCCACACGACCTGGTGCTTCTGGTAGTGCTCGACGAAGAGACCGAGGGCGGTGACGCGGTCCCCGTTGACCGTGACGCCGGTCGACGCGGGATTCGTCGTCCAGCCCGCTCCGGCCCCGTGGTCCGCGCGCCAGGCCCAGACGTCGTCCAGCAGTACGTCGTTGCTGTTGACCAGCAGGCTGTTGGTGGCCCTGCCCGCCGTGGCGCCGCCGACGCGGAAGAACACATCCTGCACCGACGTGGGGTTCGCCGTGTGCCGTACCGATGACTTGTCGGCCGACCCGATGCGGACCAGGTCGGCCGAGTTCTGGGTTCCGGCGTCGACCAGGAGGCCGGCGAGGCGTACCCCGTCGACGTCACCGACCCGCACGGCGGAGTTCCCGGCCGTCGGCACGAGGGTGGGGAAGCCGAGGCCCAGGACCACCGTGCCGGCGCGGGAGACGTCGAGCGGCCGCGACAGCCGGTACACGCCGGGTGTCATGAGCAGGTTCTTGCCCGCGGCCAGTTGGGCGTTGAGGATGGTGGCGGTGTCCGACGGCTTGGCGACGTAGAAGGAGCTCAACGGGAGCGAGGTCCCGGGCGTGTCGCCCGACGACCAGGTGGTGCCGGACGACGACGACCGGGCCGAGGGTGCGAAGACGGAGTAGTTCCCGGCGCTGTCGACGGTCAGGTAGGGCTTCTCCCGGCTGACCGGCGTGGTGTCCAGCGTGGTCATCTGCGGATCGGGGAACGACTGCGGAGGTGCTCCGGACACGCCGGAGAAGACCTCGTTCCAGACCGATCCGGTCCACGCTCCGATGACGCTGTCGCGGGTGTAGTACTGCTGCTGGGTCGTCGCGTCGACGGTGCCGTCGACCTCGGTGTCGGCGATGAACCCCCCGCTGGCATAGGCGTAGTCGGCCGTGTGCAGGTCGAGGTCGCCCCGCACATGCACGCGTCTGAGCGGAGCGGCCTGTGACACCGCCCACCGGTTGGTGCCGCCGGACGGTGCGACGGACAGGTTCTCCGCCGAGCGCCAGAAGTTGGTCAGGGCGTCGTCGCGGCCCTCGACGCGTACCGCGCCGTTGATCGTGACGTCGTCGGGGGACGCGCCCAGGCCCGCGACGGAGGTGTAGTAGCCGAGGTTGACGTCGACGGAGTACTCACCGGGCTCGAAGAGGAAGGCATAGCGCTCGGTGCCGAACTCGTTGTCCTTCTGGAGGCTGTAGACGGCGTCGATCTTCGCCTGGACAGCCGCGTCGGACATCGACGGATCGAACACCGTGACACTGGTGCCGAAGTCCGGCGCGGCGGCCTGCGCGGGCGCGGCGGACACAGCGGTGAGCAGAGAGCCGAACAGTGCGGAGACGGTGAGCAGCACGCCTCGCGTTCGGACGCGGCGCCGCTGAAGGGGGTGTGTTCGGAATACTGCCGGTGGGGGGCCTGCGGGCGGTGCGGTCATGGGCTGAACCCTTCGGGCGGAGCGGGACGGGGAGACGCGTCCATGCGGACGGTCTGAGTGAAACGTTTCAATCGACTGGCGCGGGACGGGGAGTGGAGTGCGGCGATGCGCCAGGGATGGCGGGGCGGGGTGCGGTGGGTTGACTGTCGGATCCCGTGCCGCGACCGGTGGTCGGTCGGTTACGGCTTCGGCGCGGCCCATCGTCAAAGGGGTGGCGGAGTGTGTCAACACCTGTGACGGCGGCGCGTGGGGAAAGTTCGGCGGCGCGGGGCTGTTGATGCCACGTTGCGTCGTTTTGGTCGCTGTGCGGCGCGGGCGTCGGCGACTCCCGGTTCGGTCCCGTGCGCCGCCGGACGCCCAGGGTGATGAGTAACGGTCTACACCGCTCGGGGTAAGGGGCCGAGCGACCGTTGCGCGGCGTTCGGGTTTCTTCCTTGTTTCGCACGGAGTCTTGACGCCATGTCGCCCCGAGCGCACTGTGGTGCGCACCTCAACTTTGAAGAACGTTACACAAGTTGGTTCATCCGTCCCGCCGGAGGGGTTCGGTCACCCCGCCAGGGCGGCCACCGGCTGCCGCGCACCAGCTGAGCGCACTGGCTGCCGCGCACCGGCTGCCGCGCGCCTCCGGTCGGCACGGGAACGCCCCGCCGAGCCGGCACACCGTCGCCGCCCCGACTCCCTCCTCCACACGCCCCGTTCCACCACAAGGAGAACTCCACGTGAACCACCCCAGAGGCCTGTCCCGGCGCGAAGTCGTGGCCGTGTCCGTCGCCGCCCTCGGCGGGGCCGCGGTCCTGACCACCGGCGTCCCCGTCGCCGCGGCGGCGCCCCGGACACCCGCCACCGGCACCGCGGCCAAACAGGGATGGCTCGACCGCGGCCGGTCCGCGTCCAGGCGTGCCGAGGCGCTGTTGGCGGCCATGACCTTCGAGGAGCAGGTCACCCTGGTCACTGCCGTGGACCCGGAGGACTTCGAGCCGCTGAAGCACCTCGGCATACCCGCGATGACCAGGGTGGACGCCTCCGACGGGCTGCGCGGCGACACGGGCGTGACCGCCTTCCCGGCTCCCAACGCGCTCGCCGCCACCTTCGACGCCGGCCTCGCGCGGGAGTACGGGGCGGCGATCGGCACCGAGGCGCGCGGCAAGGGCTGGAACGTGCTGCTCGGCCCCACCCTCGACATAGACCGCGATCCGCGCAACGGCCGCGAGTGCGAGGCGTACGGCGAGGACCCGCTGGTCAGCGGCGTCATCGCAGCCGCGGTCGTCCAGGGTTTCCAGAGCAGGAACGTCATCGCCCAGCTGAAGCACTTCACCGTCTACAACCAGGAGAGTGCCCGCAACTACCTGGACGTGCAGGTCTCCGAGCGGGCGCTGCGCGAGGTGTACTACCCGGCGTTCGAACATGCCATCCGTGAGGGCGGCGCGCTGTCGGTCATGGGTTCCTATCCCAAGGTCAACGGCGTGTTCTGCTGCCAGAACGCCCACATCGTCACCGCCCTGAAACAGGACTTGGGCCTCGAGGGATATCTCGGCACCGACTTCTACCCGCAGGGCGACCGGGTGGAGTCCTTCAAGGCGGGCGTCGACTCCGGGGCGCTGATCCCGGACACCCCGAAAGAGGCGTTCACCGACGGCCGCATCCCCGAGGAGCGCACCCGGGACGCCGCCCGCCGTATCCTCTACGCCCTGTTCGCCTCCGGCGCCTTCGACCATCCGCTGCCCGACGCCCCGGCGGACACGGTGACCACCGGCGCCCATCAGCGGCTCGCCCGTGAGACGGGGGAGCAGGCCACCGTACTGCTGAAGAACGCGGGCGGGGTGCTGCCGTTGTCGAAGCGGCGGACCGTGGCGGTGATCGGCCCGGCGGGCAAGGACGCCATCACCGGTGTCGAGGGCTCCTCCTATGTGGACCCCGGTGATTTCACGACCGCCCTGGAAGCCGTCCGTGCCAAGGCCGGGGCGGACCGGGTCCTGTTCTCGCAGGGGAGCCTCGGTGACGTCGCCCTGCCGCTGATTCCGTCGGACGTCCTCACTGCCCCGGACGGCGCGGCCGGCCTGCGCGCCGAGTTCTTCGCCGGGGAGGACTTCGCGGGTGAGCCCCTCGCCACCGCCGTGACGTCCACGGTCGACTTCCGCTCGGGCGATCCCGTCGACGGACTGCCGGCGAAGTGGTCGGCCCGCTGGACCGGCACCATCACGCCGCCCGTCACCGGCTGGGTGCGCTTCGCGGCCCTGCTGTCCGGAGCCGCGAAGGTCGTCGTCGACGGCACCACCGTCTTCTCCGGGTCGCGGTACCTGTGGGACTCCTTCATCGGGCCCCATGAGTCGGCCATCGGCGGCGTCGTGAAACTCGACGGAGGCGAACCGCTCGACATCGCCGTCGAGTACAGCACGAAGGACGCCGGCGACCGGGGACCTAGCATGAAGCTGGGCTGGCAGCCCGAGTCCCTCATCCCCGCCGCCGTCGAGACCGCCGCGCGTGCCGACGTCGCCGTGGTGTTCGTCAACAACTACACCGGCGAGGCCATCGACCGGGACGGCCTCTCCCTGCCCGGCGACCAGGACCGGCTCATCGAGGAGGTGGCCGCCGCCAATCCCCGTACGGTCGTGGTCCTCAACACCTCAGGACCGATGCTCATGCCGTGGCTGAGCCGGGTGAAGGGTGTCCTCCAGGCCTGGTACCAGGGCGCCGCGACCGGGACCGCCCTCGCGAACGTCCTCTACGGCGACGCCGAGCCGGGCGGCCGCCTCCCGGTCACCTTCCCCGCCGACGAGGAGCAGGGACCCGCCCGTTACACCGGCAGCAAGAGCGACGGAGCCGGCGGCACCATCGTCTACGACGAGGGCGTCCACGTCGGCTACAAGTGGTACGTCAAGCACGGCGAGAAGCCCCTGTTCCCGTTCGGACACGGTCTCTCCTACACCTCGTTCGGCCAGAGCCGGCTGCGCGTGCGCGACCTGTCCGGCACTGCCGACGTGGCCGAGGTGAGCGTGGAGGTGCGCAACACGGGCGGGCGCACCGGCTCGCACGTCGTCCAGGTCTACGTAGGTCACCTGCCGACCAGCACGGACACCCCAGCCCGGAAACTGGCGGGTTTCACCAAGGTGACGCTGAAGCCGGGGGAGCGGCGCGCCGTCACCGTCACCGTGCCCCGGCGCGCGGTGTCCTACTGGGACGAGGCCCGGAGCCGCTGGGCGACCCCAGTAGGCAAGGTACCGGTCTACGTGGGCGGTTCGGTCGCGGAGGCCGAGCACGCGGGCATCATCACCGTGCGGTGATGCCGGTGCCGCGGGCGGGCGGATACCTCAACCCCACCTGCCCGCGGTGCGGACCGTGCCGCCGGGCGATGTCCGGCAGTGGGCGGCGGAGGGCCGTTCGCGCACCGCGCGCCGGCACCGGCTCCGCGGCGCAGGCCCTGGTCGGCGTCCTGTGCGAGTACGTGGCTTGCTCGCGTTGCCCGCCCCGCTCGCCTGCTTCTTCCAGGTGCGCCCGGACGCAAGGTGGCGCGCGCCCTCACCGCGCTGTGGGACGCACTGCGCCCGGGTGACCGCGTGGTCACCTGCCGCGGAGTCCACGCCACGGTCACCGCGCTCACGGACAGTTCCGTGACCCTGGAGGTCCAGCCCGGGGTCAGTCACCACTGCGACCGGGACGCCGTCGTACGACTGGTCGAGCACGCGGCGCCGAGCGGACAGCACCGATCCGCCGTGTCAGGGCCCGCACGGGGAACCGGTGGAGGCCCGCACCACCAGTTCGGGCTCCAGCAGGGTCTGTTCGTGCCGGTGGCCGGCCAGTTCCCCGGTGGTCTCCGCCAGGAGTCTGGCGGCGGCCGTGGCTCCCATGGCCGCCGCCGGTCTGCGTACGGAGGTCAGCGGCACGACGGCCGACGCCGCGTGGTCGATGTCGTCGTACCCGACCACGGCCAGGTTCCTGGGAACGCGTAACCCGGCTTCGTAGACGGTCTGCATGAGGCCGAGCGCGAGCAGGTCGTTGGCGCAGAAGACGGCGGTCGGACGCCCGGGCATGCCCAGCAGCCGGCCGCCGGCGTCCCGGCCCGCGGCGACGGTCAGCTCCGGGCAGCCGAGGTCGCGCACCCCGTGGAGCGGTACGCGGGCCTCGGTGAAGGCCCGCGCGATGCCGGCCCGTCGTTCCCGGACCTGCCGCAGCGACGCGGGACCCGTGACATGGACGAAGGTGCGGTGTCCCGATCCGAGCAGATGGCGGGCGGCCAGGTAGCCGCCGAGGACGTCGTCGACGGCGACGGAGCAGGCGTCCTCGGCGGCGGCACGGTGATCGGCCAGCACGAGGGGAACCCCGTTGCGCCGCAGGGCGTCGACCGCGGCTCCGCCCGGATCGGTCGGTGCCAGCACCGCGCCCCTGACCTGATGCTCGGTCAGCATGCCCAGCAGGCGCAGCTCCTCGGCGGCGTCGCGTGCACTGTTGCACACCAGCACGCCGAGTCCCGCGCCGCGGATCCGCTCCTCGGCGCCGCGGACGAGAGCGCTGTAGAACGGGTTGGCGAGGTCCGGGACGAGGACGGCGACGAGGCGGGACGTGCCACCGCGCAGTCCGCGCGCCTGTTCGCTCCGTACGTAACCGAGCCGGTCGATGACCGCCTGGATGCGGGCGTGGGTGGACGGGGCGACCAGGTGTGGTCGGTTGAGCACGTTGGAGACCGTGCCGAGCGACACGCCGGCCTCGCGGGCCACGTCCGCCATGCCCACTCTGCGCTTCACACGGTCCACGGGGCGCGCACCCGGCTACGAGAGGGGTGCCGACGTGCTGCGCCGGGCGACCAGCCGCGGCGTCATGGTGGTCTGCACGGCGTGCTCGCGGCGGCCCTCGACGCGTTCGATCAGCAGCCGGGCCGCGGTGCCGCCCATGTCGTGTCCGGCCTGGTCGACGCTGGTCAGCCGCACGGTGGCGAGGTCGGCGAGCGTGGTGTTGTTGTAGCCGGCCAGGGAGACGTCCTCGGGTACGCGCAGGCCGAGTTCGTGCGCCGCCCGCCAGACACCGAGGGCGGCGACGTCGGCGCCGGCCATGATCGCGGTGGGGCGGTCCTCGCCGCTCAGCAGGCTCATTCCGGCCTTGTAGCCGCCGTCGTCGGAGTAGGCGGCGCGGCAGACGCGGGTGTGCTCGGACAGGCCGTGCCGTTCCATCGCCTCGGTGTAACCGTTGCTGAGCACGATCTCCGGAGTGCGGGTCCACTTGCTGGACCGGGTGCCGGGCGCCGAGACGAGGGCGATGTTGCGGTGGCCGAGCGCGACGAGATGGTCCACCACGAGTCCGGCGCCCACTCCGTCGGCGTCGACGACGGAGTCGTGCAGCTCCGAGGGGTCATGGTGGCCGATGACGACCGTGGGCGTCGACTGAGCCGTGGTCAGGACCTCGGTCCGCGGCGTCCCCGGAGCGATCAGGATCAGCCCGTCCATCTGCCGGTCGACCATGGACCGCGTCGTCCTGCTCTGCGCGGCGGCGCCGAAGCCGGCGGCGCCGATCAGCACGGTGTACTCGCTGTCGTGCAGTTCGTCGCGGATTCCGTCGAGGATGTCGGCGAAGAAGGTGTTCCGGATGTTGTCCAGCAGGACGCCGATCGTGTACGTCCGCCCGCGCATGCCCCTGGCGGCGGCGTGCGGCCGGTAGTCGAGTTCGGTGATGGCCGCCTGGACCTTCTCCCGCATCGCGGCGCTCACCCCGTAGGCGTTGCGCAGGACCTTGGAGACCGCCGCGGTGGACACGCCCGCGTGCCGCGCCACGTCGGTGATGGTGACGCGTTTGTCCCGCCGAGCGTCCTGCCGCATACCGAAGCTCCCTGGATCGACTTAGCTCATCGATTCTGCTCATCGACTCGGTGCACCGGCTTCCGTGTACCGGCTCCGTGTACCGACTCTGCTTGATGCAACGGTTTACACGATCAGATGTCTCACTGGCCAGACGGAAGCGGCGTCGCGCCGATGTTACCGCCTCATGTCTTGACGCGGTCGCGAGCTGCATGCACTGTGGTGCGCACTCCGGCGTGAAGAACGTTCCACAAAATCAGGGTCGCATCTTCCCTGCGGGTCCGCGCCGTGCATCTCACCTCAACGACGACTGGGAGCCATCTGTGACCACCGACTCGCCTCGTGCCCGCAGGAACCGCGCCGCGGGGCTGACCGCGAGCGCGGTCGCCACGGTCCTGCTCGTGTCCGCGTGCGGCGGAGCGGGTGAGGGCTCGACCGCCTCGCCCAAGGAGTTCAGCTACCTGAGCGTCACGGAGAACACCACCGTGAAGACCGCTCTGACCACCCTGTCGAAGGGAGCATGTGCCGACCAGAACACGGCGTTGCCGCTGAAGGTGGAGACCGTCCCGCAGGCGAGCCTGGACCAGAAACTGCAGCTGCTGGCCGGCCAGGGCGCCCTGCCCGTGCAGTTCGCGGCGGGCAACGCCCCGGCGCTCACCCAGCAGTTGGCGAAGTCCGGCAAGGTCGCCGACCTGGAGAAGGAACTCGAGCGGCTCGGCGTCCTCGACCAGCTGGAGCCGGCCGCCGTCTCCACCGTCAAGGCGCTGTACGGCGGCAAGCTGGAGGTGCTGCCGTACGAGTACAACATCGAGGGCGTCTTCTACAACAAGAAGATCTTCAAGGCGAACGGTCTGGACGTCCCCGGCACCTGGGACGAACTGGTGTCGGCCGCCGCGAAGTTGGAGGCCAAGGGCATCCAGCCGTTCTCCGCCTCCGGTCAGCAGGGCTGGCCCCTGACCCGGCTGATCAGCGGTTACCTCTACCGCAGCCTCGGCCCCGACGCGCTGCAGAAGGTGGCCGACGGCAAGGCGAAGCTGACCGACCCCGAGTACGTCAAGGCCGCCGAGGAGGTCGCAGCACTGGGCAAGAAGGGCTACTTCGGCAAGGGTGTCGGCTCCATCGACTACGACACCTCGATGAACCAGTTCCTCACCGGCAAGGCCGGCATGCTCTACATGGGCAGCTGGGCGCTGGCGAACATCGCCGACGAGAAGCAGAACACGGTCGGCGCCGAGAACATCGGCTTCATGCCCTTCCCCGCCGTGTCCGGAGGCAAGGGGTCGATCGACCAGTACCCCTCCAACGTCGGCCTCGGCATCACCCTGGGCGCCAAGACCTTCGACGAGAAGACCGGCGACTGGGTGTCCTGCATCACGAAGAACTACGGCAGCACCGCGCTGAAGGACCAGGGCGCCATCTCCGGCTTCAAGGTGAACACCGAGGTCGAGGACGCCAACGAGGTCACCACCCAGGTCCGCGACACGATCAGCTCCTCGAAGCAGAACGTGCTGTGGTTCGAGGCGCTGTTCAGCACCAAGGCCACGACCGTCAGCCAGACCAACGCCGCCTCCCTGGTCAACGGCAGCATGAGCGCCGAGCAGTTCATGCAGACCGTTCAGGACGCCCTGTCCAGCAAGTGAGCCGGGCCGCACGGGGCTCGTGACCGCCGCGACCGGGCCCCGTAGCGTCCCGCACACCTTCTTCGAAGAAGTGGACCCTCTTCCATGCACCGCGTACTCGGTGACCGCCGGGCCATCCTGATCCTGGTGGGCCCCGCTCTGCTCGTCTACTCCCTCATCATGCTCGTGCCCATGGTGTGGTCGCTGGGTTACTCCTTCACCCAGGGCAACACCATCGACGGGTTCACCGGCAACGGCCTGGACAACTTCCAGCGGGCGTTCACCGACCCCGCCGCCCGGGACGCCCTCTGGTTCACCCTCAAGTACGCCGTCGTGGTCACCGCCGGGCAGGTCGTCGCCGGCTATCTGCTGGCGCTGCTGTACGTGTTCTTCCTCAAGCGTGCCTCCGCGCTCATCCGCACCCTGGTGTTCTTCCCTGTCGTCCTGCCCACCGTGGCGGTCGGCCTGCTCTTCCAGAAGTTCTTCCAGGTCGCCCCGCAGACCGGCCCGGTCAACGCCCTGCTGAACGCGGTCGGCATCGACTCCGTCGACTGGTTCGCGAGCGCGGGCAGCGCCTTCTGGGTGCTGGTCGTCATGGATGTCTGGCGCTCGATGGGCTTCTACGCCGTCCTGCTCTTCGCGGGGCTCGTCGACATCCCCGAGGAGGTCCTGGAGTCGGCGCGCCTGGACGGAGCCTCCGGCCTGCGGCTCGTCCGCCACATCGTGCTGCCCATGTCGTTCCCGGTGCTGATGTCCTCGCTGATCTTCAGTATCAACGGCACGCTCAAGGTCTTCGACTCGATCGTGGCCCTCACCAACGGCGGCCCCGGAAACGGCACGACCCCGCTGACCCTGTACATGTTCCAGACGTCGTTCACCTACAGCGAGTACGGCTACGGCAGCACCATCGCACTGATGCTGACCGTGGTGTGCCTCCTGGTGAGCCTGGTCGTCTACCGCGTCTCGCGGCGCGACCTCACGGAGGGCTGATCCCATGGCCATCGACACGCCGTTCAAGACCGCGTCGGTCACGGGTGACGGCCGCGGCCCCGCGCCCGTCACGGCCCGCCGCCGTCCCCGGCGGCTGTGGGTGAAGCTCGTCGTCACCCTGCTGCTGGTCGTCGAGGTGTATCCGCTGCTGTGGATGTTCCTGACCTCGGTGAAGTCCAACGACGACTACCTCAACCACTCCACCTGGAGCCTGCCCACCCACTGGGAGTGGGGCAACTACACCGAGGCGTGGACCACCGGGAACATCGGCCTGTACGTCCAGAACAGTCTGCTCGCCGTCCTGCCGGCCCTCGCACTGATCCTGCTGCTGGGCACGGCGGCGGGCTTCGCTCTGCAGATCATGGTCTGGAAGGGCCGCAGCCTCACCCTGCTCGTCTTCCTCGCGGGCATGATGGTGCCCTCGCAGATGATCCTGCTGCCGCTGTTCACCGTGTACTTCCAGACCGGCCTGTCCGGCACGCTGTGGCCGCTGATCCTCACCTACACCGGCACCGGACTGCCCCTGACGGTGTTCATGATGGCCACCTACTACAAGAGCGTGCCGCGCGAGCTGTTCGAGGCGGCGACCATCGACGGCGCCGGCATCCTGCGCGCCTTTTGGACCATCAGCCTTCCCATGGTGCGCAACGCCGTCCTCACCGTCGGCCTGGTGCAGTTCTTCTTCATCTGGAACGACCTGCTCATCGCGCTGACCTTCACCAACAGCCAGGACCTGCGCACCGTCCAGGTCGGCCTGCTCAACTTCACCGGCGACTTCGGCGCCACCCAGTACGGCCCCCTGTTCGCCGCGATCTGCATCAACGTCTTCGGCACCCTCCTGATCTACCTCTTCCTCAACCAGAAGGTGATGAAGGGCCTCACCTCGGGTGCCGTCAAGGGCTGACAACCACCTCTCGCCCCCACCGGTTGTCACACGCCCACCTCACGGAAGGCTTTCCCAGCTGTGTCGCTTCAGCCCACCCCCGTCACCTTCGAGCACCTGCGGGACGGCCTCGGGATCGGTCGGCCCGACCCCCGGCTGTCCTGGCGGCTGCCCCCCGGCAGCCGCCACCAGAGCGCCTACGAACTCGAACTCGACCGTGACGGCACACTCCACCGCACCGGCCGCGTCGACGGCGCCGACCACGTCCTGGTGCCCTGGCCGGGCCGGCCCCTCGCCTCCCGTGAGCGCGTCACCGTCCGCGTGCGCACCTGGTCCGCGGGAGGTGAGCCGTCCGACTGGTCGCCGCCCGCGAGCGTCGAGGCCGGCCTGCTGGACGCGGACGACTGGCTGGCCCAGCCGGTCGGCGCCGCCTGGGAGGAGGAACCCGGCAGCGACCGCCGGCCGGCCCGCGTCCGCCGGGACTTCCACCTCGCCCGGCCCGTCGCCCGCGCCCGCCTCTACGCCACCGCGCACGGCCTCTACGAAGCCGAGATCAACGGCTCCCGCGTGGGCGACGACACCCTCTCCCCGGGCTGGACCGTCTACGGACAACGGCTGCGTTACTACACCTACGATGTCACCGCCCACCTCACCGAAGGTGCCAACACCATCGGCGCCTGGCTGGGTGACGGCTGGTACCGCGGCCGGATCGGCTTCGACGGCGGCCACCGCGACCTCTACGGCACCGACCAGTCCCTGATCGCGCAACTGGAGATCACCCACGACGACGGCACCACCACGGTCGTCGCCACCGACGCCTCCTGGCAGGCCGGCCCCGGCCCCCTGCTGTTCAGCGGCCTGTACGAGGGGGAGACCTTCGACGCCCGCCTGCACGACCCCGGCTGGTCCGCCCCCGGGCACGACGACCGTGGGCACGACGACACCGACTGGAGCCCGGTGGCCGTGCGCGTACGCGACCCGCGCACCCTCGTCGCCCCCCAGGCGTCCCCGGTGCGCTGCACCCAGGAGATACCACCCGCCGCCATCACACCGCGCGGTACCGGCCGGTTCCTCCTGGACTTCGGCCAGAACCTGGTCGGCCGGCTGCGGGTGAGCGCCGACGGTCCCGCCGGGCACACCGTGACCCTGCGGCACGCCGAGGTCGTCCAGGACGGTGAACTCGCCACCCGCCCCCTGCGCGAAGCCGTCTCCACCGACACCCTGATCCTCGCCGGCGACGGCCCCCTCACCTGGGAGCCGCGGTTCACCCTGCACGGCTTCCGCTACGCCGAGATCAGCGGCTGGCCGGGCGAGCTGACCGCCGAGCACGTCACCGCCCGCGTCCACCACACCGACATGCGGCGCACCGGCTGGTTCGCGTGCAGCGACGACAGGATCAACCGCCTGCACGAGAACGTGGTGTGGAGCATGCGCGGCAACTTCGTCGACATCCCCACCGACTGCCCCCAGCGCGACGAACGGCTCGGCTGGACCGGCGACATCCAGGTCTTCGCCCCGACCGCGAGCTTCCTCTACGACTGCGCCGGCATGCTCGACTCCTGGCTCACCGACGTCGCCGTCGAGCAGCTGCCCGACGGGACCGTCCCCTGGTACGTACCGGTCATCCCGGGCGGGCCGATGTGGACACCCGTCCAGCCCGGCGCCGCCTGGGGCGACGTCGCCACCCTCACCCCCTGGGTCCTCTACCAGCGCTTCGGCGACCTGGAACTGCTGCGCCGGCACTTCCCCATGGGCCGTGCCTGGGTGGACCTGCTGGAACGGCTCGCGGGCGAGGACCGCATCTGGGACACCGGCGACCAACTGGGGGACTGGCTCGACCCCATCGCCCCGCCGGACGACCCCGGTGCCTCGCGCACCGACCGCTACCTGGTCGCCACCGCCTACTTCGCCCACTCCGCCCGCCACCTGTCCTGGTCGGCGCGGGAACTCGGGGACACGGAGACCGCCGACCACTACGGCCGGCTCGCCGACGCGGTCGCCGCCGCCTTCCGCGGCCGGTACGTGCGGGCGTTGGGCCGTATGACGAGCGACAGCCCCACCGCCTACTCCGTGGCCCTCGTGTTCGACCTCCTCGACGGCGACGAGCAGCGCGCCCTCGCCGGTGAACGGCTGGCCGAACTGGTCCTGGCGGACGACGCCCGCATCGCGACCGGCTTCGTCGGCACCCCGCTGATCTGCGACGCCCTGACCGAGTCCGGCCACCTCGACGTCGCCTACCGGCTGCTCACCCAGACCCAGTGCCCCTCATGGCTGTACACCGTCTCCATGGGCGCCACCACCATCTGGGAACGCTGGGACAGCCTGCGTCCCGACGGCACGCTGAACCCCGGCGGCATGACCTCCTTCAACCACTACGCCCTGGGTGCCGTCGCCGACTGGCTCCACCGCACCGTTGCCGGGCTCGGCCTCAGCAGGCCCGGCTACCGCACCCTCACCTTCCGGCCCCGGCCCGGTGCCGGAATCACCTGGGCCGAGGCCCGCCATGAGACCCCCTACGGCACCGCCGGGATCTCCTGGGAGCTGACCGGGTCGGGCATCCGTGCCCGAGTGACCGTCCCGGACGGCTGCGAGGGCGTGATCACCCTGCCCGGCTGCCCGCCGGTCACCGTCGGCCCCGGCGAACACCACCTCGACAGCGATTTCCCGGACGCACGGGCCGCTTGACCCCTACCGACTTGGCCCGCCACTGCCGGGCCCTGCGACGAGGCGGCCGCTGGAGTCCGGTTGCCGGCAGGGGCATGACGTCGGGGCCGTCGTCGGCGCGGCATCCGGGCGGCCCCGGGGGCGCGCGTCATGAGGGGATGCGTGAGAGGACCGCCTCCAAGCCGAAGGCGGAGCGCTCCTCGAAGTTCTGCCGGAGGTGGGGCAGAACCCGTTGCAGCGCGGGCTGCGCGCCGGGTTCGGCGGCCCGGTCGAGCCTGTCGCCGCCCTCCTGGGGGGCGGCCTGTTCCTCCTGGGCCGGACCGAGGGTGCGGTAGCTGATGGTCCAGGCCGTCCATGCCGCCCGCTGTTCGTCGGCACCGGCCCGCAGGAGCGCGTCGACGAGGCGGTCGGCGAAGCGCAGAGTGCGGGATTCGGCCGGTAGGTGCCGGTGACCAGGACTGCGCCGTCGCGGTGGGCGAACAGCGCCCCGCCCGCACCCGCGGCGGCTACCTGAAGCGCATTGAGTACGGACAGCGCTCCGGCAGCTCTTCGTGGTGTTTCCGGCCCCGGCAGGCCGACGGTCAGGTAGACGCGGTCACACCCGGGACCGTTCACGGCAGCCAGGTGGAGGACATCTGCTTTCCGCAGGCGCTGCGCGCAGTGGCTCGGGAGCGTCGAGGGTCGAGCGGCTCAGTCGCGGCTGCTCGTGAGGGCCTCCCGGTGGGCGCGCACCACGTCCGCGTACGCCTTCGCGCTCGGCTTCGGACGGCGCCGGAACGTCTCGCGGTCGACCTCGTGGAGGCCGAGCTGAGCGCCGTATCCGAAGATCCACTCGAAGTTGTCCATGAGCGTCCAGTGGCAGTAGCCGAGGACGGGCGTGCCGGAGTTGACCTCGGCCGCGAGCCCTTCGAGGGCGGCGGGGACGAACGCGGCGCGCTGGGTGTCGTCGGAGGTCTGGATGCCGTGCTCGGTGACGAGCACCGGTACTCCGGACACCTCGTGGGCGTAGCGCACCGCGCCGGCGAGGGAGCCGGGTTCGATGACGGTGCCCATGCCGTTGAGTTCGCCGTCGACCCTCACCTCGCCGTCGGGACCGTGGACGATGCGCTCGTAGTTCTGTACGCCGATGAAATCGTCGTGGCGTGCCTCGCGCAGCCAGTGGTCGTAGACGGCGGCGCGCTTGGCATCCCGGCGTTCCTCGCCGCCGGGTACGGCCACCTCGTCGGCGATGGCGATGGAGACGCCGACCGGCAGGTTGCCGCGGCGGGCCTTGATCGCGGCGCGGGCGGCACGGTGGGCGCGGGTGAACGCCTCCTGGAACTCGTCCTGCCGGTCGGCGGGGATGACATTCGCGCTGGCGTAGGTCTCGCTCCCGGCGGCGTGTGCGGCGGCGGCGAGCATCCGGTTCTTGAGCGCCTCCGCCTCGGCCGGGAGTTTCGCGCCCGCCTGGAGCAGCTGTTCGAGGTTGGGTTCGTTGAGGGTGACGCCGTAGGCGATGCGGTCGCCGAAGCGTGCCATGACGCGGTTGCACTGCTCAGCGAAGAGCGCCGGGGCGTCGGTGGCGGTCCAGGAACCGGCCGCCGCGAACCAGTGCGGTGAGGTGAAGTGGTTGAACGTCACCACGGGGGCGAGGCCGCGCTCCAGGCAGCCGTCGACCTTGCGTTCGTAGTGGTCGAGGGCCTCGGCGGAGACGATCCCGCGTTCTGGTTCGACACGGGCCCACTCGACGGAGAACCGGAAGGCGTTGAGCCCGAGACCGGCGGCCAGGTCGAGGTCCGTGTCCCACTGCTGGTAGCCCCGGCACGCCTCTCCGCTCGGCTCGCGGAACAGCGAGGGTGTGGTGTGTTCCAGGAACCAGGTGTCGCTGGCGCTGTTGTCGCCCTCGTTCTGGTGGCCCGCGGTGGCGACGCCCCACAGGAAGGTGTCGGGCAGGCTGAGGTGTGTCATGTGTGTGTGCTCCTTGCACTGAGCGGGCGATCCGGTGTGCGGACGGCCTGGCAGTCGGCCCGCGGGCGTCACCGTGTGGGCGCGGGAAACGGGGTGAGGAAGGTGTGCCGGCCGGGGCCGATCTCCACGGGCTCCGCGCCCGGCAGTTCGACCAGCGCGGTGACCTCGGGCGGCACGAGGAGGTCGACGTGCAGCGTGCCCCCTTCCAGCCGCCAGCCGGTCCCGGCCCGGCCGTACGGGGTGTCGTGCTCGGCCCGGGCCCAGGTGAGACCGCCGCCGGGGCGGGGACGGATCAGCAGTCGCCGGTAGCCCGGTTCGGCGGCTGCCAGTCCGGCGACGGTGCGGTGCATCCAGTCGGCGACCGCGCCGAGGGCGTAGTGGTTGAAGGAGGTCATCTCGCCGGGGTTGACGCTGCCGTCGGGCAGCATGCTGTCCCAGCGTTCCCACACGGTGGTGGCGCCCATGTCGACCTGGTAGAGCCACGACGGGCAGGACCGCTGGGTCAACAGCCGGTAGGCGGTGTCCACCTGTCCGGTGTCGGTCAGCGCGTCGCACACCAGGGGAGTGCCGAGGAAGCCGGTGCCGATACGGTGGCCGCGTTCCGCCACCAGCTCCGCCAGCCGGCGTCCGGCCGCGGCGCGCTCGTCGTCGTCGAGCAGCCGGAAGCACAGGGCCAGGGCGTACGCGGTCTGGGTCTCCTCCGTCAGCCGTCCGCCGCCGGTGTGGAAGCGGGCGCGGAAGGCGTTGCGGACCGCGTCGGCCAGGGCGTGGTGGCGAGCCGCTTCGTCCTTGTCGTCGAGGACTTCGGCGGTGCGGGCCAGCAGCCGCGCGGAGTGCGCGAAGTATGCGGTGGCGACCAGGGCGGACGATGTCATCGCGCGGCCGGGGTCGTCCGCCGGGGCGGTCGGGTCCAGCCAGTCGCCGAACTGGAACCCCTCGCCCCAGATCCGGTCAGGACCGGCGATACGGTCGACGGCGTCGACCCAGGCACGCATCGACGGGTACTGGGTACGCAGGACATCGCGGTCCGCGTACCGCTCGTACAGCACCCAGGGGACGATGACGGCCGCGTCGCACCAGCCGGCCATCGGCGGGTTGCCGGGCGGGATCGGGACCGGGGTGATCACCGGGATGTCGGGGCTGAACACCGGGGGGACGCGCCGTTCGTCTGCTTCCTGGTCGGCGGCGAGGTCGCGCAGCCAGGAGCGCAGGAAGTCGCCGACGTCGTAGAGGTAGGCGGCGGTGGGGGCGAAGACCTGGACGTCGCCGGTCCAGCCGAGGCGCTCGTCGCGCTGCGGGCAGTCGGTGGGTACGTCGAGGAAGTTGCCGCGCATGCCCCACACCACGTTCTCGTGCAGGCGGTTCAGGGAGTCGTCCGAGCAGGAGAACCAGCCGGTGCGGCGCAGGTCGCTGTGGAGGACCACGGCGGTGATGTCGGCCGGGTCGAGGTCGCCGGGCCAGCCCTCGATGTCGGCGTAGCGGAAGCCGTGGAAGGTGAAGCGGGGCTCCCATTCCTCGCCCGCCGGGTCGCCGCGCAGCACGTAGCGGTCGGTGGTGGTGGCGTGCCGCAGCGGTCGGGTGCAGAGGTCGCCGTCCTCCAGGACCTCGGCGTGGCGGAGGGTGACCGTGCGGCCGGCCTCGCCGCGGACGCGGATGCGCAGCCGCCCGACGAGGTTCTGGCCGAAGTCGAGGACCGTACGGCCGGTGGGTGAGGTGGTCACCGCGACGGGCGCGAGGTGTTCGGTACGGCGCACCGGAGGGCTGTCGGCCGGGAAGAGGACGGCGGTGTTGAAGTCGTCGAGGATCTTCACCGGCCGCCATGCCGAGTCGTCGAAGCCGGCCTCGCCGAAGCCCGCCCGTTCCTGGCGTGCGTCGTACTCCTCACCCTCGTAGAGGCCGGTGGCGAGGATGGGCCCGGGGCTCCAGCGCCAGCTGTCGTCGGTGACGAAGGTGTCGGCGGAGCCGTCGGTGTACTCCAGGCGCAGTTCGGCGAGGAGCCCGGTGCGTTCGCCGTAGATGTCCCGGGTGCCGCCGTTGAATCCGAGCAGGCCCCGGTACCAGCCGTCGGCCAGGTGGGCGCCCCAGGCGTTGCGCCCCTCGCGGACCAGCTCGGTGACGTCGAAGGACTGGTAGCGGTGGCGGTGGCGGTAGCTCGTCCAACCGGGGGAGAGGACGTGGTCGCCTACCAGGCGGCCGTTGAGCTGCAGTTCGTAGACGCCGAGCGCGGTGACCCGGAGCCGGGCCGTCCGCACGGCCGCCCGCGGGGTGAACTCGCCGCGCAGCAGCGCGGCCGGGCGGGGCCCCTCGGCGGGTGCGGGGTCGGAGGGGCGGGGAGAGACGACACGTGCGGTCCAGTGGTGGTGCATGGCGGCCTTTCTCAGCACCGGTGGTGAGCAGCACGATCATGCGGGCCAATACCTAGTGATGGCTAGGTGTTCAGGTGTGTGACCTGAGACACGTCAGCGATCGGTATCGTTGGGTGACGTGAGCATGACAAGTAGTGGGATGGCTCGTAAGGCGGTGCCGGTCGGGGCCGTACGTCCCCTACAGTCCCTGCCCGTCGGTCGAGATGGCCCGTATCAGGCGGTCGAGATGGCCGCGCATGACGGCGACCAGGTCGAAGGACCGCCCGCCGGCGAGCCACTGCTGCTGCAGTCCGGCGTCCATGGCCACGCACTCGCGGGCGATGCCCTCGTGGTCCAGGTCGGGCCGCAGTTCGCCGTTTCGGCTGCCGGCCCGCAGGCGGTCGGCGAGTTCTCGCACGCCCTTCTCCTGCCAGCCGGTGAAGTGGTCGTGGGCCGGATGACCGGCAACGGTGGCCTCGGCGGTGAGGACGACCGCCAGCTCGATCATGCCGGGCGTGGTGAGCGTCTCGGCCGTGTCCTCCAGATGGCAGCGGAAGGCGTCCCGTACCGAGTCCGAGACCCGTTCCCAGCGCACGTCCATGCGCTCGTGCCAGTACTCGACGACCGCGAGCAGCAACTGCTGCTTGCCGCCGAAGTGATGGAGCAGTCCGGCGTCGGTGATCTCGGCGTCGCGTGCGATGCGGGCGAGGGAGGTTTTCCGGTAGCCGTCCTGCCCGAAGCGCAGCAGGGCCGCCTCCAGGATCTGAGTGCGCCGCGCCCGGCCCGCCGTGTAGGGGCCGCGCGGTCCCCTGGGTGTCGCCATGACAGAACAGTACCGGTGGGGCGCGCGGGCGCTCCTGCCCGCCGACCGCCCGAGGGTGAGCTGTGTGACGTGGGTCACGACTCTGATACCTAACGGACACTAGGTGTTCGGGTCATAGTCAACGTCACGCGATGACGGTTGCCGCGCTGTCACGCCGTTGTCACCTGCGTACCTGCGTACAGACGCCGCGCCTCTCCTGCGCGCCACCCCCCGCTCTTCCCCTTTCCCTCGGCACCTCCGTGAAAGGAGGGCTGGCATGACGCCGACGTCATCAAGCCCCTCAGTCGACCTCGCAAGCCGCGCAGCCGCGGACGGACGGTGGACTCCCCGCCTCGTACTGCTGCTGATCGCACTCGCCTGGCCGACCCAGTTGCTGGCCGCGGGCGGCATCCTCGGCGCCAACGCCACAGCGGGTGTCGCGCAGGCCTTCCACACCACGCAGGTGGTGTGGTTCGGGCTGACACTGACACTGACGTCCACCCTGCTCACCCCCTTCGCGATCAAATTGGGTGACCTGTACGGGAAGAAGCGCGTCATGCTCGCCATGACGGCTCTGGGCGCCCTCGGCGAAATGCTGGCAGCACTGGCCGGGAGCTTCTGGCTGGTCCTGGCGGGCCGGGCGCTCGCCGGGTTCTACGGGCCCTTCGGCGCGCTGTCGTTCGCCGCGGTGCGGGACGTCTTCCCGCCCCGCCTGGTCAAGCAGGCCAGCGGCATCATGGGCAGCAGCGTCGGCCTGGTGGCCATCGTCTCCCCGTTCCTGGCGGGCTGGCTGGTCGACAACTGGGGCTACCGCGGCGCCCTGTGGTTCCTCGCCGCCGCCACCGCCGTCGCCTTCACCCTGGTCGCGGTGCTCGTCCCGGAAACGCCGCGGCACGCCTTCGACGCAGGGTTCGACTGGCTGGGCGGCCTCGTCCTCGGCGGTGGCCTGACGGCCGTGGTCTACGCGGTCGGCCAGGGCCAGAGCTGGGGCTGGTCGGACCCGCGGACCCTCGGCTGGCTCGCGGCGGGGGCCGTCGCGCTGACCGCCTTCTGGTTCGTGGAGCGCTCCAGCAGCCACCCCATCCTCGACCTGCGGGTGCTGAGCCGTCGCCCGGTGGCCCTCGCGCTCACCGCGGGCGGCCTCGCCCAGACGGTCGCCTTCACCCTGCCGGGCCTCGCCATCCTGCTCGCCCTCTATCCGCACATCCCCGGTGTGTCGGCCGGTCTGGGCTGGACGGCCCACCACAACGCCGTCGTCAGCGTGAGCTGGAACCTGGTGATGTTCGGCACCGGTCTGCTCGTCAGCCGCTACCTGCGCCACTTCGACGCCCGCAGGATCTGGTGCGCGGGGCTGGCGGTGATGGCCGTCGGCTACACGCTCGTCGGCTTCTACCACGGCAACGGACTCGAACTCATCCTCACTTCCTGCGTCGCCAACATCGGCGCCGGTGTCGTCGTCGCGGGAGCACCGGCACTCGTGGTCGGTGTGGTCACCCGCGACGAACAGGGCCTGGGCAGCGGCATGCTCAACATGCTGATCAGCCTGTTCGGCGCCATCTTCACGGCGGGTGCCTACGCGGTGCTCGCCTCGGACAGTACCGTCGTCGAGGGCACGGCCTTCTACCTCGACACCGGCTACTCCTGGATCTTCTGGCTCGGCGCCCTGGTCACGCTGGGAGCCCTGCTGCTCTCCCTCCTCATCCCGCCGCTGCACGACCCGGCGGACGAGGATCCGTTGCCCGGTCCCGCGGCCGCCTGACACACGTGAACGCCGGGCCGCGGGACAGACGGCCCGGCGTCGCCGCCACGCCCGAGCCCCGGTCGCCGGGGCTCGGGCGGTGGTGGGCCAAGGAGGGCACGAAGTCGGCGGTCTCGCCCAGTACGACCGTGTCCGCCAGGTATCCGATGCGGGTCTGGCAGAGCACGTTGTCGTTGGTCGCGCCGCTCAGCCGGATGCTGGTGTGTACGGGATGATGACACCGCTGCTGCGACTCGGGATTTCGCCGACCGGGCGGTGCCTGAACACACCGCGCGCTGACACGGGACTGGCCTCTCATGCCAGATCGGTGAAGTCGCGGTCGGTTGTGGGGCCGGACCGGACGATCCAGACGCCACTTCCAGGCGGTGTCTCGGAGCAATGCTCGAGACTTGTGGATCGGACGTGGGAGGGGTGCCTCGCGGAACTCGGAAGGCGTACCTTCCCGAGTGATCGATTTCTGGTCATCGAGTAGGCCCGTGTTGCAGCGCGGGTCGGGAAGGCACTCCCGTGCTGAGCGTAGTCAACGAGGACGGCGCTACCCAGGACGGCTCCCTGATGGACGACATCGTCCGTGGGGGTGCCCGTCGGATGCTCGCCGCGGCCCTGGAAGCCGAGGTCAACCAGTACATAGCTGAGTTGGCGGGCGAACGGGACGAGGCAGGTCGTCCTCTGGTGGTCCGTAACGGCCACCACCGCGAGCGGACGGTGACCGCCGCCGCCGGGCCGATTGCGGTCAAGGCACCGCGGGTGAACGACGAGCGGGTCGACGGCGAGACGGGCGAGGGCAAGCGGTTCTCATCCAAGATCCTCGCCCGCTGGTGCCGGAAGTCCCCGAAGATCAGCGAGGTCCTGCCCCTGCTCTACCTGCACGGGCTGTCCTCCGGCGACTTCGTGCCCGCGATGGAGCAGTTCCCCGGCTCGGCCGCTGGGCTCTCGCCGGCCACGGTGGCCCGGCCGACCAAGCAGTGGAGCGACGACCACGCCGCCTTCCAGGACCGGGACCTGGCCGGATACGACTACGTGTGCGTGTGGGCCGACGGCGTCCGCCCCGGGGTCCGCCTCGGCCAGGCCCGCTCCAGCGTCCTGGTCCTCATGGGCGGCGTAACGAGGGCAGTAAGGAGCTGATCGCGCTCGCCGAGGGCCTGCGTGAGTCGGCCGAGTCCTGGGCCGACCTCCTGCGGGACTGCCGCCGCAGCGGCATGCGCGATCCCGCGCTCGTCGTCGGCGACGGAGCCACGGGTCTGTGGTGGGCCCTGGCCGGGGTGTTTGCGCGGGCCAGACGTCAAAGGTGCTGGGTTCACAAGATTCGGAACGTGGTCAACGCCCTGCCGAGATCGGCCCAGCCCGGCGCGCAGAAGGCGCCGCAGGAGATCTATGACGGCGAGGACCGCGATCACGCCGAAAAGGCGGTGAAGGACTTCTGGCGCACCTGCGGCGCGAAGTGGCCCAGAGCCGTCAAGAAGATCACTGACGATGTCGATGAACTCCTGGTGCTCTACGACTTTCCGGCCGGGCACTGGGTCCACTTGCGAACGACGGATTCGATCGAGTCGACCTTCAGCACGGTGAAGCTGCGGACCAAGGTCACCCGCGGCGCCCGCAGCCCGGCCACGGCCCTGGCGATGATGTTCATGCTCGCCGAGTCTGCTCAGGCCCGCTGGCGCGCGATCAACGCACCCCACCTCGTCGCCCTCGTCCGCCACGGTGCCCGCCTCGAACATGGCACCCAGGCTCGGCCTGCCGCCCTTGCCGGTCATGACCTGGCCGGAGACCTCCGACGCGCAGGAACGCGAGGACAAGTGGTTCGGGATCCACTGGAGGACCCGAACCTTGGTGTCATGGGCGGACGGACGCCCGTTCATCTGGGTCGACGACGAGATCACCGAAGCCGAGCGGAACTGGGTGTCCACCCACCACCCCGCCCCGGCCCTCCTTCACCGCATCGCGTCGTCCCGCGGCCTCGCCGACGAAGACCTCGCAGTCCTCGATCAATGGCTACGGGCCGCTTGAGACTCCCTGCGGTGATCCACAACAATTGACAATTGCTCCTCGCCCACTGACAACGGTCGGTGAGCGACGGTTTTTACCGTCAGCGCGTATGGCCGGGCCATCCGGCGGTGATTCGCTCCAGCTCGGTGCCCTCGGCAGGAGCCTGTCAGTGGCGGGCGCGTCGCGTCGAAGGGGCAGGCACTCATCCCTCATATGCCGCCGCTGGCGTGGGGGCGCTCCTTGAGCCCGAGTGATCACCGGACCACGGCGCCGCGGTAACGGACGGCCGCAGTCCACGGACTGAGGGCAGCCGGGTGCCACTTCCTCCGAGACCTCATGTCGCAGTCTCCAGGTGTCCCGATCAGGAGGAAGGCGCGCACTGTACCGTGCTCAACGACGCGGACGCCTGCTGGCCGCCTGCGGCACCGGGTGCAGGCCGGGCCTCACCCGGTGCCCTCATTGGGCGTCGTCCCCGCCTTGGCCGAGGTGCGCTGCTGACGTCGTATCCACTCTGCCAGTCCCGCCGTAAGCGCCGCCGCGGCCGTGGCCACGAGCAACCCCCAAGTCGGAATAGCCACAGCCGACCACCACTCCAGCGGCGTTGGTAGTGGGGACCGGGACGGCACATCCCAATACCAGGTTCCACCGGTCAGTACTCGAAGCCCCGTCAACGTCCCGAGCGGGACTATGGCACCGGCCACGAAAGCGGCGACGACGCCATGAGGAAAGCGAAGGTCCTTGGTGCGCGCGGAAGTCACCACGGCGGCCGTCAGCTCGGCCACGACGGTGATTGCCTCGACGTCCATGATTTGGACCTTCTCCCCGGCCAGCACAAGGAGCAGGTATCCGCTCCACACCCCTGCGGCCCCGCAAACCACTCCGGTCCTCAACGCGACAGCGTGTTCCGGGGGCATGCTGCGGCCCCCTGGACCACGTCCGCACCGGCGCGCCCACGCGTGACCGGCGAGCGGAACGACGGCGAGCAGCAGCACGACGGTGATCACTACCCAGGGCGACTCCCCGAAAAGCATCGTCCCAGCCGCGGCCAGGAAGGAGCGCAGGGCACCCGCGCGCGGGCCGGCGTTCGCTTGCGCGTACAAGGCCACGTCTGCTTGCCGCAGGGTGTAGAACACCCAGAACGTCATGGGGAGCGAGGCCGCGGCGATAACAGCGGAGATGAGGAGCGCCGGACGGTCTCTGGCAGCGGCGACGGGGGCCCACGCGCGAGTGACGAGCCCGATCCAGCAGACGACGATCACACCGCAGAGGAGGGCCAGTCCGGACCAGAGGAGGAGGGTGGCTGCCGGCGAGGAGCGAAATTCGTGGACGAGCAGAGCGGTGCTCGGGCTGGTGACTGGGCGAAGGCAGAGCCCGAGGCCCACTCCGGCGGCCACGGGCCCGAGATTCATGGCGGTACCCGAGGTTCTGCACCTGTCGGCGACACGCCAGACCGAGAGGGTCAGTCCAGCCGTGAACAGGGGGCCCGCGACGGCGATCGCGACGTGGTCGCCGATCCGGGCGCCCGGGGAATCCACCGGATGCGCCATGAGATCTGAGATGTTGTTGAAGAGAATGGCTGCCGTCGCTCCCAGGCTCACCGATTCCCAAAAACCGAGCCGGAAGAAGTTGAACGTGTCCGTGAGTGCGGTACGGCGCTCGCCGAGCGACGGATGCTTGCGTAGCAGCCGTCTGTTTCCCCCGCCGGGTGCGGGGTGGGCCGAGTAGACGTCGAAGAGATGCTGCATGTTGCTCGGGCCGGTGTCCCAGAGCTTCGTCCTGGCGTCGGCGTACAACTCGCGACTGCGCAGCACCGCGTTGCAAGCCAGGGGCACCAGCGCGGTCAACACGGCGGTCTGCAAGGTGCTGGCTGTGTCAGGCAGGACACGGTCGGCGGAGAACCGCCCAACAAGAATCGCCAGCAAGAGGTAGACCGCACGCCGGAGGAGAAGAAAGGCGACCAGCCGCCACACCGTCACCGTGAGGAAGGTGATGTCCACGTCGTGATTGCGCAGATGCGCGAGTTCATGCAGAAGGACCGTGCGGAACGCATGGCGATCCTGGCTGAACAATGCCGCCAGGCCGCCGCTGATGACGACGTAGCGCCGACCGACTCTTCCGAAGGCCAAGCCGTTCACCCGGGGATCAAGGGGGTCCAGCAGGAAGGTGACACTCTCACGGACACCGGTCTGTTCCTGCAACCGGCTCAGGTACGCGGCCATCTCCGGCAGCAGAGCGGGACCGGTGCGGCGCAGTCGCTTCCGGCGGATCCGCCAGGCAGGCAGACACCAGTACACGACGAACACGATGAGCCAGAACAGCAACAGAGCGCTGATCGTGGGCCAGGGACCGAACACATCCCTGGGATCGTGGCAGGCGGGCAGCGACTCGGTGATCTCCCTGATGTCGGGCGACCCGCCCACATTCGAATGCCGCAGGGCGACCGCCTCGCGGGTTCGGACGATCATGCAGTGCTGATAGGTGAGCACATCGCTGGCGGACAGACCGAGTAATTGCCCCGTGTCCTGGCTGAGCAGGTTCTCAGCAGCAGTAGAGGCGGCGACGACGAGCAGGACGAAGCGGACGGCGGTACCGGAGGGGGTGGCGAAGGGATTCAGCGGTGGTGCCGCCGCGTCTGTCACTCCTGCCCCGTGGGATCAGAGTCAGAAAGGGAAGCAGGACCCGGTGCGGTGTCTGATGTAGTGTCGGGCGCGGTATCAGATATGACGTTGGCTCCGGCGCTGTTCCTGCCCAATTCGGCGACGATTCCGTCGGCGAGGAGTACGGCCAGATCCGACGGCAGCTGTGCGGCCAGGGCCTTTTGCTGCGCCAGCACATGCACTTCGGCCAACTGTTGATCAGTCAGTTGGGGTAGCGGAGGCGCCGCCAGGTCTTCGGATTCAGCCCGTCGCCCGGCGATCCAACGCACCCTCCGCCATAAGCGATCAAGCACCTTCTCCGAGTAGTCGGTTGCAAGGTGCTTGAGTACTTCCACGGCCACACTGAGCGCCACTGTACTCGTCAGCACCACAATGCTGTCCAGCCCCAGCCCCAGCGGTTCGTCGCGCTGCCTGATCCGCGTAGTACGTGACGATGACGCGAAGAACGCGTCAGCCGTAACCTCGAACTGCGACAGTTCCTCCGGCGCGGCCCGCGTCACTGCGGCCTGTGCCAACGCGGTAACCAACTGTCGGTCATGCTCTGAGACCATCGGCTGCCTCCCAACCCGTGGCGTCTCATGCTACGAGGTGCGTGCCGTGGTAGGGGCCTGTCCCCGGGGTGCGGGTGCGCTAGCGGGTCAGGGCTTGGTGGAGTTCGTCGGGCGGGATGAGCCCGGGGGTGGTGAGGGCGCCGATGGCCTGATCGATGACGGTGTGGGAGGTGACGGCGGCTTTGAGCTGTTGTATTCCGGTCTCGAGCCGTTCGCATTGCAGTTGCAGCGCAGTGCGGTCGGGCGGCTGGTGGGCGGTGGGGCGGGAGGGGTACATGCGATCACCTGGGTCTGGGGTGTGCGGGGCACAGGGCGAAACGCCATCACTGCCCGGTGGGCCTGCGCACAGTGTCCCGCGGGACCGGTCACACCGGCTGTCCGGTTGTGCCGGTGGGGATTGCAGGCAGCGGTATGGGCCAGGCCCGCTGCGGGCAGCCTGCCGTAGTCCGTGTCGCCGCTCACACGTTCTCCTCAGGGGTGTCGTCGTCCGGCCCGCTCGCGGCCGGTGGGATCGGGCGCGCCCAGCCGTCCGGGACGGGCTGGTGCGGGATGTAGCCGGGATCGGCCCGCCGCAGGTCCGTGGCGTCCGATTCGGCAAGTTCTGCCTCGGCCTCCGCCTCGGTCAGCGCACCCAGACGCTCGGGCGGGACGGCGGTGGTGACGGCCTCGAAGCGCTCGCGGCGCAGCCGTGCCGCGGCCTCGCTCGCCACGGCCGAGCGTGAACTCACCGGCACCGTCGCGCGGACCGAACTGGTGCGGCTCGGATGAGTTTTGAGCGCGGGCGCGACGATCCTGCCGCACGCCCTCACTCGCCTCACGGCGGCTGACCCGCAGATCGGTTTCTGGCACCGTCTTGTTCCGGGGTGCCACGCTCTGCTGTCTGCTCGTGACTTTCGGGGTGAGCGCGTGGCTGCCGGACCTGCTGCACGGCGCCGGTTACAGCCTCTCGGTCTCCCTCGGCTCGCTCATCGCCCTCAAGGCGGGGGCCGTGTGCGTGCTCGTGGCCGGCTGGCTGGCCGACAAGTTCGGCCGGAAGCGCGTGGTGGTGTGCACCGGCCCGGCCAGCGCCCTGTCCCTTACGGGACTGAGCGTGGCGCCGCCCCCGGTCCTCGTCTACGCGCTGATCGCCGTGGTCGGCCTGGGCACCGTGGGCCTGCGGACACTGAGCAACGCTTACGTGAGCAGTTACTACCCGGCGCGGGCGCGCGCCACCGGGCTCGGCCTCAACCTGTCGGTCGGCCGGATCGGCGGCATCGTGGGGCCCACGTACCCCGGCTTCATGGTGGCCTCCGGCCTCGGCCTCGGCGGCAAGTTCTACGCCCTCGCGGTGCCGGCGCTGATCGGCGCGGGCCTGCTGGCGGCCATCTTGGCATCCCGCGGTGCCACTAAGGGGCGCCGGCCCGAGGGCGCCGCGCCGCAGCGTATGAGCGGTTCGGCGTGAGCCGGCGTGAACGGGTTCCGGCCGGTCCTTCGATCAAGGCCGTGCTTGCGTGGTGAGGCCTCAGCTCCCTTCGGCCTGGAGAAGTCTGAAGACGAGGCGCGCCACCCCGCGCTGGGCGGTCCGGCGCAGGCGCTCCCGTGGCGAAGGGGTGAACGCCGGGGTGGCGGGAGCGGTGGCGAGGCGGGGGAACAGCACTGCGGCGCTGTCGTGGTCGATCGTCGCCCGCTGGGTGGCGTCGAGCGTCGAGGCCAGCCCGTTGGCGAAGTACTGGCCCGCGGCCGTGGGGGCGAAGGGCCAGTCGCTGCCGAAGAGGACGTGTCCGGGACGGGCGAAGGCGAGGAGCGTCGGCAGGGCGGCCGGGCTGGAGGACAGCGCGGTGTCGAAGTAGAAGGAGCGGAAGTCCTCCAGTACGTCGAGGGGGCTGCGGCCGGTCTCGCCGGCGATGGTCACGGCCATGCGGTGGGAGGAGTAGGGGACGAAGCCGCCTGCGTGGCTGAGGACGAACCGGATGTGCGGGAAGCGCCGCACGATGTCGTTGCGGACGAGCAAGTACGCGGCCCGGGTCGTGTCCAGCAGGAAGTCGGCGGCGAACGGCGGGATGCCGTCGACCGCGGGTGCCGGGAGTTCGGCGGGGTGCACGAAGGCGACGGTGCTCCGCTTGTCGAGGGCGCGCCACAGTGGCTCCTGGCCCTCCGTACCGAGGTACGTGCCACGTGTGTTGGCGAGGAGCGTCACCCCGTCCGCATTCAGCTCGTCGAGCGCCCGTACCGCTTCGGTCGCCGCGGCTGCGACGTTGGGGAGCGGCAGTGTCGCGAAGTACCCGAAACGGTTCGGTTGTTCTCCGGCCAGCGCGGCGGAGAAGTCGTTGAGACGGCGCGCCAGGGCGGCAGCCTCGCCCGGATCGTCGACGAACGTGGTGCCGGGCGTGGAGAGGGACAGCACTGCCGAGCTCGCACCCAGCAGGTCCATCAGATTCAGTGCCCCCTCGGGACTCCACTCGGGTAGCGCCCTGCCGCCTGCCTCACCGATGCCGGCCTCCGCCAACAGATCCCGGTAGAAGGGTGGAATGAGGTGCTGATGGACGTCTATCCGGCCGGGCCGGTCGGCGGAGGCGAGGGGCATGCGGCTCTCCAAGGGTGCGTGACGGACGGCCTTAACGTAGCAGTCGCTCCAATTGGTGTAACCACTACAGGATCATTGCTGGGCGATCACCCCGTTCCTGTCGTCAACGCCACCCCCCCGGCGCTGGGCCGAGAGCTCGCCCCCGGGATCCCTTCTGCTGCACATCGGGTGCGCCTCACCCGGGAACATCCCGTGAGAGCGAGACCCCCCGCGATCGTCGGGAGGATCGTGCTCGCCGTCGAGAGGTCCTCGTGCTGGACGCCGTCTGGTGGCCCACCTGAACCGGGACGGCCTCATCGATGCCTGGGTACGGCGGCAGTTGAAGGACGACACCGTCCGCTCCTGCACGCGAGGCACGGACCGCATCCACATCCTGCTGTGCGGCACCGGATCGCTGAACGTCGGTGAAGATCGGGCGCAGGCGTGCACTCTCGTCGCCGCTGGTGGCACGGTGTTCCTTTTGGATGCCAGTGATGCCGCCACCCAGTTCCTGGCCCTTGCCCCGTCGAAGGCCCCGATCGTGGACGGAGGCCGATATCGCCGTACTGAGGGGCACGCCATGGACGAACCGCGCATGCCTCTCTCCGAGTCGCTGTCCCGCGCAGGGCGCTCGCCTATCCCGAACTCGAGTTCAAGGAGGTTTTTGGCCTTTTGCGGACGGTGCCGACGCTGTTCGGCGCGAGCCTCGAACGGCCCGTCGTTCTCCCGGAGACCGCCGGGCGTGCGGCAGCGCTCATGACCGACTGCGACGCGAGTGACACGGGCGTGCGCGCCGTCGCGGCCTGGCAGACCATGGCAGTGGGCCGGTTCCCGATCGCACTGCCCACCCGATGGCGGCGGCCGAGGCATCCCGGCCGGACGTCCTCATCGACACGGCGGATCCCGTCTTTCCTGCGGGGGCAGGGATCGACCTGTGGCGCGCGTCATGGCGCGCGAATGGGAGGGGTTGTCACTTCTTGTTCCGTGCCGCCATGTCCTCGCTGGCGGCGTACAGGAGCCGGGCGTGCAGTTCGAGCATCGCCACCAGGTCGAGGGCGTCGCCAAGGATCTCGCGCTGTACGAACAGTCCGTCAGCGCCGGCGACCGCGTAGGTGGCGAGGGACTGCACCTGTTCCGGGGTCAGGCCGGGCTGCAGGTCCTTGATCACGTCGATGATCTTCGTCCGCGCGATGTCGCGCACCTGGAGGAAGACGGTGCGGCCGCGCGGCTCGGCGGGGCGGCGCTCCAGGGCGAGCATCAGGCCGAGCCGGAGGAAATCGGGTGCGTCGACGAGTGACTTGGCGATGCCGGCCGCCATGGCGATGACCCGGTCGAGCGGGGTTCCCGTCTCCTCGCCCGGCAGCTCCATGGCCGATAGCCAGGCATCGAAGCTGCGCTCGATGACGGCCGCGATCAGGTCGTCCTTGTCCTTGAAGTGCCAGTAGATGGAGCTGGCAGGCAGCCCGCACCGGGCGCTCACGGCTGCGATGGAGGTTCCTTCGTAGCCCCGCTCGCCGGCGATCGCCACCGTGGCGTCGAGGATGCGCTGGCGCGACTCGACTCCGTTGGCCCGCTTCTTGCGGGGTGCCTGGGACCCGGTCATCGCGTCCGCCTCTCTTACTGTCCGTGCTGTCTCGGCCCTTGACCGTACCGGGCCACCTCTCTACTGTAGCGTGCACTCCAATTGGAGTGAGTGCTACAGCAAGGGGTTGGGATGGGGCAGCACGGCGCCTACGACGTGGCGATCATCGGCTACGGGCCGACGGGGGAGACCGCGGCCAATCTGCTGGGCGCGCTCGGTCTCGACGTCCTCGTCGTGGAGCGGGACGCCGAGGTCTTTGCCCGCGCCCGCGCCATCTCGACCGACGAGGAGATACTGCGGATCTGGCAGCGGGTGGGCCTGGCCGAGCGGCTCAAGCGGGACATGCTGTCCGACGGGCAGCCGGTCGACTTCGTCGACGCGGACAACCGCGCGTTCCTGAGCGCCGAGCCGACTCCGCGCGGCCACGGCCATCCGCCGCAGCTGTTCATCTACCAGCCCGCCCTCGAACAGGTGCTGCGCGAGGGCGTCGACCGCTTTCCGAACGTCGAGGTGCTGCTGCGCCACGAGTGCCTGCGCCTGCGCCAGGACGACGAGGGCGTGGAGCTGACCCTTGCGGGTGTCGACGACGACTCAGTACGCAGGGTGCGCGCCGCCTACGTGATCGCGGCCGATGGCGGGTCCAGTCTGACCCGCGCCCAGTTGAACGTCGGCTACGAGGGGCGCACCTACGACGACCGCTGGGTGGTCATCGACACCGAGATGCTCAAGCCGTGGCCGGGCCACGACCGGCTGCGCTTCCGCTGCGACCCGGCCCGCCCGGCGGTCGACTGTCCCACCCCGCTGGGCCATCACCGCTGGGAGTTCCCGGTGCTGCCCGGCGACGACGAGAAACACCTCACCACCGAGGACGCGGTGTACGGCCTGGTCGCCCGGTACGGCATCGGGCGGGACCAGATCAAGGTGGTGCGGGCCACGGTCTACAGCCACCACGTCCGCTTCGCCGCTCGCTTCCGCGTGGGCCGCGTCTTCCTCGCCGGTGACGCCGCGCATGCCATGCCGCCGTGGATCGGCCAGGGCATGGCTGCGGGCGTGCGCGACGCGGCGAACCTGTGCTGGAAGCTCGCCGCCGTGCTCCGCGGTGAACTCCCCGATTCCGTACTCGATACGTACGAGACCGAACGCAAGCCTCACGTCAAGGAGGTGACCCGGCGGGCGGTTATCGTCGGCCGGATCATCACCGAGCGGCGGCCCGCGGTGGCGCGCGCACGCAACGCCGTGTCCGCCGTGCTGACCCGCCTCCCGGGTCTCGCCGCCCGGATGCAGGACGCGAACTGGGTCCCCGTCGCCCACTACACGGCCGGCTTGCAGGCCGCGTCCGGCAGCAAGGCGACCGGGCGGCAGGTCCCCCAGCCATGGGTCGTCGACGCCGACGGCGCACGCATCCGCCTCGACGACGCGCTCAACGGCAGATGGCTCCTCCTGCACGCCGGCCGCAGCACGGAACAGCCCGCCTGGGCGCGCGTGCCCTCCCTGACCGTCACCCCCGCCGGATCCCGCCCGGCCGAGGGCACCCTCGTCGACACCGACGGCGTCCTGCTGCCGTGGATGCGCGCCCACGGTGCGACGCTCCTGGCCCTGCGTCCCGACGCCTACGTGTACACCGCCGCCGGACCCGGCGGGCACCTCGCCCCGCCGCCCCGCGGCTTCACCCCTGTCCGCACCGCCACCCCCACCCCAGTGAAGGGCGCACCGTGACGCAGAACACCGGCGGCCTGCCGGCATCCGAGGACCTCCAGGAGAGCACGTACGACATCGGCGGCCGGAAGATCTTTGCTGTCCAGGCGGGCGACCCTGACGCGCCGCCCGTCCTGCTCCTGCACGGCGGCGGCCCCGGCGCCTCCGGAGTCTCCAACTACCACCGCAACATCACCGAGCTGGCCCGCCAGCACCGGGTCATCGTCCCCGATCTGCCCGGCTACGGCCGCAGCACCAAGGGCGTCGACGGCACGGACCCCTTCGGCTTCCTCGCCGACCACATCCGCGGCCTCCTCGACGCACTCGGACTGGCCAAGGCCCACTTGGTGGGCAACAGCTACGGCGGATCGGCCGCGCTGCGCCTCGCTCTGGACACCCCCGACCGGGTCGACCGCATGGTCCTCATGGGTCCCGGCGGCTTCGGCACCACCCGCGCCCTGCCCACGCCCGGCCTGAACAGCCTGCTCAACTACTACACCGGCGACGGGCCCTCGCGGCTGAAGCTGGAGAAGTTCATTCGCAACTACCTCGTCTTCAACGCCGCCGAGGTCCCCGAGGCCGCCATCGACGAACGGTACGAGGCGAGCATCGACCCCGAGGTGGTGGCCTCCCCGCCGCTGCGCCGCCCCTCCGGGCCGAACGCGCTGCGCACGTTGTGGAAAATGGACTTCACCCGCGATCCGCGCCTGTCCCGGCTGCCGGTGCCCACCCTCGTGCTGTGGGGCGCCGCCGACAAGGTCAACCGCCCCTCCGGCGGGCGGACGCTGGCCGAACGCCTGCCCAACTGCGATCTGTATGTGGCCGCGAACACCGGCCACTGGGTGCAGTTCGAACGGGCCGACCTCTTCAACCGGCTGTGCGCCGACTTCCTGGGAGGACGCCGGTGAACACCTCCGCTTCCGTGTTCGGCAATGTCCACCTCGGCTACATCGTCATCGAGACCGACCGCTTCGCCGACTGGCGCCGCTTCGGCACCGACGCCATCGGCATGCACCACGACGCCCTCTCCCGCGACCTCATGCGCTTTCGCCTCGACGAGACGGAGTGCCGCTTCCTGCTGCGCCGAGGCCCCGCCGAGGACGTCGTCACGACCGGCTGGCACATCGACGACCACGCAAGCTTCGAGCAGATCGAGGCCCGCATCCGTGTCCACGGTGTACCCGTGGTCGAAGGCACCGCGGAGGAGGCGCAGTTGCGCGGCGTGGAGCGCCTGCTGCGCTTCCCCGGCCCGAAGGGCATCACACAGGAGATCTACACGACGCCGGTGACGTCGTCCGCACCGCTGCAGATGCTCGCCTCCGGCTTCGTGACGGGCGACTCCGGTATGGGCCACGTAGCCCTCACGTCCACCAAACCGGCCCAGATCCGCGGATACTTCAACACCGTCTTCGACGCCCGGCTCACCGACTACATCGACGAGACGATCAGCGGAGTCAAGCTGAAGATCCGCTTCCTGCGGGTCAACGAGCGCCACCACTCCATCGCGGTGGCCGCCACTCGCGGACTGCCCCTCGACCCCATCCGCACCCGGGTCCAGCACCTCAACATCCAGGCCGCCACCCTCGACGACGTCGCCCAGAGCTACCAGCGCGTCCATGAACTCGGCTTCAACATGGCGCTGTCGGTGGGCCAGCACACCAACGACAAGGAACTCTCCTACTACGCCCAGACCCCCTCCGGCTTCGAATGGGAAGTGGGCTGGAACCCCATCGTCATCGACGAGTCGACCTGGGAGCCCTCCACCATGCAGGGCATCAGCATCTGGGGCCACCTCCCCGTCGGCCAGACGATCACGGACAAGCTCGCTCAGTTCCGTGACGGCGCCCGCTCCCTGGCCAGGCCGGAGAACACGGTGCCGGCGCTGAGCGGAGCGGGGATTCCGGACGACTGAGAAAGGAGACCTCCGGCCGGCCTGACCACGGGCAGGCCCTTGTACGCATGCGTCACCTCCGCACCGCCGATCAGCAACGGCGAAGGAACCCATGCCACCGACCGCCCTTGACCACCGAACGTTCCTCGGCGGCGTCGCCGGACTCGCCGCCACCGCGCTCGACGTGCCTCCGGCCCATGCCGAGCCCGCGGCCACCTACTTTCGCCAACATCGCCGGACGCACCTCCCCACCGGCCCCGGACCAGCCCTGAATACTCGTAGCCGCCTCGAATACGGAGCGCCTAGCCTCGATGTTTCATGACGGTCCGTTGGATTTTTTGGCGGGCCGTTTCGGTTGTTCGGGCTTGTCGTGGGTGCGTTCGTGGCCCGGCTGTCGCGTCGGGTGGGCGCCGGGTTCCACGGTCCCGGGCGGGGTGCTCCTGGGCGAAGTGGCGGTGGACGTACTGGTCAGCCGGGGTTCGGGAGAACGTGGAGCCGGTTGAGTGCGTCGGTGATCACGTCGGTCCAGGGCCAGTGACCTGCGAATTCCAGATGCCTGCGGCGGCCGGTCGTGACGAGCTGGGCGGCGGCGGAGAACAGGCGGAGTCGGAGACGACGAGGCTCCCACCTGCGGGCTTTCCCGGTCAGGGCGAGCATCGGCATCCTGGCGAGCAGGTCGAGGGCGATTTGAACGATCTCCAGCCAGATCTGGTTCTGCGCGGTGTCGTGCAGTGGCAGGTTGCGCAGGCCGGTGGCCCGCGCGCTTCGGATGCGGTCCTCGGCGCGGGCCCGCCGGCGGTGCCGCGGCTCCAGCTCCGCGATCGGGACATCCGCGGTGTTCGTGGCGAAGCACGTCAGCCGCAGGCCGTCGGCGTCGGTGAGGCGCAACTGGGCGCCGGGGTGCGGTCGTTCCTTGCGGACGATCAGCCGCATCCCCTTCGGCCGGCCCTGGAGACAGTCACCATCGAGTTCGGCGCCCCAGGCGCCGTCGCGGACCTCGCCGTCCGGCTCGACGGCCGGCGTCCAAGCGGAGGCAGGCACCTTGAGGACGGCCTGGTGGATGGCCTCGGTGATGGTCATGCCGACCGAGTACGACAGCCAGCGGCCGCGCCGGGCGAGCCAGGCCACGAATCCGTGGGTGCCGCCGCCGGGATCGGTGCGAATCAGCGTCTGCCGTCCGCGCCGGTACTTCTTGGGCAGCTGAGAAAGGGCAAGTTGTGCGGCCGGATGTGATCGGCGGCGGTGTCGGAGCCGGCGTTCCCGGGCCGCAGCAGTCCGGCGACCGGCTCCCCGCTGCCGCCCGGGCCGTGGTCGACGAAACCCGTCGCGGGGTGGTGCCCGAACGTCTTCTTTCAGGTTGTGGAGGCGTCCTGCTTCTCGGAGTGCGCCAGCACGAGCAATACGTCGATGTCCACGATCACCCGCCCGCCCGCATCCGGGCTGCCCTGTCCCGCCACCTTCCAGACATGGTCGCGGACGTGTGCGCGGGCGGTGCGGATCGCGGTCAGGGCTGTCGGCCCGGCCGCGGCGGGGGTATCGATCAGGCGGGAGACGGTGGGATCCGAGGCCACCGCGCCGAACACGGCCGGCTCGGCCCGCAGCATCCCCACATCGGCCAGACAGTCACCGCCCGGCGCGACCGCGAGAGCCACATCCAGCAAGACCTTCCCCGGGTCGTGCACCGCCCGGGACTTGCGCCACGGCGCCAGCGCCGTCGATATCGCCTGGTCCAGCCCGGTCTTGCGGATGGCCTCCACCAGCAGCACCCCGCCGGCCTGGGAAACCATCCCGCGGCCACCGCCCTCGGTACGGACACGCGGGCGGAACCCGATACGCTTCTTGACCTGGAGCATGCTTTTTTCCTGCGACGACCCGGACCCTAGAAAAGTCCCATCGTTGCAGGTCAGGAGCACTCTCTGTGTTTCTGGTCACCCACCGGACACCCTGCCACGTGAAAGCGCGAGGCTAATACAGAGTCGGGAGCACCCGGGCCACTGCCTCATGGAACTTGATCTGCAACGGCTCAAGCTGCCTGCTGGCCCGCTTACACGCCTCCACGTCCTTCGCCCACACCGACTCGCCTGCAAGGGTTCGCAGCTCCGTGGCAAGCGCTCGTATACCGTCGTCGAAGACCCGGGTTCGTGCTGTCTCAAGACTCAGCACGGCCGCCGACCAGCCAACGGCTGTCGGAGTTTCCCAGACTCGAGCAGTCCAGTTCCCCGTCTCCTGAAGCTCAACGAGCAACCTGTCCATCTCGCCATAAGCTGCCTTGATCAAATCAGCCACCGCAGCCTGCAGAGCCAGGACGCTCTCTCGCTGAAAAGCATCGCGGGCAGCTTGCTGATCACGCTCGAACTGCCGATCACGAGCGGCGGCCTCGCGACTTCCGGTGAGCCGCTCCTTATAGATGGTCAACGCCGATGTCGTGACGGAGCCCAGCACGACACCAACGAAGCCGAACACAGCCTCCCCAGCCAAGCCACACCCCCTACCCCGAGCAGCCTGAGCCTTTCCTACCACCGATGCCATGCCGCGACACACAGCCAGTTCAGAGAAGCCTGCATCCGCTGCCCACTTCTGCGGACGGACCCCGCTCAACTGCCCCGCCTTCGGGAGATTCGCGACGACCTCCTCGACCGCATCGACGAAGCCCGCGAGCACGGCTGGCTCGGCGAGGTCGATGGCCTCAACGTCAGTCTCGCCGCCGCCAACAACAAAATCGCCCAACTCGAAGAGTTAGCTCACTGGACCACTAACCTCGGCATGCCCCGCTTCCACGACGTCGCCCCGCACACCATCACGCCGAGCACCGGACCGCACTGCGATCCCGCGACCTGAAGCGGCTCCAGCACCTGCCCAAAACATCCATGGCCGTCACATACCTGCACCGCCTACGCTCCACCCCATGCGCAGCGTGTTTGTCTTGCCTGCAGGTGGGCGAGCTGAGACCGTCACCGCGCTCGATCAGCACCTGCCACAGCAGCGTGATCCGTGGAGCCTGAGCGGCAACCTCTTCATCGACATCGACGACGAGCACACTGGTCACCTCTTCTCCGACTGGCCTCCGGACGAGATCGCAGTCCTTGAAGCGGCCATCGGCCACCATCCCCGCTGGGCAGTGCAGATCGATATCTCCGGACGCATCGACGGCACCACAGAGATTCACCAGCTGGTCGTGCTGCTACTTGAGCACGGTGGTGTTGCCCTTGACGACTATCCCGCCCACCCCTGGACTCTGCCGGAAATCGAGTCCGGGACCGTGATTGGCGGCCTACGCCCGTCCTCAAGCTTCGGGCCCTGAACGACAATGACTATCTCGACGAGTACTGGGCACTCCATTTCGCCCGGGAACACGAACGTCTCTACTCCGCTCCCGATCATCACAACTACCAGCACACGGCCTGAGCCGCGAACTTCCCGGAACTGGAGCTACACCCAGGCAGCGCTCAGCCCGTCGTGCTGGCGCCGGAGCGGGAGGCGTACGCGAACGATCTCGGGAACAACCGTGCGCTGATCGCGGTGTCCGCGGCCAGTAACCGCAGTAAGGCTAACCAGGATCCCTCGACGTGGTGGCCGCCGGCGGCGGGCTACCGCTGCCGGTACGTGACGGACTGGGTGGCCGACAAGACCCGCTGGGGCCTGAGCATCGATCCCGGCGAAGAGGCTGCGCCGTGACCGCCTCGAACTCGCGCTCACCCGCTCCGGATCCATGCCGGGCCCCCGGCCGACCCGCAGTCTTCCGTCGCCGCGGATCCGCGCCCGGCGGCGCCGTCCGACACCGTCCGCCGGTGTCTGGCCCGTCCGATTCGGTCCGAAGCACTGCGTGCCGCCGCCGACGGTGCAGCAGTCCGCCGCGATGGTAGCGAGTGCGGCGGCGATGTCACCTCTGTGCGGCTGCACGATCCGCAGGATGCGGTCGCCCTGCTGCGCGAGCTGGCGGCCAGCAGCGAACTTGCCGCGGACGGGGGCCTCGACGAGGTGGTCGACTCCGCGGTGCTGACCGGCCTGCTGGCGCTGCAGGAGACGCGCACCACGTCCGATCCGAGCCCGGCGGGCGAGCTCTGCCTGAGCACCGTCCGCCACCTCGCGCTCGCGGTCATCCTGGCCAGCGCAGACCTCGACTGATCGCGATCCACGTCGGCGTGTGCCCTCGCCGCTGCACCCGCAGATCGCCAAAGCCTGATCGAGGTGGTCGCCTCCGCCTCCGCCCATGCCCTGGTCTTGAGGGTATTGCGGTGGCGGTGCGCTCCGGACACCTTGCTGACCAGGCCGGACAGCGACGCCCTGTCCGGGACTGTCCGGGACAACCCATAGCCGTTGTCAGCACACGCTGTCCTTGAGCAGCATCGGCAGGGCCGTTCCTGCGCAGCTTGCCCCAAGCAAGCGCTACCGCTGCTGCCGTCACCGGTGGGATGGATCCTCCTGGGTGGAAGGCGCAGCCGACCAGCGCCGGACAGCGTTCCGGTCACCGACTCGTGTGACCGGTCCCCACACTTATGGGAGTTGTTATGCACCTCACCTTCAAAGCCCGCTTGAGCCGGGCCGGTGTTGCCTCGGCCGCCCTGACGGCCCTGACGCTGCCCCTGGCGGGTACCGCCACGGCACAGGCCGATCCCGCCCCTTTGCGTGTTCCCGCGCAGGTCAACGCCATGACCTGGAACATCTGCGGAGGGTCACAGAGCAGCTGTGTGGGGACGGGCACCGCGGAGGAGAAGCTCGACCGCGTGATCCAGCGGGTCAACCAGGATTCCACCCTGACGGTGATAGCGCTGCAGGAGGTCTGCAGCTTCGCGCACGCCGCCAGGCTGCAGGAACGGCTCGGTGAGCAGTGGGTCGTCAATTTCCGGGCAGCACCGGTCATGGGAGGTGAACACGGCGAGCTCAACAGGTGCACCCTCGCCAATCTGCCGGCACCGAAGAACCAGCCGGGCGGTGTCCTGGTAGCGATGAAGAAGCTGCCGGGAGCCTCCATCACCGTCGTGGACGAGGACTTCGTGGGGGTGCCGTACGCCAACGACAAGGACGGCCACCCGACACAGGGCGCGGCCTGCCTGCGGGACTCGGTGAATAAATTGCTGGCTTGCTCATCCCACTTCCCGTTCGACGGGGCGGACAAGGAAAAGGGCACAGAGTTCGACAGCCGCAGCGGCTGCGCCAAGCAGTATGCGGCTCTGGGCAAGAAATGGCGGGCCCGGGGCTGGAGGACCATCCTCGCCGGCGACCTGAACCTCAACGTTCTGGCGAGAAGCGAGCTACTGCGTATCTGGCCGCTGTACAGCGGGGGCAACTTCGAAGGAGACCGACTCAACCGAACGACTGCCCCCAGCTTCCCGTTCGACAAGAAGCTGGACTACATCTTCTTCTCCGCGAACAACTGGCAACGCCGAGGAGCTGCCGTCGACAAGTCTGAGGCCATCAGCAGCCTCAGCGACCACTACCTGCTCAAGGCAACGGTGCGCCCCATCCGCTAGTGTCCTGCGCCAGTAGTTGCCCGTTAGTAGTTGTGTGACTTCTGCTGCTGGTGCGTCAGTGCCTCGTCGGGGCCCGAAGCTGGAACCGTTGCTGCTGTCCGCTGAAGAGCGGGCGGAGTTGGAACGGTGGACGCGTCGGGCGACTTCGGCCCAGGCGCTGGCCCTGCGGGCGCGGATCGTGCTGGCATGTGCGGGACCTGAGGTGCCGCCGATCGTCGCGGTCGCCCGGGAGTTGCGGGTCACCGCGGACACCGTCCGCAAATGGCGGCGGCGCTTCCTGGCCGGGCGGCTGGACGGGCTGGCCGACGAGCCGAGGCCGGGCCGGCCGCCCACCATCAGCGTCGATCAGGTGGAGGCGGTGGTGGTCACCACGCTGGAACAGCTGCCGAAGAACGCCACCCACTGGTCGCGCACGTCGATGGCCCGGCACAGTGGTCTGTCGAAGTCGACGGTGGGCCGGATCTGGCGGCAGTTCCAGCTCAGGCCGCATCTGGCGGACACCTTCAAGCTGTCGACGGACCCGCTGTTCGTGGAGAAGGTCTACGACGTTGTGGGCCTGTACTTCAACCCGCCCGAGGGCGCGGTGGTGCTCTCGGTGGACGAGAAGTCGCAGATCCAGGCCTTGGACCGGTCCCAGCCGGTGCTGCCGATGATGCCGGGCATGCCCGAGCGCCGCACCCACGACTATGTGCGCAACGGACTGACCACGCTGTTCGCCGCCTTCGACGTGGCCACGGGGGAGGTCATCACCGCCCTGCACCGCCGGCACCGGGCCGTGGAGTTCAAGGAGTTCCTGATCCGGATCGACAAGCAGGTGCCCGCGCACCTGCAGGTCCACCTGATCGTGGACAACTACGGCACCCACAAGACCCCGGCGATCAGGGCCTGGCTGGCGAAACACCCGCGGTTCGAGCTGCACTTCACCCCGACCGGCTCCTCCTGGATCAACCAGGTCGAGCGGTGGTTCGGCTACCTCGCCCACCAGATGATCCGTCGCGGCGCACACAAGAACATCCAGGCCCTGGAAGCCGACATCCGGGCCTGGGGCAAGGACTGGAACGAAGACCCCAAGCCCTTCATCTGGACCAAGACCGCCGAAGAGATCCTCGACTCCATTGCCCGCTTCTGCCGACGGATCTCTGGCGCAGGACACTAGAGTGTTGCCGGTAGGCAGTCGCGTTCGGGGGTATCGGTGGTACGTGTGGTGGCCGTCCACGGCATCGGCCAGCAGTCGCGGGGCGAGGAGACCCTTTTGACGCAGTGGTGGCCTGCCATGGCCGACGGGCTGCGCCGCGCCGGGGCTGAGCACGGTGTGATGCGATCCGCTGTGGCGATGGCGTTCTACGGGGACGTGTTCCGGCCGGACGGGGAGTTCCTCGCAGTGGGAGATCCCCCCTACCGGGCTGCCGACGTCGGTCACGGGTTCGAGGAGGAGTTGCTGCTGGCGTGGTGGCAGGCGGCGGCCGAACACGATCCGACGGTCGTGCCACCGGATGCGGCGGACACGCTGATGGCAACGCCACGGTTGGTACAGGCCGCGCTGCGGGCACTGTCGGCCTCGCCGTTCTTCGCCGGGGTGGCACTGCGGGCAATGGTCTTCGACCTGAAACAGGTGCACCGCTATCTGCTCGACCCGAAGGTGCGGGAGCAAGCTCGCAGCCGGGTGATGGAGGCGATAGGTCCTGGAGCTTCCCCGTGATCGCGGACACCTGGAGACTGGGATCTGAGTGATCCCAGAGGAAGTAGCACCAGGTGGGAAGTAAGTACACGAAGCGGTA
>NZ_JBHWHV010000071.1:0-47543 GCF_042732375.1 Streptomyces sp. NPDC059785
GTACGGAAATTCCGTACCGGCCCACACCGCCCGGTGCTTCGCCCGGACGACCGGTACCTGTTCCCGGGTGCGTCAGGCGAATTGCCGCCGCGGCACGGTGATGTGATATCCGGAATCCAGCAGTTCCGGGAGATAGCGGCGCAGCGCCCGTACGCTCTGGGAGCGGTTGCCGCCCGCGTCGTGCGAGAGCAGTACGACACCCGGTGCCGCCCCCTTCTCGACCCGGCGCACGATCTTCCGGGTGCCGGGGGTCGTCCAGTCCAGCGTGTCGACCGTCCAGGCCAGCGGTTCCATGCCGAGTTCGGCGCCGAGCTGGAAGGCGGCCCGGTTCCAGGCGCCGTAGGGCGCGCGGAACCACTCCGGCGGCCTGCCGTACGCCTTCTCGATCACCTCGCAGGTGCGCTCCATCTCGGAGCGGATGCGGGACCGGCGGAGCTGGGTCAGCAGGGGGTGCGTCCAGGTGTGGTTGCCGACGATGTGCCCGTCGTCGGCCATCTCGCGCAGCAGGTCCCCGTTCTCGGCGGCCATCTCCCCGCAGACGAAGAACATCGCGCGGACGTCGTGGCGGCGCAGGGTGCGCAGGATGTCCGGCGTGTAGCGCGGGTCGGGTCCGTCGTCGAAGGTGAGCACCATGCTGCGGCCGCGTCCCGCCACCCGCAGGAACGGCTCGTGCCGGACGAGCGTCCGCACGGGCCCGCCGCGCGGCGCGCCGTAGCCGGTGAGGGGCTGGAGGCGGTACGCGGAGGGCTTCACCGCACGGTGCGCCTGGGGTCCCGCGGCCGGGGCGGGGCTCGGTGCCGGAGGCGGGGCGGAGCCGTCGGTGAGCAGACGGGCCGATCCCGTCGCGGCGCCCGCGCCGAGTGCGGCGGCCCCGGCCCACAGGACCCGGCGCCGGGTGAGCAGCTGATCCTTTTTCATGACTCATCAGTCGCTCATATGACCGTCGGCGCGGCCCAGCGACGCGGATCGGGTCCCGCTAATGCACCCGCCTGGACCAGCTCACCGGCGGGCGCACCGCGTCCCAGGCGCCGGGCCCGGTCACCCGGGCCGGGCACCGGGCCCGCGAACCCCCGTCTGTCATGCCCGCGCTCAGCGGACCTGCGGGTTCCGATAGCCTCACAGCCGTGACGGATCAGCAGCACTCGCATCAGTTCGAGCGGGGCACGGACGGGCCCAAGGTCATCCTCGTCGGCGTGGACGGCTCCGACTCCTCGCTCCGCGCGGCGGCCTACGCCGGCGGTCTCGCGCGACGGCAGCGGGCGCTGCTCGCCGTCGTCTACATCCAGCCGGTGATGGCGGCGGGCGCGGCGCTCGGCGTCCCGGTGACCGAGACCACCGACAGGATCGCCGAGGACCTCATCGCGCAGATCCGGGAGTCCACGGAGCGGGTGAAGGACATATTCGACGTGCGCTGGGAGTTCCACACCTTCCACGGCGATCCCTACAACGGGCTGGTGACGGCGGCCGACGAGCTCAAGGCGGACGCCGTGGTGGTCGGCGCGTCCGAGCAGGCCGGGCACCGGATCGTCGGATCGGTGGCGGTCCGCCTGGTGAAGGCGGGCCGCTGGCCGGTGACGGTGGTGCCGTGAGCCACCGGTGCCACAAGCCCTCGGTGCCGTGACCGGCGCCGCGCGGGCGGCGGAAAACGCGCGGCGTCTTCCGTACCCGGCGCGGCTGGGCCATCATGATCCGCCGACAGCCGTTTGCCGTCTGCGAAGAGGTGAGGCGCATGGCCGGGCTCCGAATGGGCGAGGGCATTCTCCGCCGCAAACCCATCGACCGGATCGAGGACACGGAGGCCGGCGAGGGCGGGAAACTCGACCGTTCGCTCGGCCTGTGGCAGCTCACCGCGATCGGGGTCGGCGGCATCATCGGCGCCGGGATCTTCACCCTGGCCGGCACGGTCGCGAACGGCACCGCGGGCCCAGCGGTCGTCATCTCCTTCCTGATCGCGGGCGTCGCGAGCGCGGCCGCCGCGCTGTCCTACGCCGAGTTCGCGGGCCTCATCCCGAAGGCGGGCTCCGCCTACACGTACGGCTACGCGGTGCTCGGGGAGTTCGCGGGCTGGTTCATCGGCTGGGACCTGCTCCTGGAGTACACGGCGATCGTCGCCGTCGTCGCGATCGGCATCTCCGGGTACTTCAGCTTCCTGGTCGGCGAGATGGGGGCGGATCTGCCCGCCTGGATGCTGGGCGCGCCCGGCACCGGGGACGGGCACAAGGTCGACCTGTTCGCGGCGGTGCTGTGCCTGCTGATCGCGTACCTGCTCAACATGGGCATCAGGAACGCCGCCCGCTTCGAGACCGTCGTGGTCGTCCTGAAGGTCCTGGTCGTGCTGCTCGTCATCGGGGTCGGCGTCTTCCACATCAACACCGGCAACTACCACCCGTTCTTCCCCTTCGGGGTCGGCGGCGCGTTCACGGGTGCGGCGACCGTCTTCTTCGCGGTGTTCGGCTACGACGCCATGTCGACGGCGGCCGAGGAGTCCAAGGACGCGCAGCGCCACATGCCGAAGGCGATCATCTATTCGCTGGCCATCTCGATGGTGCTGTACGTGGCCGCCTGTCTGGTGCTGACCGGCATGCAGCACTACGAGGACATCGACCCGGAGAGCGGCTTCTCGACGGCCTTCAAGTCGGCGGGCCTGAGCGGGCTCGCGGACGTGATCGCGGTCGGCGCGATCATCGGCATCCTCACGGTGATGTTCACGTTCATGCTCGGTGTGACGCGCGTGTGGTTCTCGATGAGCCGGGACGGGCTGCTGCCGAAGTGGTTCGCGAAGACGCATCCGACCCGGCACGTGCCGACGCGGGTGACCTGGATCGCGGGCGTCGCGTCGGCCGTGATCGCCGGGTTCCTGCCGATCGGCGAGGCGGCCGAACTCACCAACATCGGGATCCTGCTGGCGTTCGTGGTGGTCTGCGTCGCGGTGATCGTGCTGCGCTACCGCCGGCCCGACCTGCCGCGGACCTTCCGTACGCCGTGGATGCCGTTCGTGCCCGCCCTCGGCGTGGTCTTCTCCATCTGGCTGATCACGTTCCTTCAGTGGCAGACCTGGGTCCGCTTCGCCGTCTGGTTCGTGATCGGGTGCGTGGTCTACTTCGGCTACTCCTACCGGCGTTCGGAGCTGGCGAAGGCCCCCGCGGGCGATCAGCGGTAGCGCGTTCCGAAGTAAGGCGTTCCGCCTGGCCGGCGGCCCGGTCGACCGTTCGTCGCACCGTTCACCGACGGCTTCGACCGCCCACCGCTCGGCGGTGTCCCGGATCTGTCCCCGCCGGGCGCCACCGGGTGCCATACGAGCCATGACGGCCGGAACCACCACCATCACGCACGGCACGACCGCCGAACACGAGCTGGCGGCGCTTCAGCGCGAGCACGGCCGACCGCTGTTCGCGCTGCTGCTGCGGCTCTCCGACGGGGACCGCCAGCGCGCCGAGGACCTGGTGCAGGAGACGCTGGTGCGCGCCTGGCAGCACCCCGAGGCGCTGCGCGCGCACGACTTCGACTCCGTACGCCCCTGGCTGATGACCGTCGGGCGGCGGCTGGCCATCGACGCCCGGCGGGCCCGGCAGGCGCGGCCCGCCGAGGTGGGCGACGAGATCCTGGACAACGCGCGGGTCTGTGCCGATCACGCGGAGCGGTCCGCGGCGACGCTCGATGTGCGTGAGGCTGTGAAGACACTCACTCCCGAGCACCGTGAAGTCCTGGTGCAGGTGTATTTCCGGGGGGCGAGTGTGGCGGAGGCCGCGGACGCGCTGGGGATACCGCCGGGTACGGTGAAGTCCCGCGCGTACTACGCGCTGCGTGCCCTGCGCCGGGTTCTTCCGGGATACGCCGCCGACCTGCACTGAAACCGAAGGTCTGGTCAAGGCTCGGTAAAGCGCCTTGCTGAGGACCATGGTTGAGCAATCAGCTGTCTTCATCCGTGTTCCGGACTGGGGCCCGGGGTCGGGCGACGCGCACGCACCGGAGGAAGGCAGGAAGGGATGCTGCACAGAGGCCAAGAGAGCACGGGCGGCACCGACGGCGGCGAACTCGCCGTGCCCATGGCGTGGTTGTACGCCGAGTACATCGCCGACGAACTGCTGAGAACCGGTGACCTGATGCCGCCGACGTCCTTCGAGTTCCGGGCCGGACGCGACGCGCTCGCGCTGACCGTCTTCCTCTCCGACACCGACGGCGAACTCTCCGGCATCCGCGTGGTCTCGCAGCTCGACAACTGGCTGTCGCTGACCGCGTACGACCAGCCGTGGCAGGACTGGGTACGCGAGCGGATGGCGCTGCTGACCGCCGAGGCGGCCGAACGGGGCGGTCCCGCGCCGGACTTGGCGCTGGCGACGGCGGCCTGGCGCTGGCTTGAGGAGACCGAGCTGCTCGCTCCGGACCTGGACGCGGTGCCCGGCGGCGGATCGGTCCCCGGCGAGGACGACGGCCCGAAGGTGTGGACACCGGCCTGGCGGCTGGGGCTGCCGCTGGGCCACCTGGCGATCCACCTCTTCTGAACCCCCCGCCGCGCGGCCGGTCCTCCCGCCGCGTGGCCGAGTGTCCCGCCGCGCAGCCGGGTCCCCTGCCGCGCGGCCGGAGAAATCTTCGGAGCCGGACCAATCCGCGGGCCGGAGGGCTCCGAATATCCCGGCCGGTTTCCGTACGGGCCTTGAGTGATTCGGCGGTCTGGTGCGTACGGGTGGGCAACAGCAGCACCACCCCACCCGCACCTCCGGCACGAGGAATTGGTATGAGGTCCCTGGAACGCCATCGCGACGTCGGCGCCTACACGCTCGGCGTGCTGGACGAGGCGGATGCCTTCCGCTTCGAGGACCACCTCATGGGGTGTCCGAGCTGCACGGCACAGGTCAGCGCATTCCGGCCCGCGGCACGGCAGTTGATGCTGTACCGGCGGGCGACCCCGCGCGTCGTCCACCCCTTCTCCGCGCCGGGTCCGCGCCTCCTCGACCGGCTGCTCCACGAGGTGGCCGCCCGCCACCGGACCCGTAACCGGCGCCTGCTGTACGCGGTGGCCGCGGCCGTGGTCTTCGCCGTGGGCGGGCCCGCGCTCGCGATGGTGACGGCGGACGGCGCGTCGCCGGACCGGATGGCGGCGACGGACGCCGCGACCGGGGTGTGGGCGCAGATCACCACGCAGGACCGGGTCTGGGGCAGCGAGATCGACGCGGAGGTCAAGGACGCCGGGGGCTCGCGGGCCTGTCAGCTCGTCGCGGTCGGCAAGGACGGCTCCGAGGAGACGGTGACGAGCTGGATGGTGCACGGGCACGGGGGCGGCGCCATCACCCTGCGGGGCGGCGCGGCCTTCCAGCCCGAGCAGATCAGCCGCTTCGAGGTCCGCACCACGAGCGGCGAGCACCTGCTGACGCTGGCGTCCCGCTGACCGTCTTGGCCGTCCCGCCGGCCGGCGGCCACCCGCGCCGTCGGTCGTCCGCAGCGACGGCCGCCGCGTACGCCGGGCCGCTACTTCAGCAGCCGGGACAGCCGGCGGTCGGCGAGGGGCTTGCCGCCGGTCTGGCAGGTCGGGCAGTACTGCAAGGAGGAGTCGCTGAAGGACACCTCCCTGATGGTGTCGCCGCAGACCGGGCAGGGCTCGCCGGTCCGGCCGTGCACGCGCAGGCCGCTCTTCTTCTCCTTCTTCAGCCGTCCGGCGGCCACCCCGCGGGAGCGCTCGACGGCCTCGGTGAGCGTGGCGCGCAGCGCCGCGTACAGCCGGTGCACCTCGTCGGCGGTCAGCGTTGCCGTGATCTTGAACGGTGACATCTTCGCGGCGTGCAGGATCTCGTCGCTGTACGCGTTCCCCACCCCGGCGAGCAGGCTCTGGTCCCGCAGCGCGCCCTTGAGCTGTCTTCGCTCGCCCGCGAGGAGCCCCGCGAACCGCTCCTCGTCGAAGTCGCCGGCGAGCGGGTCGGGCCCGAGGCGGGCGACGCCCGGCACCTCGTCCGGGTCCCGTACGAGATACACGGCGAGCCGCTTCTGGGTGCCGGCCTCGGTCAGGTCGAAGCCCTCCCCCGTCGTCAGGGCGGTGCGCAGCGCCAGCGGGCCCTTGCCGGGGCGGGGCGGCCCGTCGGGCAGGCTGTCGCGCCACTGGAGCCAGCCCGCGCGGGCCAGATGGCTGACGAGGTGCAGGCCGTCCGCCTCGATGCCGAGGAACTTGCCGTACCGGCGCACGGCGGTGACCTCGCGGCCCTCCAGGGCGGTGAGCGGCGGGTCGTACGTCTTCAGGACGCTGATCGCGACGGGCAGCACCCGGGCGACCTCCCGGCCGACCAGGTGATCGGTGAGGAAGTCCCTGAGCGCTTCGACCTCGGGCAGTTCCGGCATACGTCCAGAGTGCCACCCACCACCGACAACGCCATACGGACCGCCCGCCACGGCTGTCCCGCGGGCACCCGGTCCGAAGGTCATGAGGCGCGCGGAAACGGTTACCCGCCGTCACAATGGAGGCGGGAAGGAGCCGAGAGGAGAGCCCGTCGTGCAGTGGTTCACGGCCCCCGAGTACTGGCTGAGCCGGCTGGTCTTCCAGCGCGCGCTGGCCTGCGTGTACCTCGTCGCCTTCCTGACGGCGGCGCTCCAGTTCCGGGCGCTGATCGGCGAGCGCGGCATGCTGCCGGTGCCCCGGTTCACCGAACGGGTGCCGTTCCGCCGGGCGCCGAGCCTGTTCCACCACCGCTACTCCGACCGTCTCTTCGCGCTCGTGGCGTGGACGGGCTGCGCGGTCTCGGCCGCGCTGATCGCGGGCCTGGACTCCCTCCTCCCGCTGTGGGCCGCGATGCTGCTGTGGCTGCTCCCGTGGGCGCTGTACGTGTCGATCGTGAACGTCGGACAGACCTGGTACGGCTTCGGCTGGGAGTCGCTGCTCCTGGAGGTCGGCTTCCTCGCGGTGTTCCTCGGCAACGACGAGGTGGCGCCCCCGGCCGTGGTGCTGTTCCTGCTGCGCTGGGTGCTGTTCCGGGTCGAGTTCGGCGCCGGGATGATCAAGTGGCGCGGCGACGCGTGCTGGCGGAAGCTGACCTGCCTGGACCACCACCACGAGACCCAGCCGATGCCGGGCCCGCTGAGCCGCCTCTTCCACCACCTGCCGAAGCCGGTGCACCGCGCCGAGGTCGCCGCCAACCACGTCACCCAGCTCGTCGTGCCCTTCCTGCTCTTCACCCCGCAGCCGGTCGCGACGGCCGCCGCGGCGCTGATGATCGTCACCCAGCTCTGGCTGGTCCTCTCGGGCAACTTCTCCTGGCTGAACTGGATCACGATCGTGCTGGCCGCGTCCGCCCTCGAACTGCCCGCCACCGCCCCGGACACCCCCTCGGCGCCCCTCTGGTACGAGATCGTCGTGCTCGCCGTCGCCGCGGGGCTGCTCGCTCTCGGCTACCGGCCCGCCCTCAACCTCGTCTCCCGGCGCCAGGTCATGAACCGCTCCTTCGACCCGCTGCACCTGGTGAACACCTACGGCGCCTTCGGCAGCGTCAGCCGGGTGCGGCACGAGGTGATCATCGAGGGCACCGCCGACGAGGCACCGCGCGCGGACTCCGACTGGCGGGAGTACGAGTTCAAGGGCAAGCCGGGCGACGTCCGGCGCCGTCCGCGCCAGTTCGCCCCGTACCATCTGCGGCTCGACTGGATGCTGTGGTTCGTGGCGCTCTCGCCCGCGTACGCCGGGGCCTGGTTCAGCGGTCTCGTGGAACGGCTGCTGGCCGGGGACCGCGACACGCTGCGGCTGCTGCGCCGCTCCCCGTTCCCGCCGGACGCCCCGCCCCGCTTCGTACGGGCCCGCCTGTACCGCTACCGCTTCACCACCCGGGCCGAGCGGCGCGCGACCGGCGCGCACTGGGACCGGACCTTCGTACGGGAGTTCATGCCACCGACCCGGCTCGACGAGGCGGCCGGGAGGCGGTGACCGCCCGGGCGACGGTGTGCCCCGGCCCGTTCACCGGCCCGCCGGGCGCAGGCGCAGGCCCTGCATGCCGCCGTCCACGGCGAGCGCGGTGCCGGTGGTGGCGCCGGACAGCGGACTGGCCAGGTAGGCGATGGCGCCCGCGACCTCGGCCGCCGAGACCAGCCGCCCGGAGGGCTGGCGGGCCTCCAGCGCGGCGCGTTCGGCCACGGGGTCGGGCGCCGCGTCGAGCAGCCGGCCGATCCACGGGGTGTCGGCCGTGCCGGGGTTCACGCAGTTGACGCGGATGCCCTCGCGGATGTGGTCGGCCGCCATGGCGAGGGTCAGGGAGAGGACCGCGCCCTTCGACGCCGAGTACAGGGCGCGCTGGGGCAGACCCGCGGTCGCGGCGATGGAACAGGTGTTGACGATGGCGGCGTGGTCCGAGTCGCGCAGGTGGGGCAGTGCGGCGCGGGCCGTGCGCACCATACCGAGGACGTTGACGTCCAGGACGCGGTGCCACTGCTCGTCGTCGTTGTCCTCCACGGTGCCCTGGGCGCCGATGCCCGCGTTGTTGACCAGGACGTCGAGCCCGCCCAGTCCGGCGACGGCGGCCGTGACGGCGGCCCGTACCGAGGCGTCGTCGCTGACGTCGGCCCGGTACGCGAGCAGCGGCTCCGGTACGCCGTCCGGTGCGAGGTCGAGCACGGCGACCCGTGCGCCGCGGGCGGCGAGCAGGTCGGCGGTGGCCCGGCCGATCCCGGAGGCGCCGCCCGTCACCAGCGCCTTGAGCCCCGCGAAGTCCTGGAGCGGTTGCGTGTCCCGAGTGTCCGTCATGACGTGGCGTCCTCCTGGCCGGTACCGGTACGTGGCTGCTGTGCGAGATCGGGATCGGCGGCCGGGAAGGCGCCGCCGTCGTACGTGCACTCCGCGATGGAGCGGGGTGTGGGCCTACGTCCGTAGACCCACGTTCGTAGGCCCACACTCGTTGGCCCACGTCCGTAGGCCCACACCCGTTGACCGCTACGCCCGCTTCAGCCGCAGCGTCACCAGCTCGAACGGCCGCAGGCGCAGGTCCAGCCGGTTGCCGTCCCGCTCGGGGAGCGGCGCGTCGGCCAGCGGGCGTTCCAGCAGGTCCGTCGCGGTGGCGGCGGCGATCTCGAAGCCCGCCGTGAGCGTGGCCCGGCTCCGCCCGCCGCGCGACTCGTGGAAGCGGACGATCACGTCACCGCTGCCGTCGTCGGCCAGCTTGAGCGCCGTCACCACGACCGCGTCCTGCCCGACGGTCACCAGGGGCGCGACCCCGCCCGCGTCCGCCGCACCACTCACCCGGCGCTCCGGCTGGTTGATCCGCCAGCCCTCGCGCACCGCGTCGCCGATCTCCGCGCCCGGCACCAGCGCGTGCCGGAAGCGGTGGACGCCCTGGTCGGTCTCGGGGTCGGGGAAACGCGGGGCGCGCAGCAGCGAGACCCGGACGGTCGTGGTCGTACCCAGGTCGCCGGAGCCGGCGCCCGGGCCGCCGTCGCGGACGGTGCGCGTGACGTCGTGGCCGTACGTGGAGTCGTTGACGATCGCGACGCCCCAGCCGGGCTCCGCCAGGTGGACGAAGCGGTGGTTGCACGCCTCGAACTTGGCGGCCTCCCAGCTCGTGTTGGTGTGGGTCGGCCGGAAGAAGTGCCCGAACTGGGTCTCGGACGCGTACCGTTCGGCGTGCACGTCGAGCGGGAAGGCCAGCTTGAGGAACTTCTCGGTCTCGTGCCAGTCGACCTCGGTGTCGATGCCGAGCCGCCGTTCCCCCGGCGCGAGCGACAGCACCTGTGTGACGCGCGAGGAGCCGAAGGACCGCACGATCCGCACCGAGGAGCCGTCCTCGCCGGGCGTCACCTCGTCGGCGTCGACCAGGTCGGTGACGGTGTTGCGGTAGAACTCGTCGACGTCCCAGGCGTCCCACATGTTCGGGAAGTCCGGGTGGATCTGGAGCAGGTTCGCGGCGTGTCCCGGCGCGACCGTCTCACGGTCGGCCCCGAGGTCGTACGCGGAGACGACGAGACCCCGGTCGTCGATCGCGACGCGCAGCAGCCCGTTGTCCAGGACGTGGCCGCCGCCGTCGCGCGGCGTGAGCCGGGTCAGGCCCGCGACGGCCAGGGCACCCGCGCCACCGGCCGGGACACCGTCACGCGTGTGCGGCGCCGCGTTGAAGACCAGCTCGGCCGTGCCCTCGCCGGCCAGGGCCCGCTGGGCCGCGTCGATGATCGCGGTCAGCTCCCCGGCCACCCGTTCGTAGGTCTTCCGGGCCTCGCGGTGGACCCAGGCGATGGACGAGCCGGGCAGGATGTCGTGGAACTGGTGCAGCAGCACCGTCTTCCAGATCCGGTCCAGATCCTCGTACGGGTAGGGGAAGCCGGTGCGGACGGCGGCCGTCGCGGCCCACAACTCGGCCTCGCGCAACAGGTGTTCGCTGCGGCGGTTGCCCTGCTTGGTCTTGGCCTGGCTGGTGAGGGTGGCGCGGTGGAGTTCGAGGTAGAGCTCGCCGACCCAGACGGGGGCGTTCGGGTACTCGGCCTCCGCCTTTTCGAAGAACTTCGCGGGCGTCTCCCACTCCACCGTCGCGGAGCCTTCGAGGTCGCGCAGGCGGGCGGCCTTGGCGATCATCTCGCGGGTGGTGCCGCCGCCGCCGTCGCCCCAGCCGGTGGGTGCGAGGGAGTGCCGGGCGACACCCTTGTCCTTGAAGTTGCTCGCCGCGTGGGCGATCTCGCTGCCCTTCATGGAGCAGTTGTAGGTGTCGACGGGCGGGAAGTGGGTGAAGATCCGGGTGCCGTCGATGCCCTCCCACTGGAAGGTGTGGTGCGGGAACTTGTTCGTCTGCGACCAGGAGATCTTCTGGGTCAGCAGCCACTTGGAGCCCGCCGCCTTGATGATCTGCGGAAGACCGGCGGCGAAGCCGAAGGTGTCGGGCAGCCACGCCTCGTCGTTCTCGATGCCGAACTCGTCGAGGAAGAACCGCTTGCCGTGCACGAACTGCCGGGCCATCGCCTCGGAGCCGGGCATGTTGGTGTCCGACTCGACCCACATGCCGCCCGCGGGCACGAACCGTCCGTCGGCGACGGCCTTCTTCACCCGCGCCCACACCTCGGGCCGGTGGTCGCGCACCCACGCCCACTGCTGTGCCTGCGACATGGCGAAGACGAAGTCGGGCTCGTCCTGAAGGAGCGCGGTCATGTTGGAGGTGGTGCGGGCCACCTTGCGGACGGTCTCGCGCAGCGGCCACAGCCAGGCGGAGTCGATGTGCGCGTGGCCGACGGCGCTGATGCGGTGGGCGGAGGGGACGGCGGGCCGGGACAGCACGTCCGTGAGCGCGGCGCGGGCCGCGGCGGCGGTGCCGCCGACGTCCTGGAGGTCCACCGCGTCCAGCGCCCGGTCCACGGCGCGCAGGATGTCGTAGCGGCGCGCGGACTCCAGGGGCAGTTCGGCCATCAGCTCGCCGAGGACCTCGAGGTCGAGGACGAGCTGCCAGACCTCCTCGTCGAAGACGGCGAGGTCCATCCGCTCCAGCTTGTACTGGGGTTCGCTGCCCGCGGTCTCCTTGTCGCCGAGCCGGGTCGGCAGGAAGGGGTGGTAGTCGAGGATGACCGGGTTGGAGGCTGCCTCGATGTGCAGCCTGACCTCTTCGCCGCCCTCGGCGGGCGCGGCGATCCGCACCCACTGGTTGCGCGGGTTGAGGCCCTTCACGGGGGTGCCGTCGGGCCGGTAGACGAGGCCCTCGCACTGGAAGCCGGGCATGTTCTCGTCGAAGCCGAGGTCGAGGATCGCCTCGACGGTCTTCCCCGCCCAGGACGCGGGCACGGTGCCGGTGACCCGGAACCAGCTCGTGCCCCACGGAGCGCCCCAGCGCGCGCCCGCCGCGATCGGCTCCGGTTCGGCGGCGAGCCCTTCGGCGACCGGTACGGGTTCGTCCGGCGCGTGCCAGACGGCCACGTCCAGGGGGACGGACTCGGGGTACACGGCGGGGCGGATGCGTTCGTCGAGGACGCGCTTGAGCCGGGCTTCGACCAGGGTGCGGTCGTCATGCATGAGGGTGCTCCGTGGGGTGTGGGTACGGACGGTCCGCGGGGTGCGGGGTTACCAGGTGTACGTGGTCGTGGCGGCGGACGAGACGGTGAAGAGTTCCCCCACCGCCCGGACTTCGAATCGTGCGGCGCTCTCGCCCTGCTCGGCGGCGAGCCCGCCGGCGTAGTAGGCGCTCTGGCCGGTGCCGCCGAGGAAGCGGCGGGTGCCGTCGGCGAGGACGCGGTGCAGCTCGTAGTGGCGTACGGCGCCGGGTGCGGCCGTCCAGGCGAGGCGCAGGCTGCCGTCCTCGGCGTCGGTGACGTGCAGTCCGGTGGGCGCGGCCGGGGTCTCCTCGGCGTCATGGACCGCGAGGGCGCCGAGCCGCCAGCGCACGGGGGCGCCGGAGCCGGTGAGCCGCACGCCGAGCGCGTGCACGGCCGTACCGCCGAGGCCACCGAGCGGGACGGTGACCGTCACCCAGCCGTCGCCGTCCCCGCCACCGCTCACGGGAAGGTACGTGTACGCCGGTGCCTCCCCCGGCGCGGCGGGCTCCGCGGTGGCGACCGCGAGCTCCACCCCCACGCCACCGGAACCGCTGTCCACGCGGTACGTCAGCTCGGCCACCGTGTCCGCGCCGAGCGGCAGCCGGGTCGCGTACAGGTCGAGGGTGGCGGGCGCGTCGAGGTCGCCGGCGACCAGCAGGCTGCTGCCGCCGCGCCAGGCGGCGGCGAAGTCGAAGGTCACGGCGGGCCGTTCGCCGGTGGTCCGCACGACCCAGCGCCGGGACGGCAGCCGGTCCTGGAGGCCGAGGTGGTTCCAGGCGGTGTCCGAGACGGCCGCCCCGTCCGCGTACCACTTCAGGCCGTGACCGGTGTTGAAGGTGGTCGCGAACGGCAGGGAGGTGACGGTGGAGCGGTCGGCGACGAAGCGGGCGGGGGCGCGCCAGGCGGCCGTCGTGTCGGGTGCGGCGGGGTCGCCGGAGGCGCCGGTCCAGAAGGCGTCGTCGGCGGCGTGGAAGTCGCCGGGGGTGCGGCTCGCGGGCAGGTGGTTGCGGGTCCATTCGGGCCGGTAGAAGCCGACGGAGGTGACGTGGGCCGAGCCGGAGGGCACGATGGCGTCCCAGTCGACGGACTTGTTGGTGCCGCTCGCCTCGACGTCGATGCCCGCCCAGAGGTCGTAGCGGCTGCGGCCGAGGTTCTCGGCGGTGGTCCCGGAGGACGCGAGCGTGCTCCTGGACCAGCGGAAGTCGACGAACATCGAGTCGGCGTTCTGGAAGAACGTCCTGTTCCTGTCGTTCAGCGCGCCCTGCCAGCTCACCGAGCCGCTGACGGTCATCGAGTCGTACCAGGTGACGCGCTGCCCCCGCGCGGCGGCGAGGCTCTTCAGCTCGGTCAGGAAGCCGAGCATGGCGGTGGCGAGCGCGGTGTCGCCGCCGCCGGTCTCGGCGTTGACGAACCAGCCGTCGAAGCCGTACGCGGCGGCCACCGCGACGAGTTGCGCGGCGAGCGGGTAGTGCCCGTCGGTGTCCCTCTGCACCAGGTCGCGGGTCCACTGGAGCTGTCCGCCGTAGGCGGCGGGCGGCAGGAAGATGTTGCCGAGGACGGGGACGCCGTGCCGGTGCGCGGCGTCCACGACCGGGGCGTTGGGCGCGAGGATCAGGCCCTCGCCCGAGGAGCCGCCCCAGAAGACGAGTTCGTCGACGTACGCCCAGTGGGTCAGGGCGTAGTAGTCGGCGGTGGCCGCGCCCTGCGAGGGGTTCTGGGCCGTCGGTCCGAAGGACACCAGCGACTGGATCCGGGCCTGGCCGGTGCGTGCGGTGGTGTTCGCCGGTACGGGGGTGAAGCGCTCGGCCGGCGGCACCGACGCCGTGTTGAAGGCGAGGTCGGTGTCGGTGGCGGCGCTCCAGGTCTTCAGGCTGCGCCAGGTGATGCCGGTGCCGGGCGTGCCGGAGGGCAGCGAGTCGGGGTACCAGTAGGAGGCGTACGGCTGGAGGTCGCGGGTCGCCGCGGCGGCCGTGCCGGAGGGGCCGGGCAGGCCCGGTATGCCGGTCACGAGTCCGGCGGCGGCGCCGGCTCCCGCGAACAGGACGGTTCGTCGCTTGAGGTTCATCGTGTGCTCCGTGTCGTCGTCGGGACGGGGGTGGGACGGGCTACTCGGTGACCTGATCGGGTGTGACGACCTCGGTGATGCCGCGCGCGGCGAGGTGTTCCGCGTCGTGCGCGCGGTCGGCGAGGACGGTGGTGGGGCGGACGCCGTCGGCGGTCAGCCGGGCGAACGCCTCGAAGACGGGGCCGCCGGGCGCGCAGACCGAGCGGCCCGGCGTGATGTCGACGGCGAGGGCGGTGGTGCGGGGCGCGGGCGCGTAGGGCCGGGCCTCCTCGATGAAGCGGGCGAGGGTGCGTGCGGCGGGCTTGGGCCGCCGGTCGTTGGTGAACAGGCCGAGGCCGTACTCCAGTTCCGGGAAGTCGGCGAGGTCGCGGCTCACGTCGTGGGAGCACCACCAGGTGATGCCCCACAGGTCGGCGCAGTCGAGGGCGCCCGTGACGGTCGCCTCGGTGAAGGCGGCGGCGTGCTCGGCGGGGATGAGGGGCGCCGGGGCGCCGACCTCCTGGAGCCAGACCGGGCGGTGCGGCTCTTCCGCCCACGCCTTGGCGAGTTCGATCAGATAGGCGGCGTGGTGCTCGGTGGCGGTGCCGGTGCGTCCGTGGCGCTGGGCGGTGCCGTTGAAGACCCAGGAGTGCACGGCGGTGAGGGCGCCGAGCCGGGCCGCGTGCGCCGGGGTGAAGGGCTGGTCGTCCTGGTACCAGGTGGCGTCGTACGAGGCGTGCAGATGCGTGCGGCCCGGCGCGCCCTTCTCGCAGGCGGCGAGCAGGGTGCGCAGCCACGCCTCCGCCTCGTCCGGCGTGCAGCGGTCGGGGTCGGGGTGCGGTCCGGCGGCGAACTGGCTGACCTCGTTGCCGATCGTCATGCCGATGAAGTTGGGCCGGTCGGCGAGCGCGGCGGCGAGGGTGCGCAGGTACTCGGCCTCCCCGTCGACCACCGCGGGGTCGGTGAAGATGTTCCGCCGGTGCCAGGTCCGCGTCCAGGCGGGCAGGAAGTCGAAGCTCGACAGATGGCCCTGGAGGCCGTCCACGTTGACGTCGAGTCCGCGCTCGGCCGCCGCGTCGGCGACGGCGACGAGCTGCTCGACGGCGCGCGGTCTGATCAGGGTGCGGTTGGGCTGGAAGTACGGCCACAGCGGGAAGACCCGGACGTGGTCGAGGCCGAGCGCGGCGATGGAGTCGAGGTCGGCGCGGACCGCGTCGAGGTCGAAGTCGAGCCAGTGGTGGAACCACCCCTGGCTCGGGGTGTAGTTGACGCCGTAGCGCACGGCAGCAGACATGCGGGGTCCTTGCGTGTGTGGGGGTGTACGGGCTCAGCCCTTGACGGCGCCCTCGCCGACGCCGCGGAAGAAGTACCGCTGGAGGCAGGCGAAGAGGGCGATCAGCGGGGCCACGGCGATGATGGTGCCCGCGGCGACGAGCCGTTCGTCGTTGGCGAAGGTGCCGTGCAGATAGTTGAGCCCGATGGTCAAGGTGAACTTCGAGGGGTCGCTGAGCACGATCAGCGGCCACAGGAAGTCGTCCCAGGCGCCCATGAACGCGAAGATCGCGACGACGGCGAGGGTGCCCCTGACCGAGGGCAGCGCGATCCGCAGGAACCGCTGCCAGGTGTTGGCCCCGTCCACGACGGCCGCTTCCTCGATCTCGTAGGGGAGGTTGAGGAAGGCGTTGCGCATCAGCAGCACGTTCATGGCGCCGATGGCGCCGGGCAGGACGACACCGATGAGGGTGTTGTTCAGGCCCAGCTCCCGCATGGTCGTGAACTGGGCGATGATGATGCCTTCCACGGGGACCAGCATCGCGAGGATGAAGACCAGCGTGGCCGCCTTGCGGCCGCGGTAGCGCAGCCGGGCCAGGGCGTAGCCGGCGAGCGCGGAGCCGACGCAGTTGGTGACGACGTTGGCGGCGGCGACTTTCAGCGAGTTCAGCGCGTAGTCCCAGACGGGGATGGTGTCGGCGACCCGCTCGTAGTTGTGCAGGGTCGGCTCGCCCGGCAGGAACTTGGGCGGCGAGCTGAAGATGTCCTCGGTCGGGCCCTTGAGGGACGTGGAGAGCTGCCACAGGAACGGGCCTACGGTCAGCGCGAGGACGCCGAGCAGCAGCAGGTAGCGCAGGGCCAGTTCCCAGACGGCGATGCGGCGGCCGTTCTCGTCGGTGAGACGGGGGCGGCGGGCTCGGGCGCGGGGCACCGGCTCGACCGCCGGTGTCTCTTCGGTGGTGCTCACGCGTCCTCCTTGCGGTCGGCGCGCAGCACGAGCAGCATCAGCGCGACGGTGACGGCGAAGACGACGACGGAGATGGCGGAGGCGTAGCCGACGCGGCCGGTCAGGCCGGTGCCGGTGCGCTGGACCAGCATCACCAGGGTGGTGTCCTCGCCCGCCGGGCCGCCGGCGGGTCCGGCCATCAGGTACACCTCGGAGAACACCTTGAAGGCGGCGACCGAGGAGAGCGCGGCGACCAGCACCATGGTGGAGCGGACGGCGGGCACGGTGACGGTGAAGAAGCGGCGGACCGCTCCGGCGCCGTCCACGGCGGCGGCCTCGTGCAGTTCGCGCGGCACGTTGGCGAGCGCGGCCAGGTAAATGATCATGTAGTAGCCGAGGCCCTTCCAGACCGTGACGGCCATGGCGCTCAGCAGGAGCAGCCACTGGTCGCTGAGGAAGCCGACCTTGCCGACCCCGACCGCCTCCAGCAGCGAGTTCACCAGGCCGCGTTCGTCGAGGAGCCACACCCAGATCAGGCCGACGACGACGATGGAGGCGACCACGGGGGTGTAGAAGGCCGACCGGAAGAAGGTGATCCCGGGGATGTTCTTCTGCACCAGCATGGCCAGCAGCAGCGGCAGCAGGACGAGCGCGGGTACGACGCCGAGGACGTACAGCGTGCTGTTCCTCAGGCCGGTCCAGAACATGTCGTCGTGCAGCAGTTCCTGGAAGTTGTCCAGGCCGACGAACTGTCCGGGGACCAGCGTCCGGCGGTCGGTGAAGGAGTTGATCAGGGTGGAGACGAACGGATAGAGGATGAACGCGCCGGTGATCAGCAGTCCGGGGGCGGCGAACAGCCAGGGCGTGGAGGGGAGGTGGCGGCGCACGCGGCCCGGGACGCGGTCCCGCCCCGGACTCTGCGCCCGCCCCGGCCGTGCGACGGTGGAAGAACTGGCCATGAGGGTCAGCCCTGCTGCTGGAGCAGTCGGTCGCAGGCCTTGACAGCGTTGTCAAGCGCCGTCTTGGGGCTCTCCTTGCCCTGGAGCGCCTTGGCGACCTCGTTGCGCAGCTCGGTCTTCATCTGCTCGCTGAACAGCACCGGCGTGTAGTTCACCGCGTTCGCCAGCGACTTGGCGGCGGCGATGCGCACGCGCGTCTCGTCGGTGCCGTCCTCCTTGGTGAAGTACGGGTCGTCGAGCGAGCCGGCGGTGCTGGGGAAGATGGCGACCTTCTTGGCGAAGGACATCTGGTTCTGCGCGTCGGTGACGAAGTGCGCGAAGGCGACCGAGGCGGCGGTGTGCTTGGTCTGCGCGTTGACCATCAGGCCCATCACGTACATGTTCACCTTGCCGGTGCTGGTGATCTGGTCCGTGATGCCGATGTTCTTGTACAGGCTGGGCGCCTGCTTCTTGAAGTTGCCGAGGTCGAGCGCGCTGCCCGGGTTCATGGCGACGGCGCCGGTGAGGAACTTCTTGCCCGCCGACTCCGGGGTGGCGGTGAGCGCCTGCGGGTCGAGCGCCTTGGCGTCGTACAACTCCTTGTACTTGGTGAGGAGTTCGACGCCCTTGGTGTCGTTGAAGGTGAAGGCGGTGCCCTTGTCGTTCATCAGCGGGACGCCGTAGCGGCCGAAGTCCTCGATGGTGGGCACGTTGGCGAGCGTGGCGACCTTGCCGTCGCTCTTGTCGGCGAGTTCGAGCGCGTCGTCGAAGAGCTCGTCGTAGGTCGTGGGCGGCTTCGAGGCGTCGAGCCCGGCGTCCTTGAAGAGGCTCTTGTTGTAGAAGAGCGGGCCGGTGTTCAGGTACCAGGGGAAGGCGTACGTGCCCTCCGTGCCCGGTATCTGGTGGCTGGCCCAGGCGCCCTCCAGATACTCCTTCTTGTACTTGGCGGCGGACTTGTCGAGGTCGAGCGCGAGGCCCGCCTTGGCGAGCGGGGCGACCAGGTCGGGCGAAACGTTGACGACGTCGGGCAGGGTGCCGCCCGCAGCGTCCGCGCTGATCTTGTCGGCGTAGCCCTCGGCGGGCTGGTCGACCCACTTCACATGGGCGTCGGGGTACTTCTTCTCGAAGTCCGCGATCACGCCCTCGAAGTAGTCCTTGAAGTTGGCTCGCAGGTTCCAGGTCTGGAAGGTGATGTCGCCCTCGACCTTGCCTGAGGCGTCCGTCGAGCCGCCCGTGTCGCCCCCGGAGCCGCAGGCACTCAGCGGCAGGACGACAGCGACGGCGGCGGCGACGGCGAGGGCTCTGCGGGAGATGCGCACGGGAAGGGCTCCTTCGCAGGGATTCGAACGGGGTGCCGTCGCAGACCTTGCAGCCTTCCGCGTGGAAAAGTCAATGGATTGTTCATGTCAGATCAATTCTCATGGGATCCTCCCAGCTCAGACAGGTGCTGGACGGTACTTGCCAGCGCCGACTAAAGCGCTTTAGCCTGCTACAGCTCAAGCGCTTTAGTACGCAGGCCCGTCGAGATGTTCGGGGCCTTTCGGATTGGAGAGCACGGTTGCCAGCCAAGCGGTCTCCCGCGCGCCGGCCGACGATGAAGGACATCGCGCGGCGTGCCGGGGTCTCCGAGAGCGCGGTCTCCTTCGCGCTCAACGACCGGCCCGGGGTCTCCGAGGTCACCCGCGACCGGGTGCGCCGGGTCGCCGAGCAGCTGGGCTGGCGGCCCAGCACGGCGGCGCGCCAGCTCTCGGGCGAGGGCGCGGCCACGGTCGGCCTGGTGGTGGCCAGGCCCGCGGACACGCTCGGCGTGGACTCCTTCTTCCTCCAGCTGATCTCCGGCATCCAGGAGGTGCTGGCGGAGCGTCACCTCGGCCTGCTCTTCCAGGTGGTCGAGGACGTGGCCGCCGAGTGCGCGGTCTACCGGCGGTGGTGGGCCGAGCACCGCGTGGACGGCGTCCTGGTCGTCGACCCGCGGACCGACGACCCCCGGCCCGGTCTGCTGGACGAACTCGGACTGCCCGCCGTGGTCATCGGCGGGGTGCCCGGCGCCCCGCATCCGGGGCTCTCCACCGTCTGGGCGGACGACGCGGGCGCGATGGCCTCGGTGGTCGGCGAGCTGCACGCGCTCGGCCACCGCCGGATCGTGCACATCGCGGGGCTGCCGGGGCTCGCGCACACCGAGCGCCGGATCCGCGCGCTGCGCGCCGAGGCCGAGCGGCGCGGGCTCACCGAGGTCCGCTCGGTGACCACGGACTACTCGGACGCGGAGGGCGCGGCCGTGACCCGCCGCGTCCTGGAGAGCGGCGCGCCGCCGACCGCCCTGGTCTACGACAACGACGTGATGGCCGTCGCGGGGGTGGCCGCCGCGGCGGAGCTGGGCTTCGCGGTACCGGGCGACGTGTCGGTGGTGGCGTGGGAGGACTCGGCGCTGTGCCGGATGGTCAAGCCGTGGCTGTCGGCGCTGTCCCGGGACACCGTGGAGTTCGGCCGGACGGCCGCGCAGGAGCTGACCGCCCTGCTGGACGGCGGCCCGGCCCGCACGGTGCAGGTACCGGTGCCGCGGCTGATCGAACGGGACAGCACGGGTCCGTGCACGGCCTGAACCGGCCCTGGTCGCACGGGATGTGATCGCTCCGGGTTCTCGACGCGCGGCCCGCGTCCGAGGCACAGTGCTCGTCGCGGCGAGTACTACCCGTAGGTACGCCGAGCCCGCGCCGACGCGAAGGAGCGCCCGTGACCGACTGGACCGGCCGGACCGCCACCGAGACAACCGCCGCCGTCCGGGAAGGGCGGGTCACGCCCCGCGAGGTGGTGGCCGGGCACCTCGCCCGGATCGAGCGGCTCGACGCCCGCATCGGCGCCTTCCGCAAGGTGCGCGCCGAGGCGGCGCTCGCCGAGGCGGACGCGCTGGCAGCCCGTCCGGACCTGGCCGGGCTGCCGCTCGCGGGCGTGCCGGTGGCGGTCAAGGACAACCTCGCGGTCCGCGGCGAGTCCACGCGCAACGGCTCGGCGGCGACCCCGGACGAGCCGGCCGCCGACGACCACGTCACGGTGGCACGACTGCGGGCGGCGGGCGCCGTGGTGGTGGGGCTGACCAACGTGCCCGAGCTTGTGCGTCTTCGGCACCACGGACGGGGTGCCGGGGGCCCGGACCCGAAACGGCTCGTCCGCCGCACCCGGGTGCACGCCGCCCTGGGCCGCCGCTTCGTCGCGGGCGTCCGCGACGGGGAGCGCCGGGCGCGGCCGCGCCGCCTCCTGGAGCCGTTCTTCGCGGAGCACGACGTGCTGCTCACCCCGGCGCTCGCCCGGCGCGGCCCGGTCGCGGCGCCCTGGCACGAGCGGGGCCGGCTGCGCAACATGCTGGCGAACACCGCCTGTTCGCCGCTGACTCCGCCGTGGAACCTGACCGGCCGGCCCGCGCTGTCCGTCCCGTTCGGCACGCTGCCGTCGGGCGCCCCCCTGTGCCGTACAGCTCGTGGGCCGGCCCGGTTCCGAGCACGCGCTGCTGGACGTGGCGGCCCGGCTGGAGTCCCTGCGCCCTTGGCGGCGTACGGCGCCCGTCACAGGCGACTAGAGCGCCCGGTACATGATGTGCAGTCCGACCAGGCCGTGGCGGGGGTGGTCGAAGGCGTCGGGGACGGTGCCGAGGACGGTGAAGCCGAGCGAAGTCCACAGCGCCACGGCCGGGTTGGTCTCCACCACGGCGTTGAACACCATGCCCCGGTAGCCCTCCGCCTCGGCCGCTGCCAGGACGTGTTCGGCGAGGGCGCGGCCGGTGCCGAGCCCCGTCCGGTCGGGGTCGACCATGAAGCCCGCGTTGGCGATACGGGCGGCGGGGCCGCCGTAGTTGGGGGTGAGGTAGGCGGAGCCGGTGACCGCGCCGGTCTCGTCCTCGGCCACGAAGACCCGCTTGCCCGGTGCCGTCCACAGGCCGCGGGCGGTCTCCTCGGAGGTGCCCGGGTCCCAGGCGTAGGTCTCGCCCGCGGCGACGATCCGGTGCCAGAAAGGCCAGATCCGCGGCCAGTCGTCGGCCGCGGCGTCTCTGATCAGCATGGGCGTGAGTCTGGCACGGCCATGCCGTCGGCCGTCGCGCCGGGTCCGCGGCGCGAGCGGCTGCGGTGTCCGGCCGGCGTCAGTCCACGCTGGGCAGGATGTGCGGCTCGGCGAGGTCGTCCTCGTAGCCGGCCAGGCGGATCGGGGCGGACCTGGCCCACACGTCCAGGCTGCCGAGCTTCTTCTCGGGCCTCGGGCCCGTCCGCTCGGCGACTTCGCCGGGCAGCGGTTCGGTGTTCGTCTTCTCCGGTGTCACCGCGCACTCCTTATGTGTCGGGTCACCCTCGGGTCGTAGGGCCGGCCCAGTCTGCCGCTGCGCCGCCTGACGTCCGCTCGGGTCTGAGTCGAATTCGGGATTCGGTTCGGACGCGGTGGCGCCGGCAACTCGCAGGGAAGCAGGCCGTGGTGACCGGCATGTCCCGGGACGGACCGTGGGTGTGGGTGTGACCCAGTCTGGCTGCCCGTCCGATACAGGGTAACCAAATGAGCGCCCCCCTGCTCGATGGGGCTGAAAACAAGAGGTAACTGTCCTGAGTCGTACGGTTTCCACCTGGCTCCGTGATCAAGAGGTTTGATGCCATACACCCCTTACGTCCGCCGCTCATTCGGCCCAACGGGCGGAACACCGTGCGGAACGGGGGCCCGGTGTGCGTCGCCACCCGGGCGAGCACGGGACGCAGTTCAGGTCCCGTTGGCCGGTTCGCAAGGCGGCCATGATCTGCTGAGTCCCGGCAACGGCTGTTCTCGCGGGAGGACCGGCGCATGGAACTGCGCAGTGTCGAGGAGCTGATGGATCTGCTGGACGCCTGCCGGGGCGTCCCGTACCACCGCGGTCACGGCGGCGGCCGGGGCGATCTGCTCGGCCACGCGCTCCGGACGGCCGCGCTGCTGCGGCGAAGCCGCCCGAGCGACAAGGAGCTTCAGGTCGCCGGGCTGGTGCACGACATCGGGTACCGGCTCCCGGCGGACGGCACGGTGCGGCCCGGCGACCGCGCGGCCGACGCGGTCCGGGCGCTGCTCGGCCGGCGGGTCGCCCGGCTCGTGCGGCTGCGCGACGCGGCGGGGCGCTGTCTGGCCGCGACCTCGGGCGGCCCCGGGGCGCCCGCGCCGGGTACGCCCGGCGGCCCCATGAGTCCACGGGAGGCGGCGGCCTTCGTACGGGATCCGCTGGCCGAGGACGCCATCGCACTGGCCCAGGCGGCCGACGCGGCCCGCGCACCCGGCATGGACGCCGGCGTCCTGGAGGACTGGCGCACGGTGCTGTCCCTGGTCTCGACGGCAGCCCACGCCCGGGGCCCGGTCGCCTGACCCACAGCGCCTCGCAAGGAGCGCGAGACACTGCGCGCCCCGTAAGGAGCACGGGGGTCGCGCCCGTAAGGGGCGCGGGGAACTGCGCGCTCAGCCACAACACCCCCGCAGCCGACCTCGAACAGCCCCCGGCCCACCTCCAGCCGAACCCCGGTCACCAGTCCCCCGGGTCACCGTTCGCCCGGGTCACCAGTCCCCCGGGTCACCGTGCGCCCGGCGGCGCCCGGCGTCTACCACTTGCCCGGCGCGTAGTCCTTCAGAAAGACGCCGTACAGGTCCTCGCCCTGCTCGCCGCGGACGACCGGGTCGTATACGCGGGCCGCGCCGTCGATGAGGTCGAGCGGGGCGTGGAAGCCCTCGTCGGCCAGGCGGAGCTTGTCGTAGTGCGGGCGCTCGTCGGTGATCCAGCCGGTGTCGACCGAGGTCATCAGGATGCGGTCGGTCTCGAACATCTCCTGGGCGCTGGTCCGCGTCACCATGTTCATGGCGGCCTTGGCGGCGTTGGTGTTCGGGTGCCCGGCACCCTTGTAGCCGCGGCCGAACACGCCCTCCATCGCCGAGACGTTCACGACGTACGCGCGCTCGCTGCCGGCCCGGGCCGCCGCCGCGGCCATCGCCGGGCGCAACTTGCTGATCAGGATGAACGGCGCCGTGTAGTTGCAGAGCTGGGTCTCCAGGAGCTCCACCGGGGAGATCTGGTCGATGCTCTGCACCCAGGTGTTGGAGTCGACGACGTCGGGGACGAGGCCGCCCGCGTCGATGGCGGTGCCGTCCCGGTGCCGGGCCACGCTGGCGTTGCCCGCGACCAGGGCGAGGTCGGCGACCTGCTGCGCCTCCAGCCCGGTGGTACCGGCGGGGAGCGCGGCCAGTCCGTCGACCGCGCCGGAGTTGAAGGCGCCGATGACCTGGCGGGCGGGCAGCTCACCGGCCGGCAGCGGCGCGGACTCGCCCTCGACGAGCGCGGCGTACGCGGACGGCAGGCGGCGTACGGTCTGCGTGGCGTTGTTGATCAGGATGTCGAGCGGGCCCTGCTCGGCCATGCGGTCGGCCAGGGCGACGGCCTGGGCGGGGTCGCGCAGGTCGATGCCGACGACCTCCAGGCGGTGAAGCCAGTCCGCCGAGTCGTCCATGGCCTTGAAGCGGCGTATCGCGTCGTTCGGGAAGCGGGTGGTGATCGTGGTGTGCGCGCCGTCGCGCAGCAGCCGCAGCGCGATGTACATGCCGATCTTGGCCCGGCCGCCGGTGAGCAGCGCGCGCTTGCCGGTGAGGTCGGCGCGGGCGTCGCGGCGGGCCCGGTTCAGGGCGGCGCAGTCCTGGCAGAGCTGGTGGTAGAAGTAGTCGACCTCGACGTACCGGGTCTTGCAGGTGTAGCAGGAGCGGGGCCGCTGGAGGACCCCCGCTATCCGCCCCGCCTCGGTCACGGACGACGGCAGGATGCCTTCCGTCTCGTCGTCGATGCGCTGGGCGGAGCCGGTCGCGGTGGCCTCGGTGACGGCCTTGTCGTGGGCGGTCTTCGCGGCCCTGCGCTCCTGGCGGCGGCGCTGCTTGACCGTGCGGTAGACGCCCGCGGTGGCACGGCGCACGGTGATCGCGTCGGGGTGGTCGACATCCAGCTTGTCGAGCTCCTCGAGCACGGCGAGGCAGACGGCGAGCCGCTCCGGGTCGATCCCCGGGCCCCACGACGCCTCCGGGGTGTCCATGGCACCCGTCCGACTGTCCTCTGTCACCGTCATCGCGCTGCGTTCCTCGCGTCACTCGTACTGCCGCGTGCCTCGGAACGACCGCGGAGCTGCCAAAAGGCGGAACCCTACATTCTCTTTCTTTGATACCGCCAGTTCTGGAGCATACTGACGCGCCGGTTGTCAGCAAAATGGCCGCATGTCACCCGCGGGGAACAGGGGGCGCGGACCCGGCCGACCGCACCCCCCGTTCGCCGGCCGGCCGCTAGGAGCCGCTCACCTCCACCAGCTCCGCGGCCTCCTCGCTCAGTCCCCGGGCGAGCACGTCCAGGTCCGGCACCGCCTCCCCGTCGGCGATCAGCCCGTAGTGCACGGCGCCGCGGAAGGTGGAGACGGCGACCGCGAGGGCCTGCCCGCGGGCCAGCGGGGCGAACGGGAAGACCTGGGTGAGCGGGCAGCTCCCGAGCTTCATGCCGAGGCTGGGCAGCGGCACGCTGGTGACGAGGATGTCGAAGAGCAGCCGGGCCGCCTGGCCGACGAGGGACCCGCCGAGCCGGTGCCCGAGCGGCGGCACGTGGTCGGCGAGGAGCGCGACGGCGCCGGCGCCCCGGCTGGGCCCGGCGTCCTTGTTGCGGTCCATCGCCGTGCGTACCGCGCCCAGCCGGGTCAGCGGGTCCGGGTCGTCGACGGGGAGCCGTATCAGATAGCCGGAGAGCCGGTTGCCCTGCGGGTGGGCGGTGCGCGGGCGGCGCCGGGAGACCGGGATCAGGGCGCGGGGCGCGACCCCGTCGCTGCTGTCGCCGCGCTCCTCCAGCCAGCGCCGCAGGGCGCCCGCTACCAGGGCGATCAGGACGTCGTTGACGGTGCCGCCCGCGGCCTTGCGGACGCGGTGCACGTCGTCGAGGTCGATGACGACCCCGGCGGTGCGGCGGGTGCCGGTGGGGCGGGAGGTCAGGGCGGGCGTCGGCCGTACGTCCCAGGTGGCGCGGGCGACCGAGGCGCCGATGTCGAGCGCCTGCCCCACGTCGGCGAGCGCGCCGCGGACGAGGCCGGGCAGCCGGCGCGGATCGGGGAGGAGACCGCGCGGTGTCTCGGCGGGACGAGGACGGAGTTCCGGCAGGTCCATCGGGTCCATGAGTCCGGCGGCCAGGGTCAGCGCCCGCAGTCCGTCGGCGAGCGCGTGGTGGAACTTGAAGAGCACGGCGAAGTCCGTGCCGTCCTCGCCGGGCAGCACATGGGCCTCCCACGGCGGCCGGCCGCGCCCCAGCGGGCGCTGCATGAGCCGCCCCGCCACGTCGTGGAAGTCGGTGGCCGGGGCGTGCAGCCGGACGTGGTCGAGCGGGTCGAAGTCGGGGACGGGCTGACGGGCCGCGCCGCCGAAGGCGGGCGGGAAGGCCAGCGGCTGCCACACGTCACGGATGCGCATGCGCAGGCCCGGCACGGTGACCGCGCGGGCCGCGAGCAGGTCGACGGCGTGCGCGCCCGCGGTGGGCGAGTGAGCCGCGAAGACACCGAGCGCGCCCAGGTGCATGGGGTGCTGGGGTGACTCGATGTTCCAGAACGCCAGGTCCAGTGGTGCGAGCAGGTCGGAGGTCAAGGGATTGCCCTCGCGTCGACGACAGGTGAGCCAGCAGTCAATCCCCGATGTGTGATTACGGTCAAGTACGATCAAGCTACGCTGAGTTAACAACGGATTAAGTCCCGCCCCTGTGGCAGGGGCGGGACTCGAGGGGCCTCTGAAACCGATTCAGCGGCCGGTCGCGACCGGCCCGGGATCCGTCCGCGACCGGCCCGGGATCAGTTCAGCGCGGGCGGCGCCGCGTTCGCGGACGTGCCCCACGACGACGGTTCGCCGCCGACCGTGAACGCCAGCGAGCGCAGCTTCCGCAGCGAGCCGGTAGTCAGGTACGTACGGCCGTACGCGGCGCCGTCGGCCTTGGCCGACTGGATGTAGCGGTCGCTGTCCGAGGTGCCGGGCGCGGTGATCGTCAGGGCGCCGCGCGGGTAGTAGCGGCGGTCGAGCGTGAGGTCGACCCGCTCGAAGACGGGCGTGGACAGACCCCAGCTGTCGTAGCCGGGCTGCACCGGGAAGATGCCGATCGAGGACAGCACGTTCCAGGCGGACATCGTGCCCAGGTCGTCGTTGCCGGTCATGCCGGTCGGCGCGTCCGTGAAGAGGGTGAGCGCGGCGTGCACCACGTCGGTCGTCTTCCACGGCTGGCCGGTGGACAGATAGGTGTACGGGGCGATCAGGTCGGGCTCGTTCTGCGGGTTGTACTTGTCCGCGTTGTAGTAGTCGTACGGGCCGTTGACCCACACCTCGCGGGCGGTCTTCGCCGGGTCCTGGACGAGCTGGTCGTAGGCGAAGAACGAGTCGAGCCGGTCGTTGGCCGCGTCCGTGCCGCCGATCAGGCCGACCATGCCCGGCAGGTCCTGCGGCACCAGCCACTGGTACTGCCAGGACGTGCCCTCGTGGAAGCCCTCGCTCTGCGCCGGGTCGGCGGGTCCGGTGAAGGCGCCCGAGGCGTCGCGGGCGCGGAAGAAGCCGGTCGAGGCGTCGAAGACGGTGCGGTAGTTCTGCGCGCGCTTCGCGTACCGGGCGGCGTCGGCCTTGTGCCCGAGTTCGCCGGCCATCTCGGCGAGCATCGCGTCGGCGAGCGCGTACTCCAGGGTCGCCGAGGCGCCGTGGTCGTAGTCCGAGTCGCCGGGCTTGGCGTGCGGGCGGTCCTTGATGTAGGGCGCGAAGCCGTCGGCGAGGTACTCCTCGTTGGCCTCGCGGCCCACGGCGGGCGAGTCGGCGGGCGGCACGCCGTCGGCGTTCTTCTTCAGCGCGCGGTAGGCCCGCTCCTCGTAGCCCTTGAGCAGGCCCTGCTGGTAGGCGTTGGTGAGGAAGGGGGTGACCGGGTCACCGGTCATGATGTTGGTCTCGACCGTGCCGTAGCCCCACTTGGGCAGCCAGCCGCTCTCCTCGTCGATTCTGATGACGGAGATCGCCATGTCCCGTGCCTCGCGCGGCGCGAGCAGGGCGAGGAGCTGGGACTGGGTGCGGTAGGTGTCCCACAGCGACCAGTTCTGGTAGTACGTGAAGCCCTTGGTGCGGTGGGTCTTCTGGTCCCAGCCGGTGTAGCGGCCGTCCACGTCGCTGCCGATGTTCGGCGCGAGGAACGAGCGGTACAGGGACGAGTAGAACGTGCGGCGCAGGGTGTCGCTGCCGCCCTGGGCGCGGACGTCGTCGAGCCGGTCCTCCCAGGAGCGCTGGGCCGCCGAGCGGACCGTGTCGAAGTGCCGGCCGCCCTCGGCGCGGAGGTTGAGCGCGGCGCCGCGCGCGTCGACGTACGACAGCGCGGTGGTCGCCTCGACGGTGCGGTCCTTCGTGGTGTCGAAGCGCAGGTAGGCGCCATTGCGCCCGGTCCCCGTCGACTTGGTGGAGTTGTCGGTGACGGTGTCGCCGTTCCAGGTGCCGGAGCTGGTGAACGGCCGGTCGAAGCGGGTGATCGTGTAGACCGTGTACGGCTTGGTGGCCTGGCAGAAGCCGCTGCCGGTGATCGCCGTGCGCACGGTGCGGTTGTCGAGGATCTCGACGGTGGTGGACGCGGTGCTGTGCAGCGACTGGCCCGCGTTCAGCAGGACGTTGGCCTTGTCGGTGGCCGGGAAGGTGTAGCGCTGCACGCCGGTGCGCTCGGTGGCGGTCAGCTCGGCCTCGACGCCGTTGTCCAGACCGACCTGGTAGTAGCCGGGGCTCGCGCTCTCGTCGTCGTGGCTGAACCCGGCCGCGTAGGACGCGTAGTCCGTGTTCGTGACGTCGCCGGTCGTGGGCAGCACCGGCAGATCGCCGCCGAGGCCGCAGCCGACACCCGAGAGGTGGACGAGCGAGAAGCCGCGGATATGGGTCTCGGAGTAGTCGTAGCCGGTGTTGTGCCCGGTGTCGGGCGAGAACTGCACCATGCCGAAGGGCACGGCGGCACCGGGATAGGTGTTGCCCTCGTTCTCGCTGCCGATGAACGGGTTGACCAGGTCGGTGAGCCGGTCGTGGGCCGGTGCGGCGGCCTCGGCCGCCGGGACGGCGAGGGCACTGCCGAGCAGCGCGGCGGCACAGGCCGCCGTCGCCGCTCCGCGCAGCCGTTGGGTCCATCTCATGGGCGGATCACGCCTCCTCGGGCATCCGACAACGTTGTCAGCGCACAGCGCGCTCATTCTTCGGGGTGTACGTGTACTCGTCAAGGGTCACGGCCGGGCCGCACCGGGACGACCAGGGTGCCCCGGGACGGCCCGACCGGACGATGTGGTCAGGCGAAACGCCACAGGTGGTCGTCGGTGCCGTTGTCCTCGAACTGCACCACCTGGGCACTGTTCGCGGTGGACATGCCGTCGACGGCCAGCACTTTGCCGCTGTGCCGGTTGCGCACCAGGAACCAGCCGTCGCCCTGGTCCACGAGGGTCCACAGGTGGTCGTCCGTGCCGTTGTCCTCGTACTGCACGACGATCGCGCTGTTCGCCGTCGACATCCCGTCCACGCCGAGCACCTTGCCGCTGTGCCCGTTGCGGATCAGGTACCAGCCGTCGCCCTTGTCGATGAGCTGCCAGGCGTGGTCGCCGGTCCCGGAGTTGTCGAACTGCACCACGCGCGCGCTGTTCGCGGTCGACATGCCGTCGACGGCCAGCACCTTGCCGCTGTGCCGGTTCCGGATCCGCCGGTACGGAGGCTCGGGCACCCAGGCCGTGCCGTCCGGAGCGGCCGTCGGGAAGGACGCGATGCGCAGCCGGGCCGCGCCCATCGGGATCAGGGTGACGTTCTCGACGGGCTCCGTGCTGCGGGCGGGGCTCGGCTGGAGCGGGGCCACCACGTGCTCGTCGTCGGCGATCCACTCGGGGATGCGGCGGGCCCGCGCGGTGAGGCTCACCGGGCAGCCGTCCTGGGTGAACGGGTCGTCGGCGAGGGCTCCCCCGCGACGGCGGAAGACGGGTGAACTGCCCGGTACGAGACCGTAGTTCCACGGTGTGGTGGCGTGCACCTCGTACTCGGGGAAGGTGTCGGTGCCGGCGTAGCGCTCGTAGCGTTCGCCGGTCTTCAGGGCGTAGGTGAGCGGTCCGCGCGAGACGCTCACCGAGTCGTGGTTGCCGTGCCAGGTGCGCAGGGTGACGGAGGACGGCAGGCGCAGGGTCACCCGGTCGCCGTCCGACCAGGTGCGGTCGATCCGTGCGAAGGCCGGCCCGCCCTCGGCGGTGACGGCCCGTCCGTCGACCTGGAGCACGGGCGCGGCGCACCAGCCCGGTACGCGCAGGTGCAGCGGGAAGGCAACGGGCTTCGAGGTGCGCACGGTGAGGGTGACCGTGTCCCCGAAGGGATAGTCGGTGTCCTCGGTGACGGTCACCGTCGCCCCGTCAGCGACCGTCGTGGTGACCCGGCAGGGCGCGTACATCGCGGCGGCCAGACCCCGGTCGGGGGTGGCCAGCCACAGTTCCTCGCTGAAGTAGGGCCAGCCCATGCCGTAGTTGTGCGGGCAGCAGCGGTAGTTGTCGACGCCGGGCTGGTACGCCTGCATGGCGAAGCCGTTCTGGAACTGGCCCTGTGTCTTGCGGGTGTTGTCCAGGTCGACGCTGTTGGCGCTGGTGATGTAGTGCACCGCCTTGCCCTCGGGGTCGAGGGCGGCGGGCAGCGCGTTGAAGGCCAGGTCCTCGCAGCGGTCCGCCCACACGGGGTCGCCGGTGATCCGGGTGAGCAGTTGGTGGCTCGCCATGAACTCCACGACACCGCAGGTCTCGAACCCCTGCCGGGGATCGCCGAACCCGGGCCTGATGTTCTCGTCACCCGCGATCCCGCCACCGGGGAACTGCCCATATCCGTCGAGTACTTGCTCGTACGTGCGGTAGGCGGCCCGCGTGTCCGCGGCGGAGCCGGAGCGCTGGGCGTACTGGGCGGGTTCGCGGAAGCCCTGGGCGATGTTCACGTTGTGGGGGCTGGGCAGCGGGCCCGTCCAGTCGGCGCCGTAGGTGTGCATCTTGTCGACGAGGTCGAGCAGGAAGGCGTCGCCGGTCCTGCGGTGCAGCCACAGCGCGATGTCCATGCCGTCGCCCCAGCGCAGCGAGACCCAGCTGGTGTCGAAGGCGCCGCGGCCCTGGGCGTTCATGAACGTGAGGAAACCGGTGAGGAAGGGCACGACGCGCTCGTCGCGCGTGTACTCCTCCCAGGTGCGCAGGGCCTGGAGCAGCGGCAGGAAGGGCCAGAAGTCGGGGCCGCCGCCCAGGGAGGTGCGCAGGGCACGGGGGCCGAAGAAGCCGTCGTCCTGGCGGGTGGCGAGGATCGCGTCGATCCAGCGGCGGCACTGCGCGAGGGCTTCGGCGTCGCCGGTGGCGATGGCGAGCGGGACGTAGCCGCGCAGCCAGTACGGCAGTTCCTCCCAGCCGTCGTTCTCCGGGTGGACCCAGCCGCTGGTCGCGAAGTCGAGGAAGTGCGAGCGCTCGGCGTAGCGTCCGCACAGGCCCGCGAGCTGGCGGCGCAGTTCGCCGTCGAGCCAGCCGCGCGCGGTGATGCTGCCGGGCCGCAGCCGGGTGAAGGCGTCCGGGGCCGGGCCGTCGGCCGCCACGGCGGGCAGGGCCGGGAGCGCGAGGCCGAGCGCGGCGGAGCCGAGGGTGAGGGTGCCGGTGGTGGCCAGGAAGCGGCGTCGGTCGAGGGGCATGGGGGGTCTCCTGTCGGAGTCTCCTGCGGGAGGGGAGGCACGGCCCGCCCCCCTGGGTGAAGGGGAGCGGGCCGTGCCGGTGACCCGTCGGGTTCAGCGGGCCGGAGCGGGGCGCTCACGGTGCGCCGGTCGGACGCGTGCCGTGAGGCGCCCCGGCGTCAGAAGCGGACCGTCACCGAGGACGGACCGCCGTCAGGAGCAGCCCGCCACGGTCGCCCGGGAGGCGTCGCGGATCAGCGCCGTGTGGGCCGCGTTGAGCCGCTCGACGTCGGGCTTGACCACCTTGCGGTCGTAGGTGACAAGACCGTTCAGCTCGCCCTCGACGTCCGAGATCTGCGTGTAGACGGCGCCGTTGCCGCCCTTGCAGGCCAGGGCGTGCACTTCATCGAGCTTGGTCAGGTAGTCGTCGGTGTACGTCGAGGGGTCGACGTCCACGTAGGACTGCTGCACCGACCAGGCGTGACCGGGCACGGCGAGGCCGAGACCGCCGTACTCGCCGGCGACCAGAGCTCTCTTGCCGTCGGGCGAGGGCGGCAGCGCCGGGCTCGGATAGCCGTGCTCGTCCATGATGTCGCCGGCGTTGCCGTCGGCCCCGAGGTTCAGGCCCGACTGGTTGTTGACCAGGCGCGTCGGGTCCCAGGACTTGGCCTGGGTGGCGATGCGGCCGACGTCGTACTGGCCCCAGCCCTCGTTGAAGGTCACCCACATCACGACCGACGGGCTGCTGATGTGCTCGTCGATGATGATCTTCATCTCGCGCTCGTACTCGGCGCGGGCGGCGGCCGAGGGGTTGACGCCTGCGGTCATGGCGGGCATGTCCTGCCAGACCATCAGGCCGAGCTTGTCCGCCCAGTAGAACCAGCGGTCGGGCTCGACCTTGATGTGCTTGCGGACCGAGTTGTAGCCGAGCTGCTTGTGCAGCTTCAGGTCGTAGGCGAGCGCTTCGTCGGTGGGCGCGGTGTGCAGTCCGTCCGGCCAGAAGCCCTGGTCGAGGGTGGCCATCATGAAGATCGGCTTGCCGTTGAGCAGGGTGCGCGGGGTGCCGTTCACCTGCTCGACGGAGATGGACCTCAGACCGAAGTAGCTGCCCACCCGGTCCTTGCCGACGGTCACCTTCAGGTCGTACAGGAACGGGTCGTCGGGCGACCACAGCCGGGCGTTCCTGATCTTCAGGGTGAGCGGCTGTCCGGTGCGGCCGCTGACGGTGGCGACCTTGCGGCCCTTGGCGTACGCGGTGGCGGTGACCTTGACGCCGTCGCGGACGCCCTGCGGCTCGACGACGACCTGGCTCTTGTCGACGTCGGGCGTGATCTTCAGGGAGTCGACGTGGTCGGAGGCGACCGGCTCCATCCACACGGTCTGCCAGATACCGGAGGACGGTGTGTACCAGATGCCGCTGGGGTCCAGGCGCTGCTTGCCGAGCGGCGGGTTCTCCCCGTTCGCGGCGTCCGTCGGGTCGTAGACGCCGACGATGATCTCCTGGGTGCGGCCGGGCTTCAGCGCGTCGGTGATGTCGGCGCTGAACTTGTCGTAGCCGCCCTTGTGCTCGGCGACCTTCTTGCCGTTGACGTAGACCTCGGACTGCCAGTCGACGGCGCCGAAGTTCAGCTGGAGCCGCTGCCCCGAGCCGATCTTCCAGCCGGCCGGGACGGTGAAGGTCCGGCGGTACCACATCCGGTCCTCGTGCCGCTCGATGCCGGAGAGCTGGGACTCCACCGGGTACGGGACGAGGATCTTCTCGGCGAGCTTCTTGCCGACCGGCGGCTGCTCCCCCGCCTCGGCCGCGGCGAACTGCCACGAGCCGTTGAGGTTGCGCCAGCTGTCACGTGTGAGCTGGGGCCTCGGGTACTCGGGCAGCGCGTTGTCCGCGTCGACCTCGTCCGCCCACTTGGTCTTCAGCTCGTAGGTGGAGTGGTTGGGGCCGCTGCTCCAGAAGGCGCTGACAACGTTGCCGTCCTTGCCGGTCAGGCCGCCCTGGCCGTCGTAGCGGAGGTCGGCGGTGCCGCTGGCGTCGCCGTCCTTGTTGCCGACGACCGGCTCCGAGAGGCCGACGAGCAGGGACTTGTGGTCCTTCGGGTCCAGCCTGACATTCGACAGCGGCCATTCGGCGCCGCCGATCACGGCCTGCACATGGTCGGTGAACCCGGCGGGCGGCGCGGCCAGTTCCTGGGCGAAATCGAGGCGCAGGGTGCGGCCGGCCTTCAGTACGGTGGTGGCGATGGCGCCGTCGTACGCGTAGTCGTCCGGCAGCCGGAACGCGGACTGGGGGACGGCTTCCTTGCTGCCGCCGGGCTCGGTCCAGCGCAGGTGGAGGTTGGAGCCCCCGTAGTGCTCGAAGTACTCGACCTTGATGTCGTAGGCGTGGCCCGCGGTCAGGTCGACGGGCTCGGCGGTCTGCTCCTTGTCCCAGTCGTCCACCCAGTGGTCGATGGTGAGCTTGCCGTCGACCCACAACCGGAAGCCGTTGTCGCCGATGATCGAGAAGGTGTGGGCGCCGGTCTTCTCCGGCACGATCTTGCCGGTCCAGCGGACGCTGACGTCGTCCGACTGGCCGGTGGCCAGGTTCAGGCGCGGCTCCAGGGAGTCGAAGTCGAGGCTGGTATCAAAACCGGTGGCCTTGAGCTCGTGGAAGTCGAAGGCACCGGGGGCGGACTGGGTGTAGTACTCGCCTTTCAGGCCGTGGGGTTCGACGGGGGCTTCGGCCGCGGACGCGGCGGGGACGGCGGACAGTCCGGCCACACCCAGCGCCGCTGCCAGCAGCAGCGCCAATCGGGTTCTGAGTCGGCTCGTGCGCACGGATCCTCCTTGGCTGAGGAAGGGTGGCGGCTCGTTGCTTCAGTCTGTACAACGTTGGAAGGAACGGCAGTTGGCATCAGAACACGGCTCCGAGCCACTGTCCAGGGTCATGACAAACGCCCCGGTGAAAGGGGCGCACTTCGATGCAGAGGAGATCCCTTGCGGGTCAGCCTGAAAGACGTCGCGGAGCACGCGGGCGTCTCGATCAAGACGGTCTCGAACGTGGTGAACAACTATCCGCACGTCACCCCGGCCATGCGGGCCAAGGTCCAGGCGGCCATCGACGAGCTGGGCTACCGGCCCAATCTGACCGCCCGCAGCCTGCGCAAGGGGCGTACGGGGATCATCGCCCTGGCGGTGCCGGAGCTCGGCAACCCGTACTTCGCGGAGCTGGCCGGCGCGGTCATCGACGCCGCCGCCGAGCACGAGTTCACCGTGCTCCTGGATCACACCCGCGGCGGCCGTGAGCAGGAGGTCCTGGTCAGCCAGGGCTTCCGGGCCAACGTGATCGACGGTCTGATCCTCAGCCCGCTGGAGCTGGAGGCCGAGGACCTGCGGGCCCGCCCCGACGACGTGCCGCTGGTGCTGCTCGGCGAGCGGGAGTACGACCTGCCGCACGACCACATCGCGATCGACAACGTGGCGGCGGCCCGGACCGCGGTCGGCCATCTGCTCAGCCGCGGCCGGACCCGGATCGCCTACCTCGGCGCCCGCACCGACTCCGCGAACCAGCCCGCCCATCTGCGGCTCAAGGGCTGGCGCGAGGAGCTGGCGGCGGCGGGCGTGCCGGCGCCCGACGACCTGGTGGTGCCGGTCGGCGGCTGGGACCGCGAGGAGGGCGCGCGGGCGATGGCCCGGCTGCTGGACTCCGGGGTCCGCCCGGACGCGGTCTTCGCCTACAACGACCTGGTCGCCATCGGTGCGATGCGGGTGCTGCACGAGCGGGGGCTCAGGGTGCCGTGGGACGTGGCGGTGGTCGGTTTCGACGACATCGAGGAGGGCCGCTACGGGGCGGTCACGCTGACCACGATCTCGCCGGACAAGCAGGCCATCGCACGGATGGCGGTGGCCTCGCTGCTGCGCAGCCTGTCGGGCCGGCAGGAGCCCGGCGGACGCGAACTCGGCGCGGAATTCCGCCTCATCGAACGGGAGAGCACACTGGGCCGGCGGTGACGGTATTTCGGACGCGGGGTCTTTACAGCCTCCTTCCAACGATGTAAAAACCTCCCCTGAACGACGTGCACAGCGAGTTGACAGCCAGAGCCGTACCACCCCGGGAGCGCTCTCAGCGCCCGGGCCGCGCCGTTTGGGGACTCCATGAAGCCGACCGCTTTCCTCCGCCGTACGTCCGTCAGAACCGTTCTCGCCACCGGCCTCGTCACGGGCCTCGCACTGGTCTCGGGCTGCGCCAAGTCCGAGGACGACGCGAACAAGGACGACAAGAGCTCCACCAGCCAGGGCGATTCGGGACAGGTCGTCGCGTCACCGGACACGGGCTCGGGACCGACCTGCGCCATCGACGCCTACGGCGGCGAGAAGATCGACCTGAAGAACGCCACCGTCGGCTTCTCCCAGTCGGAGAAGGAGGCCAACCCCTTCCGGATCGCGGAGACCGCCTCGATCAAGGCCGAGGCGGAGAAGCGGGGGGTGAAGCTGCTGACGGCCAACGCGCAGTCGCAGTTCTCCAAGCAGATCAGCGACGTCCAGGACCTCATCGCCAAGGGCGCCGACCTGCTGGTGATCGCACCGCTCAACTCCGACGGCTGGGAGCCGGTGCTGCGCGCCGCGTCCGCCAAGCACATCCCGATCGTCACCGTCGACCGCAAGATCAACGCCACCGCCTGCAAGGACTACGTGAGCTTCATCGGCTCCGACTTCGTCGAGCAGGGCAAGCGGGCGGCCGACCGGATGATCGAGGCGACCGGCGGCAAGGGCGAGATCGCCATCCTGCTGGGCGCCGCGGGCAACAACGTGACGACCGAGCGCACCAAGGGGTTCGAGGAGCGCGTCAAGGAGAAGGCGCCGGGGCTGAAGATCGTCTTCAAGCAGACCGGTGAGTTCTCCCGCGAGAAGGGCCAGTCGGTCACCGAGAACCTCGTCCAGTCCAAGCCCGGCATCACCGGCATCTACGCCGAGAACGACGAGATGGGGCTCGGCGCGGTCAACGCCCTCAAGGGCGCGGGCAAGAAGGCCGGCGCGGTCAAGATCGTGACCATCGACGGCACCCGCAACGCCGTGCAGGGCATCGTGGACGGCTGGATCGACGGCGTGATCGAGTCCAACCCGCGCTTCGGCCCGCTCGCCTTCCAGACCCTGGACACCTTCACCAAGGGCGAGAAGGTCTCCCAGGACATCGTCATCGAGGACAGCGCCTACACCGGGGACAACGCCGAGTCGGACCTGGACAAGGCGTACTGAGATGCTGTCCGTCACCGGTCTGTCCAAGACCTTCCCCGGCGTGAAGGCCCTGTCCTCGGTGGACTTCACGGCCCGCGCCGGGGAGGTGCACGCGCTCATCGGCGAGAACGGCGCGGGCAAGTCCACCCTGATCAAGGTCCTCACCGGCGTCTACCAGCCGGACGAGGGCGAGCTGACGTACAACGGCTCCCCCGTCCGCTTCGCCACCCCGCTCCAGGCGCAGCACGCCGGTATCTCCACCATCTACCAGGAGGTCAACCTCGTCCCGCTGATGAGCGTGGCGCGCAACCTCTTCCTGGGCCGCGAGCCGCGCGGCCCGCTGGGTTGGATCGACTTCCGCAGCATGCACCGGCAGGCCGGCGAGGCGCTGCGCGAGCTGGGCATCCGGGTCGACGTGCGGCGGCCGCTGCGCGAACTGGGCGTCGGAGCCCAGCAGATGGTCGCGCTCGCCCGCGCCGTCTCGGTCGACGCCCGGGTCGTCATCATGGACGAACCGACCTCCTCCCTCGAACCCCGCGAGGTACGGACCCTGTTCGGCGTGATCCGCATGCTGCGCGAGCGCGGCATCGCGGTGATCTACGTCAGCCACCGCCTGGACGAGCTGTACGAGATCTGCGACGCGGTCACCGTGTTGCGGGACGGCCAGGTCGTGCACACCGGCCGGATCGCCGATCTGGACCGGCTGCGGCTGGTCTCCCTGATGCTCGGCCGGGACATCGGCGACGTACGCGACGAGGGCCTCACCAAGTTCACCGGCGGTCACGACACCGAGGCCGAACCGGTGCTGCGGGCCGAGGACCTGACGGTACGCCACGAGCTGCACGGGGTGTCGGTGACGGTGCGGCCCGGGGAGGTGGTGGGCCTCGGCGGGCTGCTCGGCTCGGGGCGCAGTGAGACCGCCAAGGCGATCGCGGGCGCGCTGCCGCCCGACTCGGGCCGGGTGGTCGTCGCGGGGGCCGCGGTGCGCACCGGTTCGACGCCCGCGGCGATCCGCGCGGGCATCAGTCTGCTGCCCGAGGACCGCAAGGCCGAGGGCATCGTGCCGGGCCTGTCGGTCCGCGAGAACATCGCGCTCGCCGCGCTGCCGGGCCTGTCCCGGTTCGGTCTGGTGGACGAGGCGCGCATCGACCGGATCGTGGACACCTTCGTGAAGCGGCTGCGCATCAAGGCCGCGGGACCGCACCAGAAGGTCGGCGAGCTGTCCGGCGGCAACCAGCAGAAGGTGCTGCTGGCCCGCTGGCTCGCCATGCAGCCGAAGGTGCTGCTCCTGGACGAGCCGACCCGCGGCATCGACGTCGGCGCCAAGGCGGAGGTGCAGCGGCTCATCGACGAACTGGCCGAGGACGGGCTCGGGGTGCTGCTGATCTCCTCCGACACCGAGGAGCTGATCGAGGGCAGCGACCGGGTGATCGTCCTCAAGGACGGCGCGGTCGTCGAGGAACTCACCGGCGACGCCGTCACCGAGGACCGGCTGATGCGCGCCATCGCCGCCGCGCCGGCCGGCCCCGGCCCCCGTAAGCCCGCGACCGTGCCCGACGACGGCACCGGAGAGGCACCATGACCGACCTGACGCTGGGCCGGGTGACCGCGGACCGCGACCGGCTGCTGCGCCTGCTCCAGGAATACGGCGTCTATCTGGGCGTCGCCGTCCTGCTCCTGGTGAACATCGCGTTCACCCCGCACTTCCTGTCCGCCGAGAACTTCCGCACCCAGGCCGTCCAGGTCTCCCCCGTCCTGATCGTGGCGCTCGGCATGGCGCTGGCGATCGGCAGCGAGGGCGTCGACCTGTCGGTGGGTTCGGTGATGGCCCTGTCCACCTCGCTGCTCTCGCTGTATCTGGGGTACGGGCCGTGGATCGCCGCGCTGACCGCGCTGATCGGCGGCGCCGTGATCGGGCTGGCCAGCGGCTCGCTGATCGCGTTCATCGGGGTGCAGCCGATCGTGGCGACGCTCGCCCTGATGGTCGCCGGACGCGGCCTCGCGCTGGTGCTGCTGCCCCAGCTCAAGGACGTCCACGACGCGGGCATGGCCGAACTCGGCTCGGGCGACGTGCTGGGCATCCCCTATCTGGTCCTGATCGCCGCCGCGCTCGCCCTGCTTGTCGCCTTCGTGGTCCGGCGCACCACCTTCGGGCGGCAGCTCCTGGCCATCGGCGACAGCCGCCCGGCGGCCCGCCTCGCGGGCCTTCCGGTGCGCCGGGTGCTGATCCTGGTGTACGTGTGCTCCGGCGTCCTCGCCGCCGTGGCCGGCGTACTGGCCACCGCGCGCCTGACGGCCAGCGACCCGACCTCGCTGGGCAACCTGATGGAGCTCTCCGCGATCACCGCCGTGGTGGTCGGCGGGACCCCGCTGAGCGGCGGCCGGGTCCGTATCGGCGGCACGGTGGCCGGCGCCGTCCTGATCCAGTTGCTCACCACCACGCTCATCAAGCACGATCTGCCGCCGTCGTGGACCCAGATCGCCCAGGCCGTGGTGATCGTCCTCGCCGTGTACGCGGCTCGGGAACGGGGGAAGCGATGACGACCCGGACCGAAGTGGCCGGTCCGCCGCCCACCGTGAGCCAGGCCGGGGACGAACCCCCCGGCGCCACCCGCTCCGAGCGGCTCAGCGCGCTGGCCCAGCAGCACGGCGCCCTGGTGACGCTCGTGGTGGCGATGATCGCCGCGTCGCTGAGCTTCGACACCTTCCTGACCGGCGACAACCTGGAGAACATGGCGGTGTCCTCGGCGTTCCTCGCCGTGGTCGCCCTGGGCATGACCTTCGTGATCGTCACCGGCGGCATCGATCTGTCGGTGGGCTCGCTGTTCGCCCTCGGCGGGGTGCTGGCCGCCTGGGGCTCGCAGTACGGCACGGTGGTCGCGCTGCTGCTCCCGCTCGCCGTCTGCGGGCTGATCGGCCTGGTCAACGGCGTGCTGATCGCCCGGTCCCGGCTCGCCCCGTTCATCGTCACGCTCGCCGCGATGCTCGGCGCCCGCGGTCTGCTGCTCGCCGTCACCGACGAGGGCTCGACCACGTATCTCGTCGACAAGGACTCCTTCTTCGCCACCCTCGGGCAGGGCTCGCTCCTCGGCATCGGCGTGCCCGTGTGGATCACCGTCGTGCTGTTCCTGCTCGGCGCCCTGGTCCTGCGCCGCACCCGCTTCGGCCAGTACGTGTACGCGGTCGGCGGCAACGAGGACGCGGCGGCCCTGATGGGCGCCCCCGTGGCCCGTACGAAGGTCGCCGTCTACACGCTGTCCGGGCTGTGCGCCGGGCTCGCCGGGGCGCTCAACGCGGCCTGGCTGGTGTCCGGTGTCACGATCCTCGGCTCGGGCATGGAGCTGGAGGCGATCTCCGCGGTGGTGATCGGCGGCACGCTGCTCACCGGCGGGTTCGGCTTCATCAGCGGCTCGCTGGTCGGGGTGGCGCTGCTGAAGGTCATCCAGAACGTCATCAACCAGATCGGCTCCCTGGACTCGGCCTACCAACAGGTGGTCAGCGGCGCCTTCCTGGCGGTCGTGGTGATCGCCCAGACCTGGCTGGGACGGCGCCGCCGGGTGCTGTGAAGCAGCGCTCTCAGGTCACCGACTGGCCCTTGCCCAGGGCGATCACGCCGCCCCGGGAGACCGTGTACAGCTCCGCGTCGCGTTCCGGGTTGACGCCGATCGTCGCGCCCGGTGGTACCTCGACGTTCTTGTCGAGGACCGCGCCGCGCACGACCGCGCCCCGCCCGATGTGGACGTTGTCGTGCAGGACGGAGCCCTGGACCACGGCTCCCGGGTCGACCCGGACGCCCGGGGAGAGCACCGATCTGGTGACCTGGCCGCGGATCAGACAGCCGGCGCTGATGATCGACTCGCTGGCGATGCCGCCCGCGTTGAAGCGCGCCGGGGAGAGCTGGCCCGAGCTGGTGTAGATGGGCCACTGCCGGTTGTAGAGGTTAAAGGCGGGGCGCTCGGCGATCAGGTCCATGTGGGCGTCGTAGTACGCGTCCAGGGTGCCGACGTCGCGCCAGTAGCCCTGGTCGCGGGTGGTCTCGCCGGGCACGTGGTTGGTGCTGAAGTCGTAGAGCTGGGCCTCGCCGCGCTCGGTGAGCATCGGCAGGATCGAACCGCCCATGTCGTGCGCGGAGTTCTCGTCCTCGGCGTCCCGCTGGAGTGCCTCTGTCAGCGCCTTGGTGGTGAAGACGTAGTTGCCCATCGAGGCGAAGACGCACTCGGGGTCGTCGGGCAGTCCGGGCGGATCCGCGGGCTTCTCCAGGAACTCGGCGACGGTCTGCCCGTCGGAGCCGGGGCTGATGACACCGAACGAGGACGACTCCGAGCGCGGCACCCGGATCCCGGCGACGGTCACCCCGGCGCCGCTCTCGATGTGCTGCCGCAGCATCTGCCGCGGGTCCATCCGGTAGACGTGGTCGGCGCCGAACACCGCGATGTGGTCCGGCTGTTCGTCGTGCACGAGGTTGAGCGACTGGAGGATGGCGTCGGCGCTGCCCAGGTACCAGCGCGGGCCGAGCCGCTGCTGCGCCGGGACGGGCGTGACGTAGTTGCCCAGCAGGCTCGACATCCGCCAGGTGGTCGTGACGTGCCGGTCGAGCGAGTGTGACTTGTACTGCGTCAGCACGCAGACGCGCAGGATGTCGCCGTTGACGAGATTGGAGAGCACGAAGTCGACCAGGCGGTACGTCCCGCCGAAGGTGACGGCGGGTTTGGCCCGGTCCGCCGTGAGCGGCATCAGCCGTTTGCCCTCCCCGCCCGCCAGTACGATGCCCAGCACCGAAGGTCCACCGCGCCGCATGCCGCCGCCCCTCTACACCCGGTCGGGCCGCTCCCCTCGGGAGAGCCGGCTCCAGTTCCTGAACGTGCGCCCGCTCTGACCGGCTACCCCGTTTTGCGGACTTCCTCGTACAACTGGACGGTGCGCCGGGCCACCGCGTCCCAGCCGAACTCCCGCACCGCGCGCTCCCGTCCGGCCTCGCCCATCCGCCGGGCCGCCGCCGGATCGGCGAGCACCGTGTCCAGGGCCCGCGCGAGCCCTGCCTCGAAGCCGTCGTCCACGGTGACGAGCAGGCCCGTGCGGCCGTCGTCGACCACCTCGGGAATGCCGCCGGTCCGGGAGGCGACCACGGCCGTCCCGCAGGCCATCGCCTCCAGGTTGACGATGCCCAGCGGCTCGTACACCGATGGGCAGACGAACACGGCGGCGTGCGTGAGCAGTTGGACGACGTCCGGGCGCGGCAGCATCTGCGGGATCCAGTGCACGCCTTCGCGCACCCCGCTCAGCTCCTGGAACAGCTCGCGGAACTCGCGGTCGATCTCGGGGGTGTCGGGGGCGCCCGCGCACAGCACGACCTGCGCAGCGGGGTCGATGTCCCGTACCGCGCGGAGCAGTCGGGGCACGCCCTTCTGCCGGGTGATACGGCCGACGAACAGGACGTACGGGCGGCCGGGGTCGACGCCGACGCGCTCGAGGACGTCCGTTCCGGGGTCGGGTCGGTACACCGCGGTGTCGATGCCGTTGTGCACCACGCGGACCCGGTCCGGGTCGAGCGCCGGGTAGCAGCCGAGGATGTCGTCGCGCATCGCGCCGGAGACGGCGATCACCGCGTCGGCGGCCTCGACGGCGGTGCGCTCGGCCCAGCTCGACAGGGCGTAGCCGCCGCCGAGCTGCTCGGCCTTCCAGGGGCGCAGCGGTTCCAGGGAGTGCGCGGTCATCACGTGCGGGATGCCGTGCAGCAGCTTGCCGAGGTGGCCCGCGAGATTGGCGTACCAGGTGTGGGAATGGACCAGGTCGCGGCCGGCGAGGGCGGCGGCCATGGAGAGGTCCACGGAGAAGGTGCGCAGCGCGTCGTTGGCATCGTCGAGCGAGCCCCAGGGGCGGTGGCGCAGGACCCCGCCGGAGCCGCCTTCGCCCCAGCAGTGCACGTCCAGGTCGACCAGCGGGCGCAACTCCCGGGCGAGGAACTCGACATGGACGCCCGCTCCGCCGTACACGTCCGGCGGGTACTCCCGCGTCAGCAGTCCCACTCGCACGCAAGCCCCCCGTCGTAGCGGTTGGAGCCCTCATGGTCACCCAGATGCGGCTGTCGGGGAAGAGCGCGGCGTTCCGGACCGGCCACCCGCGGGCCGCGGCGGCCGGTCGAAGCAGCAGTCGCCGCACAGTCCGCCGCCGGGCAGCCGGTAGTAGAGACAGCAGCTGCGGCGGCGCAGGGTGACCGGATCGAGGGTGCCGGACAGGCCCGGCCCGGCGAGCAGCCCCGCGGCGAGGGCGCGGGCGCGCCGGGCCACGTCGGGCCGTCCCGCCTCGCGGGACCAGCGGTCGAGCTGCCGGACGGCGCCGGCGAGGGCGGCGCCCGCGTTGCCCCGCAGCAGCCGCGGCGCGACGGTGTACCGGGCGCGCAGCGCCGCCGTCAGCGGGACGAGGTGCCCCTCGATGACGACGTCGGCGAGCGAGGCGACGGGCAGGGGGCGCACCTCGGACAGCCACAGGTCGTCCGGGGCGGCGCCGTCCGGGTCCCAGCGCAGCAGCCCGGGGGCGAGGTCGGGGACCCGGTCGCAGAGGGCGGCGGCGCCCAGGGCCACCGCCCACAGCCGGGCCACGAGCCCCTGCTGGGCGACCGACACCGCGATCCGGGTCTCGGGGGCCCGCAGGCTCGCCGCGACCTTGCCGACCCGGAAGCCCAGCGGATCGCCGTACCGCTCCCCCGGTCCGGGTCCGGTCCGGCCGGCGTACGCGCGGGCCAGTGTCGGCAGGGGGCCGTCCGGCGGTGGTCCGGTGCGCAGGACGGAGAAGCCGCCGAGGGCGGAGAGCGCGGTCAGGCCGGGGTCGAGGTCCACGAGAAGCAGTACCGCCAAGGTCTCGATGGGGTGACGTCCGGGGGATCCCCGGGGGGATCCACCCCTTGTCGCCCACCTGGGGGAGGACGGAGTCCCCTTTGTACTCCATCGGCAGTAGGACCCAATGCGTGCTCAAGGACGACGACACGGCGGTGACCGGCGAGGCATCGTGGGGACCATGGAAGCCGACCGCTCGCACCGCCGGGCACCGGGACACCGCCGCACACCGGGGAGGGACGCATGAACGCCCTCTCGCTCTCCGTCCTGCTCTCCTTCGTCTCCGCCGTCGCGTACGCGGGCGGGGCCATCGTGCAGGAGCAGGTCGCGGTGACGTCCCCGCACCGCGCGTACGCGCCGCTGCGCAGGCCCGCCTGGTGGGCCGCCGTGGCGCTGAACGGCCTCGGCGGGCTGCTGCACGTGGTGGCGCTCGCCTATGGTCCGCTGAGCCTGGTGCAGCCGCTCGGTGCGCTGACGATCGTGTTCGCGCTGCCGATGGCCGCCCTCTTCGTACGGCGCCGGGCGGGCGCGACCGCGTGGCGCGGCGCGATCATGGCGACGGTGGGCCTGGCGGGCCTGCTGTCCCTGGTCGGCTCGGCCGGTTCCCACTCGCTGAGCGGCGGCCAGCGGGTGTTCGCGGCGCTGGTGAGCGGCGGCGCGGTGGTGGCGCTGATGGTGGCGGCCCGTGCGGCGCACCGGCATCCGGCGGTGCGCAGCGTGCTGCTCGCGGTCGCGGCCGGGCTCGCCTTCGGGATGTCGTCGGTGTTCACCAAGACCGTCGCCGTGGACTGGACCGGCGGCGTCTCGCTTACGGAGCTGCCCTCGCTGGCCGCGATCGGCGTCCTGGCCACCGCCGGGATGCTGCTGTCGCAGGCGTCCTACCGGGGCGGCGGACTCGCGGCCCCGCTGGCCACCCTGACCGTGGTGAACCCGGTGGTGGCGGCCGCCGTCGGCATCACGATGTTCGGAGAAACCTTCCGCTACGGCACCACCGGCACGATCCTCGCGCTGGGCTGCGGGGTCGTGGCGGCGGGCGGGCTGATCCTGCTCACCACCGAGCGCCTTGCGGGCGAGCGCCGGACGGGCACCGTGCCCGCGCAGGCCGGGCCGGGCACGTCCGGCGGCGACGGGGACGCGGCCGGTGCGGACGAGGTCGTTGCCGCCCCGGCGCCGGTCGCCGACCGGCCGGACGCGCTCGAAACCGACCCTGCCGGGGCGCTGGGCTTCCGCTCCGAGGTGGTCGAGGAGCTGCTCGCCCGGCTGCCGGAGGAGACGCCCGGCACGGTCCACGAGGACGTGTTCGTGCCGGTGCCCGTCGTGCGTACCGTGTCGGACAGCGGCGGCTCCGAGCCGTCCGGCTGGACCGCGCCCGTCTTCTTCGGCCCCTTCTACGGCGGCGGGCCCTACCCGGCGCCGCGCCGCCCGCGTACCGGCGTCAGATCCTGACGCCGCCCGCTCGCAGATAGGCGACCGGGTCGACGTCGCTGCCGAAGCCGGGCCCCGTCCGCACCTCGAAGTGCAGATGCGGGCCCGTGCTGTTGCCCGTGGACCCGGAGCGCCCGATGCGCTGCCCGGCCACGACACTCTGCCCGCTCTTCACCGAGATCGCCGACAGGTGCGCGTACTGCGTGTAGCGCCCGTCGGCGTGCCGGACGACCACCTGGTAGCCGAAGGAACCGCCCCAGCCGGCCTCGACGATCCGGCCCGCGCCGACCGCCTTCACGGAGGTGCCGGTGGCCACGGGGAAGTCGACGCCCGTGTGGTAGCCCTTCGACCAGGAGCTGCCCGCGGCGTGGTACGGGGTGCCGGTGCCCGCGTTCACGGGCGCGACGAGGGTGTGGGCGGCCTTCGTGCCCGCGGAGTGCGTGGTGGCCTTCTTCTTGGTGGCCGCCTCGCTCTTCTCCGTGGTCTTCCGGGACTTCTTGCTCTGCTCGGTCTTCTTGGCGGCGGGCTTCGGGTCGGCCGTGCGGGCCGGTGCCTTCGCGGTCAGGCTCAGCCGCTGGCCCGGGACGATCAGGTCGGGGTCGGCGCCGACGACCTCGCGGTTGGCCGCGTAGAGCCGCTGCCAGCCGCCGCCCACGTGCCGCTCCTCGGCGATGCCGGAGAGCGTGTCGCCGTGCACGACCGTGTACATCCGCGCGGTGCCCGCCTGCGACTGGGGCGTGGTCTGCGGCCGCACGTCCCGCACCGTGCGCTCGACGGTCCGCGCGGAGGTGCCGGAGGAGGTGTCGAGCTGCGGGGTGCCGCCGCCGCGGGTGAGTCCGGCGCGCTGGGAACAGGTCGGCCAGGCGCCGGGTCCCTGCCCCTTGAGCACCTTCTCGGCGATGGCGATCTGCTGGTCCTTGGTGGCCAGGTCGGCGCGGTGGGCGTAGGCGGTGCCGCCGTACGCCTCCCAGGTGGACTGGGTGAACTGGAGGCCGCCGTAGTAGCCGTTGCCGGTGTTGATGCTCCAGTTGCCGGTGGACTCGCAGGCCGCGACCTTGTTCCAGGTGCTCACGTCGGCCGCGTCCGCGACGCCGGTGCCGATGAGCGGGATCGCCATGCCCGCGCCGCCCGCGGTGACGGTGAGTGAGGCGCGGTTGATCCTGTTCGGCTGGTACCGGCGGTGCCGGCCGCGTACGGCCATGGAGGAGCCCCCCTCGACAAAGCGTCAGGAGCGGCCAAAGTAAGCGCCGGGAACAGGCCAGGACAAGGCGGCAATCGGCCGTGCTCGTCCCTCGCGCGACCTGCGCACCTTTGGCCTTTCGGTGACGCGGTGTGACCTACCGCCCGTCGTGCGCGGGGAGCGCGCCCCCGGCGGCGGGTGCGCAGGTCCGGGGCGGCGCACGGCGGCACGCGGCGGCCGGCGCGCGCCGGGGCCGCGCAGGCGGGGCGGGGTTCCGGACGGCCGTCGGCCGGTGTGGCCGAAAGCGAACGGTCTTTCGTACCGCCCGCCGGTGAGGCACCGGAGGGTTCCGCTGCGTACACATGCTCGGCACGTCAGGATGGCCGGGGGCGATACTGGCGGGCACGACCGGCAGCACCGAACACAGGAACTCTCGGGAGCCAACCTATGAGCACTTCAGCGCAGATCGGCGTCACGGGTCTCGCGGTCATGGGCCGCAATCTGGCCCGCAACTTCGCACGCAACGGCTATGCGGTCGCCGTGCACAACCGGACGCCTTCGCGCATGCACGACCTGGTGAAGGAGTTCGGGCACGAGGGCGACTTCGTGGCCGCCGAGACCGCCGAGGAGTTCGTGGCGGCACTCGAACGGCCGCGCCGCCTGGTGATCATGGTCAAGGCCGGTGACCCGACGGACGCGGTGATCCGTGAGTTCGCCCCGCTCCTGGAGCCCGGCGACATGATCATCGACGGTGGCAACGCGCACTTCGCGGACACCCGGCGCCGCGAGAAGGAGCTGCGCGAGCAGGGCATCCACTTCGTCGGCACGGGCATCTCCGGCGGCGAGGAGGGCGCGCTGAACGGACCGAGCATCATGCCGGGCGGCTCGAAGGAGTCGTACGGCTCGCTCGGGCCGATGCTGGAGAAGATCTCCGCGAAGGCGTCGGACGGCGCGCCGTGCGTGACGCACGTGGGTCCCGACGGCGCCGGGCACTTCGTGAAGATGGTGCACAACGGCATCGAATACGCCGACATGCAGCTCATCGGCGAGGCGTACCAGCTGCTGCGCGACGTCGCCGGGTACTCCCCCGCGCAGATCGCCGACATCTTCCGCACCTGGAACACCGGCCGGCTCGACTCGTACCTGATCGAGATCACCGCCGAGGTCCTGTCCCACGTGGACGAGGCGACGGGCAAGCCGTTCGTGGACGTCGTCCAGGACCGGGCGGAGCAGAAGGGCACCGGCCGCTGGACCGTGCAGATCGCCCTCGACCTGGGTGTGCCGGTGTCCGGCATCGCGGAGGCCGTCTTCGCCCGCTCCCTGTCCGGGCACGCCGGGCTGCGCGAGGCCTCGCGCGGGCTGGCCGGGCCCTCGGCCCAGCGGCTCGGCGAGGCCGAGGCCGGGGCGTTCGCGGACCGCGTCGAGCAGGCGCTGTACGCCTCGAAGATCGTCTCGTACACGCAGGGCTTCCACGAGATCAGCGCGGGCAGCGAGGAGTACGACTGGGACATCGACCTGGGTGCCGTCGCCACCATCTGGCGCGGCGGCTGCATCATCCGCGCCGCCTTCCTCGACCGGATCCGCGAGGCGTACGACAGCCGGCCCGACCTGCCGAGCCTGCTCTCCGACGCGACGTTCGCGCAGGAGATCGCGGCGGCGCAGGACGACTGGCGCGAGGTACTGGTCGCGGCGACCCGGCAGGGCGTGCCCACGCCCGGTTTCGCGGCGGCGCTCGCCTATTACGACGCACTGCGCGCGGAGCGGCTGCCGGCCGCGCTGACCCAGGGCCAGCGGGACTTCTTTGGCGCGCACACCTACCGGCGCGTCGACCGCGACGGCTCGTTCCACACGCTGTGGGGCGGCGACCGCTCGGAGGTGTCCGCGTAGCGGCGCCATAGCCTGACGGGCCTCGGCGGCGGAAGGGTCTCTTCCGCCGCCGGGGCCCGTCGGGGGCCCGGAGCGCCTCCGGTGCGGCGGGGGGTGCGGGGGGGGGGCCCGGGGTGGGAGGCGGGGGCGGACGGCTGTCGC
>NZ_JBHWHV010000072.1:0-47264 GCF_042732375.1 Streptomyces sp. NPDC059785
GGCCGGAGGGCCGGCCGCCGCGGCCGGCGCCGTCAGGTCCCCAGCAGCTCCCGCAGCCCCGGCTGCAACAGCTCCCCGTGGGCCCGTACGAGGTCGTCGCACAGCTCCCAGATGCGCTCCACCGGGAGGGCGGCGGCGGTGGCCGGATCGGTCATCGCGGCGTGCCGGATGTGCCGCGGGTCGTCATCGGTGGCGGCCCGCACCACCAGGTCGTTGACCGAGACGTACGCGCGGTTGAGCGCCGCGAGCTGCGGGGGCAGCGCGCCGATCCGGGTCGGCTGGACGCCCAGCGCGTCGGTCAGGCACGGCACTTCGACCGCCGCGTCGGAGGGGAGGTTGTCGATGAGCCCCCGGTTGGGCACGTTGCCGTAGATGGTGCGGGGCGTGCCGGTCACCACGCTGTGGATGATCTGCGGGGCGTACTCCAGGGTGCCCTCGACGGGCAGCTCGGTGCCGCTCGCCAGGGCGTCGCGGGTGCGCTCGTAGCTCGCCGTGTTCTCCTCGATGATGTCCAGGTAGGCGCCCACGGGGAGCCGGAGCCGTTCGATCTCGCTGTCGTGGTGCAGGTACCAGGGCACGTACTCCGAGGAGTGCTCGCTGGTCTCGGTGGGGTAGTGGCCGAGCCTGCGGTACATGTCGACGCGGACCCGGCGCAGCAGCCCGGGGTCCTTGGCGATGGCCTCGTCGAGCAGCGGGTACAGATCGCGGCCCGCCTGCTCGAAACGGAGCACCCACGCCTGGTGGTTGACGCCCGCGGCCAGGTACGACACCTCCTCGAAGGGGACGCCGACCAGCTCCGAGAGGTCGTGCATGGTCCAGTACACCGAGTGGCACAGGCCGGTGACCCGCAGCTTCGGGGCGATACGGCTCAGGTAGAGGACGTTCATCGCCATCGGGTTGGTGTAGTTCAGCAGCAGCGCGTGAGGGCACAGCTCGCTCATGTCCGCGGCGAGGCCCCGCAGCACCGGGAAGGTGCGCAGCGCGCGGAAGATGCCGCCGATGCCGAGGGTGTCACCGATGGTCTGGCGCAGGCCGTACCGGGCCGGGACGTGGAAGTCCGTGCGGGTGGCCTCGTCCATGCCGACCTGGATGATGTTGATGACGAAGTCGGCGTCGGCGAGGGCCGCGCGCCGGTCCAGATGCGCGGTGATCGTGGGCTCGGCGCCGCGCGTGGCGGCGATGCGCTGCGCCGCGCCCTCCGCCGTCGCGAGGCGTTCGGGGTCGATGTCGTGCAGCGCGATCCGCGCGCGGGTGAGTTCGGGGAACGAGAACAGGTCGGCCAGGAGTCCCTGGGTGAAGACCACGCTCCCGGCCCCGATGAAGGCGATCTTCGGTTCGGTGCTGTCGGTCATGTCGGCTCTCTCTAGTGCGGGAGGGTGGAGGTGGCGGCGGCGAGGGCCTCGTCCCAGGTCGGCTGCGCCGCCGTACCGCCGTGGCCGCGGGTCGACAGGGAGCCGCAGGCCGCCGCGAAGGCCAGCGCGGACGGCAGGTCGAGGCCGCGCAGCGTCGCGGCGACGAAGCCCGCGTCGAAGCTGTCGCCCGCGCCGACGGTGTCGACCGGTTCGACGGGGACGGCCGGGGTGCGCAGCGTGCGGACGCCGTCGACGGCGAGGGCGCCGTCGCCGCCGTCCTTGACCACGACCAGCGGGCCGAGGCGGGCCAGCGCGCCCGCGGCCGTGGCGAGCCGGTCCTCGCCGGTCAGGGCGCGCGCCTCGGCGGCGTTGGGCAGCAGGTGGTCGGTGACCTTCAGGACCGGGTCGAGCAGTTCGCGGTCCCAGCGGCCCGAGGGGTCGTCGTTGGTGTCGAGCGAGGTCGTCGCCCCCGCCTCGTGGGCCCGGGTGAACACCTCGCTCAGGGCGGCGGCCAGGCGCGGCATCAGGAAGAAGGACCCCGCGTGCACGTGCCGGACGGAGGCCAGCAGGTCCGCCGGTATGTCGGCGGCGTCGGTCGCGGTGAGCGTGCCGGACGCGGTGAGGATCGCCCGGTCGCCGTCCTCGGCGGTGAGCACGGTGGTCAGCGGTGTCGCCAGGTGCGGATCGGTGACCAGCGCACCGACGTCCACCCCGCGGTCGGCGAGCGCCTGCCGTACGAAGGCGCCCGCGGGGTCGTCGCCGACCCGGCCCGCGAACGCCACCCGCAGCCCGAGCCGGGCCGCTCCGCACGCCATGATCGCCGCGGAACCGCCGAGCACCAAGGACGCGTGCTCGACCAGTTGCTCACGCTGCCCGAAGGCCGGCGTACGCGGTACCGGGCCCACCACCACATCGGGGTTGGCGTCGCCCGTCACCAGAAGGTCCAAGGAGGACACGAACGTTCATCCCTTCATTCCCGTAGAAGTCAGTGACTGCACGAAGGTCTTCTGCGCCAGCAGGAACGCCACCAGGACCGGGAGCACCGTGATGACGTTGCCCGCCATCACCGCCGACCACTGGATGTGGTGCTGCCCCTGGAAGGTGGTCAGTCCGAGCTGGAGCGTGTACTGCGTATCGTGGTTGATCGCGATCAGCGGCCACGACAGGTCGTTCCAGGTGGTCAGGAAGGTCAGCACGGCGACCGTGGCGAGCGCGGGCCGGGCCAGCGGCAGTACGACCGAGTAGAGCACCCGCAGCCGCGAGCACCCGTCCAGCCAGGCGGCCTCCTCCATCTCCCGGGGCAGCGCGAGGAAGAACTGCCGGAACAGGAACACCGCGAACGGCGTCACCAGCGACGGTACGATCAGCGCCCCGAGGGTGTCGATGAGCCCCAGCTCCTTCATCACCAGGAACGTCGGGATCATCGTGAGCTGGAACGGGATCACCATGGTCGCCAGCATCAGGCCGAGCAGCAGCCGCGACCCGGCGAACCGCATCCGCGCGAAGGCGTAGCCGCCCAGCGACCCGAGCAGCAGGTTCGAGGCGACCGCCACGGCCGACACGATCAGCGAGTTGGCGAACCAGCGCGGGAACATGGCGTTGCCCAGCACGTACCGGTAGCCGCCGAGGTCGATGCCGCTCGGCCACAGCGCGGGCGGAAACCGGTTGATCTCCGCGTTGGTCATCACCGAACTGAGCACCAGCCAGACCAGCGGCAGCGCGAAACAGAGCGACAGGGGCGCGAGCAGCAGGTGCCAGGCGCTGATCCGGCGCCCGGTGCCCGGCGTTCCGGGTCCACCGGTGCCTTGTGTCCGGGTAGCGGCGGACGTCTTCACCGGGCCGCCCCCTCTCGCGTACGCTCCTGCCGGCGCCGCACCAGCCGCAGCGCGCCGCCCACCACGAGCAGCGCCACCGCCAGCACGTACGCCGCCGCGGCCCCGTATCCGGCCGTGAAGGTCTGGAACGCCTGCTGCCAGACGAAGTAGACGATGACGGTGGTCGAGCCCAGCGGTCCGCCCTTCGTCGTCACATAGATCAGGTCGAAGACCTGGAGGGCCGTGATGAGCTGCCACAGCAGCAGGAACACGGTCACCGGGGTGAGTACGGGCCAGGTGATGTGGCGCAGGACGAGCAGCTTTCCCGCGCCGTCGAGTCTCGCGGACTCGACGAGTTCGGGCGGCACGTCCTGGAGCGCGGCGAGATAGACGACGACGCAGAAGCCGAGGCCGCTCCACAGCGAGATGAGCACCAGCAGGAACATCGCCTGGTCGGGGTCGGACAGGAAGCCCTGCCGCCCGATGCCGAACTGGTGCAGCAGCGAGTTGGCGACCCCGAACTCGGGATCGAGGATGAACGAGAACAGCACGCCCTGCGCGGTCGCCGACACCACGAACGGGACGAAGATCAGCGTCCGGTAGAGGCCGACGAAGCGGATGCGGCGATTCAGCGCCAGCGCCAGGACCAGCCCGCCGACCAGACTGAGCGGCACGTACAGCGCCGCGTACAGCAGGGTGTTGTGCACCGCCGTACTGAAGTTGGGGTCCTGGGCCAGCGCACGGTAGTTGTCCAGGCCGACCCAGCGGCCCGGGGTGACCAGGTCGTCGGCGCGGAACGACAGCAGCAGCGACCAGACCACCGGCACGATGCTCAGACCGAGGATCACCACGACCGACGGGCTGATGAAGCCCCAGGCGGTGGCCGCCTCCCGGCGGGCACGGCGGCGGGCGGCGCGCTTCGCGGCGGCCGGGGACACGGCGGTTCCCGGCGCCAGCGTGACGGCGCGGGGCAATGTGGACATGACGGCCTCCCTCACCTGGAAGTCATGTGGACGCGGACCTGCGGCGGGGCCGGGGTCAGCGGGGGATCAGCAGGGCGGCGTCCGCCTTCTCGGCGCACCGGCGCACCGCCTTGGCGGGCGAGTCCTTGCCGAGCAGCACCGAGACGACGGCCTCTCCGAGCGCCTGCGAGATCTGCGGATAGGCCGGATGGACCGGCCGCACCCGGGCGGTGTCCAGCGCGTCGGTGAACACGTCGAGCCCGGTCGTCCTCGCGGAGTGGCTGCGCCACTTCGGCTGCTCGGCGGTCGCGGAGCTGAGCGGGAGACTGCCCGCAAAGACACCCCAGCGGGCGTCCTGGACGGGCTGGATCATCCACCGTACGAACTCGACGGCCGCGCGGGAGCGGGCCGTGCCGTTGTCGAACACGGTCCAGGTGTCGGGCCCCGAGACGGTGACCGGACGGCCGCTGTAACTGGGCAGCGGCACCACGGTGTAGTCGACCCCGGCGGTCCGGATGTCGGGCAACTGCCAGGGCCCGGTCGCCACCATCGCCATCCGGCCGCCCTGGAAGACCTGGTACATCTGCTCGCCGCCGGGCTTCGGATCCACGTACACGCTTTCGTCGCGGACCAGCCGTGCCACGGTCTCCAGGGCGCGCACGCCCTGCTCGGCGAAGCCGATGTGCTTGCCGTCGGCGCCGACGACGTCGCCGCCCAGGTCCCAGACCATCGGCCAGATCCGCCAGACGGTGTCCTCGTCGCCGGTCCCGGGCCAGCCGGTGCCGAAGACGCCCCGGTCCGGGTCGGTCAGCCTCCGTGCCGTCTCGGTGAAGTCGTCCCAGGTCCAGCCCGCCTCCGGCAGGTCGACGCCGGCCTGCCGGAACAGCTTCCTGTTGCAGACGACGGCCAGCGAGTCGAGGAGCGCGGGCGCGGCCCGCACCTTGCCGTTGACCGTGACCGCCTCGCGCACCGGCGACCAGTACGACGTCCACGCGGTGGGCCCCCGGCGCAGCGCGGCGGTCAGGTCCACCACCCGCGGGCTGCGCGCCACACTGGCCAGGTCCGAGCCGAAGATGTAGGCGATGTCCGGGTAGGAGCCGGAGGCGAGCGCCGCCGTCACCTTCTGGAGCATGGCGTCGGCGACGACCCCACCGCCGGTGCTGTCGACGCGGATGTGCGGATGGGTCCGGTTGAACTCGGCGACCAGCGCCTCGACGGCCTTGCGGCCGGTGTCGGCCTGGCCGTGCCACAGCTCGACGGTCACCTTGCCGTCGGCGCCGACGCCGTCGGAGGCGGCACCGCCGCAGGCGGCCAGCAGGGGAGCGGCGGCGGCCCCGAGGAGCAGCCCCCGGCGTGCGGGTCCGTACGTCATCCCGGCCCCCTTTCAGCGCGTCCGGCGGACGTAGTCCGCGCTGCCGGGCGTGGAGACCTCCACGTCACGCTGGACGATGCTCAGCCGGTCGCCGTAGCCCGCGACCGCCTTGCGCAGACCGGAGGCGGTGTACTCGACGACCAGCACCCGGTCGTCGAAGGCCTTCGCGTACGCGCCGCACTCGTCGTACGTGCCGCACTCCTCGGCCACGGCGAAGTCGAGACCGGTCCTGGAGCGCTGCCCGGCCAGTTCCACCGTGTTCTTCTGGCCGATGGCGAGGCCCTCGGCGTGCGCGTGCCGGGACAGCAGGGTGATGAACGCGGTGGCGTCGGCGGCGGTCAGCCGCCCGCCGGAGCGGGTGTAGCTGTCGTAGTTGTCGGGCTCCACCGCGTCGAAGCCGCGCTCGGCGCAGCCGTCGATCCACCGGTTCACGCGCGCGGCCACCCGTTCCCGTTTCGCCGCCGTGCCGATGTCCAGCAGCGGTTCGCCCCAGTCCTCGTCCATGACGACCTCGCCGTCGTCGTCCCGCAGCAACAGATCGGCGGGCCAGGTCTTCCGCTCGGCCGGCTGGGCCTGGAAGGCGTTGACGTAGCAGACGTTGTAGAGGCCGGGCGCGGGGGAGGCGGAGCGGTCACGGCTGACGACGCGGACGCCGGCCGGCGGGGTGTAGGCGCCGCCGATCTGGTAGTCGAAGCCGGTGTGCCGCGGGGGGAGCCGGACGCCGGTGCGCGCCGGGGACGCGGACGGCGCCGGGGCGGCGTCGCTGCTCTTGTGGGGCTTGTCCGTTCCCCCGGCTGTCGCCTTCGGCGTCGCGGGGCGGGCGGTCGCCGGGGCCAGGCCGGTCCCGGTGGCCTCCGCGGCCTCGGGACTCCGCCCGGCGGCGGTCTCGTCCGGCTTCTCGCCGCTCCCCGCGCCGCAGCCCGCGAGCGCCGTCAGGACGGTCAGGGCGGCGGCCGTGCGGAGCACTCCGACGCGGGCAACACGCTTGACGGGCATGTCCGCTCCATCAATCGCGAGTACGTCCCCGCCTCGGACGCGTCCGCGGTCCTGGCGACTTTGGCCGGGCTTGGACTGCGCGTCCGCTACCGGCTGGGCGCACCTCTGTGTGCCGGGCCGAGCCGCGGGCACGGCAGGATCAAAGCGCGTGCCCGACACCCGCGTCAAGGGTTCGCGACCCGGAAACGGGTCGGTCATCCGACAGAAGCGGGCCCCGGCGCCGCGCCCCGATGCCGGCCCGGACGCGCCCGGTCCAGCGGGCGCACCGGGGAAGGCGGCACAGCATGCCCATCGGAATCATCGGCGCCGGCGCCGTCGGACAGGCCCCCGCCGCGCGGTTCACGGCCGCCGGTGAACGGGTCGTCATCAGCGACAGCCGGGGCCCCGGTTCGCTGCGCGCGCTGGTCCGCGGCCTCGGCCCCGGGGTGACGGCGGCCACCGCCGAGGACACGGCCGCCGAGGAGATCGTCGTACTCGCCGTCCCCTGGCCGCGGCTGCCTGAGGCGGTGGGCGCGACGCGCGTGACGGACTGGCAGGGACGGATCGTCGTGGACACCACCGACCCGGTCCTCGGGCCCGGCTCCGGGGGCGCCGCCGAGGCTCTGGGCGTCGGGTCCGGCTTCCGGGGCTGTGACACCGACGCTCTGACCGCGTGGCCCGACGCCCGGTCCGGTCTGCGGGGCGCCGGTGCCGCCGACGTCACCGGTCCGGGCGCCCGGAGCGGCTTCCGGGGCGCCGGTGCCGAGGGCCCGGTGTCCGGGTCCGGCCGTCGTGTCGCCGATGCCGACGGTCCCTTCCCCGTGTCCGGCGTCCGCGTCGCCGACGCCGTCCCCCGCTCGCTGACTGCTTCAGTCCTTCCCGTCGATCTCGGTGGGCACGTCTCCAGTGACATCGTCACCGGGCTGGTGCCGGGGGCCCGGGTGGTCAAGGCGTTCAACACGTTGCCCGCGGCGCTTCTCGGGGCCGATCCGCGTACCCCCACCGGGCGGGCCGGCCGGGCCGCCGTCGATCTCGGGCCGCCGGCCCGCGGCGGCCGGCTCCAGGAGTTTCCCGGCGGCCCGCTGCCCCTGCTCCGGCTGATCATGGAGCCCTGACCCGAGGACGTAGGGTCACGGCATGACCAGCAACAGCGTCGCCGCGGCCGTCCACGACCACGGCGGTGACGGCCCGCCCCTGCTCCTGCTGCACGGCGCCGGACGCTCGCTCGCCGACTGGGCTGCCGTCGCCCCGATGCTCGTGACCCGGCACCGGGTCCTCGCCGTCGACCTGCGCGGACACGGCCGTACGCCGTCCGGTCCCTGGAACCTCCCCGCGGTGCTCGGCGACCTCGAAGCGGTCCTGGACACGTACGGCGCCCCGGACGCGCTGCCGGTCGGCCACTCGCTCGGCGGCCTGCTCGCCGTCCAGTACGCCCTGGAACACCCCGGCACGCCGGGCGCGGTGAACCTCGACGGCTTCGGCCGGGGCAGCCCGGACCAGTACCCCGGGCTCGAACCGTCCTACGTAGAGGAACGGCTCGCCCAGGTGCGGCGCACCGCGGCGGACGCCGCCGGAGCGCCGTTCACGGCGGACGGCATGCGGGAGCTGCTCGCCCGGCAGCGCGCCATGTCGGACGCGCTCGGCATCCCCTACGAGCTGCTGGAGGCCGGCGTCATGCGCTCCGTGCGCGAACTGCCCGACGGGCGCCTGGTGTCGCTGCCCGAGCGCGAGCACGCGCTCGGGATGCTGGCCGTCATGAACGCGCTCGACCCGTTCGCGTCCTTCCGGCGCATGGACCGCCCGCTGCTGCTCGGACGGGCGACGCGGCCGGTCCCGCCGGTCCCGGGCACGGAGTGGTCCGACGCCCTGACGGCCGCGTACGCCGAAGGCCTCGCCCGCGACCTCGACGCGCTCGCGGACACGCACCCGCGCGTGACGGTCGCGCGGATCGACGCCACCCACGCCATGCCGCTGGAGAACCCCAGGGCCGTCGCCGACGCGATCCTGGAGTTCACGTCGTGACGCCCGTCCACGACGAGTGGATCGTCGGCCGGGACCGCGAACTCGCCGAGCTCGGCGCGCTGGTGACCGAGCCGAAGGCGGAGGTCCTGGTGGTGACGGGCGGCCCGGGGCTCGGCAAGAGCGTGCTCCTGGACGCCGCCGCCCGGCTCGCCCGCCGGGCCGGTGTCCGCGTCCTGCGCTGCCGGGGCTGCGAGGGCGAGTCGGAGCTGCCGTTCGCCGGACTGCACCAACAGGCCGCGCTCCCCGTGGCCCGGGTGGCCCAGGCGTCCGGCTTTCCCAGCCCGTTCCGCTTCAGCCGGGTCTTCCGGGAGCGGTACGGGACGCCGCCGGGTGCGTACCGCGCGGCCCGCGTCAGTGCCCGCCGTGTTCAGCGGCGGCCCGGCGGCGGGGGCAGGGTCGTGAGGTCGGGCGCCGGTTCCGGCCAGACCAGCAGGACCGGGCAGGGGGCGTGGTCGACGACGAAGCGGCCGGCCGGGCCGAGGCTGTGCGGTCCGAGCCGGTCCCGGTTCCCGTCGCGGGCCAGTACCAGCAGGTCGGCGCCTGCCGCGGCGGCGACCACCTCGCGCTCGACGCGCCCGCCGCGCTCCAGGCGGGCGCACGGACCGTCCAGCCGCCGGGCCGCGGCCTCCATGAGCGCGTCCGCCGACGTCGTACCCAGGTCCTCCAGACGGGTCCCGGGGTCGCGTTCCGGGTGCCCGCGGCCGAGCAGTCCCGCGAAGGCGCCGTGCGCGAGACCGGGGACGCCGCGCTCGCTCACGTGCAGCAGGACCACCTCGGCGTCCCGGGGCACGTGGGCGCGTACGGCGTCCACGCACGCGGGCCAGGTGCCCTCCACCAGCCAGGCGATCACCCGCATGCCCCCGGCCGTACCGTCCGTCGTGCCCTCGGCCGGGTCGTCGGCCGTACCGTCAGCCATGCCGTCAGCCTCCGAAGACGCTCAGTGCCAGCCACAGTGCCGCCACGGCGGGGACCAGCGCGGCCGGCACGGCGATGAGACCGAGCCGGCTGAACTCCTTCAGGTCGACGCCGTGGTCGTGCTGGTGCACGATACGCCGCCAGAGCAGGGTGGCCAGGGATCCCGCGTAGGTGAGGTTCGGGCCGATGTTCACGCCGAGCAGGACGGCCAGCACCGCGCCGGGCCCCGCCCCGGCGGCCAGCGGCAGCAGGACGAGGACCGCGGGCAGGTTGTTGATGACGTTGGCGAGCACGGCGGCGAGCGCGGCGACGGCGAGCAGCGCGGGCAGCCCGGTCCCGTCCGGCATCAGCCTGCCGAGGGCGTCGGCGAGCCCGTTGTCGACGACGGCCCGTACGACGACGCCCAGCGCGAGCACGAAGGCGAGGAACGCCGGCGCGGTGGCGCGCAGCACGGCGAGCGGCGTGGTGCGGCGGCGGACGAGCGCCCGGCCGGCGAGCACGGCCGCCCCGGCCGCCGCCGACCAGGCGGGGTCGACGCCGACTGCGGAGGCGACGACGAAACCGGCCAGCGTGCAGCCGACGGTGACCAGCGCGAACACCGGCACGGCGGGCGGCGTACCGGTGTCCGGTGCGGGCGCGGCGGCACACAGGTCGCGGGCGAAGAACCGCCGGAAGACCAGGTACTCGGCGCCGACGGCGACCAGCCAGGGCAGCGCCATCAGGGCGGCGAACCGGGTGAAGCTCAGCCCGCTGGCGTGGAACGCCAGCAGGTTGGTCAGGTTCGAGACCGGCAGCAGCAGCGAGGCCGTGTTGGACAGGTGGGTGCAGGCGTAGACGTGCGGCTTGGGGCGGACGCCCGCGCGCGCGGCGGTGGCGAACACCACCGGGGTCAGCAGCACGACGGTGGCGTCCAGGCTGAGCACCGCCGTGATCGCCGAGGCGAGGGCGAAGACCGCGGTCAGCAGCCGCCCCGGCCGGCCACCCGACCATTGGGCCATCCACGCCCCGCACGCCTGGAACAGCCCTTCCTCGTCGCAGTACCGGGCGAGCACGAGAACCGCCGCCAGGAACCCGACGACGGGCGCCAGCGTCGTCGTCTCGTCCACGGCGTGGTCGAGGGAGAGCGCGCCGGTGGCGACGGCGAGCACGGCGGCGGGCACCGCGACGACCGCCTCGGGCCAGTTGAAGGGCCGGAGCACCGCGCAGACCAGGACGGCCACGAGGAGCACGACGGAGAGGGCCTCGGCGAGGGGGGTGTTCAGGGTTCGGTCCTCCGGGCGCGGTTCATGGTCGCCTCATGTAATCAGCAGGCGTCCTGCGCACCCCGGGTACCCCGCCGCTGGGCACCCGCCCCCGGTCCCGGTGCCGGCCGTCAGACGTCGATCAGGGGACGATCGGGGGTCGATCGGGGGTCGGTCAGGGGTCGGTCAGGGGGATCTCCGCCCAGATGGTCTTGCCCCCGGCGGTGTGCCGGCTGCCCCAGCGCTGGGTGAGCTGGGCGACCAGCAGCAGACCCCGGCCGCCCTCGTCCATGGTGCGCGCCCGCCGCAGGTGCGGGGCGGTGTGGCTGCTGTCGGACACCTCGCAGATGAGGACGGCGCCGTCGTGGATCAGACGCAGCCCGATCGGGTGCTCGCCGTAGCGGATGGCGTTGGTGACCAGCTCGCTGACCACCAGCTCGACCGTGAACCCGGCCTCCGTCAGGCCCCAGGCGTCCAGTTGCTCCAGGACGCGCTTGCGGACCGGGGCGACGAGGGACGGTTCGGCGGGGATGTCCCAGGCCGCCACCTGGGAGGGCGGCAGCTCGCGGGTACGGGCCAGCAGCAGGGCGACGTCGTCCAGGGCGCCGCCCGTCGGCAGCAGGGCGTGCAGGATGTCGTGGCAGGTCTGGTCGAGGGAGCCGGTGGCGCGCCCCAGTACCTCGCAGAGCGTGTCGCGGCCGGCGTCCGGGTCCCGCCGGGAGTCCACCAGACCGTCGGTGTACAGGGCGAGCACGCTGCCCGCGGACAGGGTGAGTTCGACCGACTCGAAGGGCATGCCGCCCAGGCCCAGCGGCGGTCCGGCCGGGACGTCGATCTCCCGGGGCGGGCCGTCCGGGGGCAGCAGCATGGGCGGCGGGTGCCCGGCGCGGGCGATGGCGCACCCCCGGGAGACGGGGTCGTAGACGGCGTACAGACAGGTGGCGCCGAGGCCGCCCGTGGTGCCGTCGTTCCCCGCCTCCTCCGCCAGCCGTACGACGAGGTCGTCCAGGTAGGTCAGCAGTTCCTCGGGCGCGAGGTCGATGTCGGCCAGCGTGCGCACCGCGGTGCGCAGCCGGCCCATGGTGGCGGACGCCTGGATGCCGTGGCCGACGACGTCGCCGACGACCATGGCGATCCGGGTCCCGGACAGCTGGATGACGTCGAACCAGTCGCCGCCCACCCCGGCGCGCGCCGCGGGCAGATAGCGCGAGGCCGCCTCGACGGCGGCGGTGCGCGGCAGGCTGCGGGGGAGCAGGCTGCGCTGGAGGGCGAGCGCGGTCTCGCGCTCGCGGGAGAACCGGCGGGCGTTGTCGATGCACACGGCCGCCCGTGCCGTCACCTCCTCGGCCAGCAGCACGTCCTCGGAGGTGAAGCGGTCGGGCCGCCGGAACCGGCTGAGGACGGCCACGCCCAGGGTGGTGCCGCGGGCCTGGATCGGCACCGACATGACGCTGTGGATGCCGTACCGCCGGCCCTTCCCGTCGAGCCGCCGGTCCCAGTCGGGCCACTCGGTCTCGGGCGGACACCCGCCGGACGCGACGACGGTCCGTCCGGCCAGCAGGGAGTCCGCCTGCGGCGAGGACTCGGGGTAGACCTCGCACTGCCCGGGGGCGACGACGGCCTCGGGCGATCCGGGGCGGGCCGACCGGTGGGCGGCGCGGCGCAGCGTCACGGGCGCGGTGATCCGGTGCGTGCCGGGGTCGCCCGGCTGGTCCCCGGGGTCGAGGAGGTCGACGCTGACGAAGTCGGCGAGCGCGGGCACGCAGACGTCGGCCAGCTCCTGGGCCGTCCGGGTGACGTCGAGGGTGCTGCCGATGCGTACGCTCGCCGTGTTGACCAGGTGCAGCCGCTCGCGGGCGCGGTACTGGTCGCTGAAGTCGTGGGCGGCCAGGCAGACGCCGCGCACCCGTCCGGCGGCGTCGGTGACCGGGGAGAGGCTCACCAGCCAGGCGTGCGCGTGCTCCTCGCCGCCGGTGCGGCTGAAGGTCTCCACATCGCGTCCGGTGCCCGAGGCGATCACCTCGTGCATCCGCTGTTCCAGCTCGGCGTACTCGAGGCCGGGGTTGATGTCGGAGAGCCGCATGCCCCGCACGCGGTCGGGCGGCAGACCGGCGATGGCGGCCATCGCGTCGTTGATCCCGCGCAGCCGCAGCCGGTCGTCGAGCACGGACGTGGCGCACGGGCCCTGGGTCAGCGCGGCCGGGAAGAGCGCGTCGTCCTCGGCGGGGTCCGGGACGCCGTCGACCAGCGGGCGGACCACCAGCCAGTCGGGCGCGCCGCCGTCCCGCGGGGGCCTGCGGCGGGCGTACAGCCAGGTGGTCACGGTGGAGCCGTCGCGGTGGCGGAGGCCGACGGTGCCGGTCCAGCGGTCGCCGTCGGGCCCGGACGGGAGCGGGCCGCCGGAAGCGAGGAGCCCGGCGGCCGGGCGGTCCAGGACGTCCTCCGGGGCGTGGCCGAGCAGCCGTCGGGCGCCCTCGTTCCAGCGGCGCAGGACGCCGTTGTCGTCCACGACGGCGCGGGCCGTGTCGGCCTCGTCGAAGGGGAGGACCGGGCCCATGCGCCACTCCTTGCCTACCCACAGTGAACAAGCCGCGTCACTCGTGTCCCAGCGTAAGGCGTACCGGCGTTCCGCACCTGGGCACGGCGGGCGGGCCGGGACGGAAGAGAGCGCCCCGACCCTTGACGTGCTCATGCATGTTCCCGTCAGAATCTGTTTGTTCACGATCAGTTGTGATTACTTCTGGGCCCTTCGAGGGGAGAGCCACCATGACGGTCACGCGTAGATCGGTCCTGGTCGCAGGGGCGGCCGCGCCCGCGGTCGCGGCGCTGACGGGTGCCGGGCAGGCGCACGCCGCGTCCGCCGCGGGCGCCACCGGCCGGGACACGGTCGAACTCCGCGACGGCTGGCGCTTCGCGCTCGCCGATCCGGTCGGCGCCACCGACCCGCCCGAGTACGAGCACGCCGCCGAGCCCGGCTACGACGACTCGGCGTGGCGCCGGGTGGCGGTGCCGCACGACTGGAGCATCGAGCTCACCCCCACCACCGAGCACGGCACCAGCAGCGGCACCGGTTTCCTGCCCGGCGGCCTCGGCTGGTACCGCATCGCCTTCACCCTGCCGCCCGCGCTCGCGGGCCGGCGCGTCTCGGTAGAGTTCGACGGCGTGTACATGGACGCGTACGTGTACTGCAACGGCACCGAGGCCGGGCGGCACCCGTACGGGTACACCGGGTTCGCCTGCGACCTGACCGACCTGCTGCACACCGACGGCACCACCGAGAACGTGCTCGCGGTCAGGGTGCGCAACCGGCTGCCCAGCAGCCGCTGGTACTCCGGCAGCGGCATCTACCGCGACGCCCGCCTCGTCGTCACCGACCCGGTGCACGTCCGGCGCTGGGGCACCCAGGTCACCACCGAGGAGCTCACCCCGGACCGGGCGGTGGTCCGGGCCCGCGCCACCGTCGTCAACGACGGCGGCACCGAACGGGAGGTGACCGTCGCCTCCCGGGTCCTCGACCCGCGCGGACGCACCGTGGCCCGCGCCGCCTCCACGGTGACCGTGGGCGCCGCCGAGCAGACGGCCGACCACGAACTCACCGTTCCCGAGCCGAAGTTGTGGTCCTGCGACACCCCGCACCTCTACACCCTCGTCACCGAGGTGCGCACCGGCGGCGGGACCACCGACACCTACCGGACCACCTTCGGCCTGCGGCACGCCACCGTGGACGCCGACGACGGCCTCACCCTGAACGGCACCCCCCTCAAACTCCGCGGGGTCAACCTCCACCACGACCTCGGCGCGCTCGGCTCCGCCGTCAGCGCGGACGCGATCTCGCGGCAGCTCACCCTGATGAAGGGCATGGGCGTCAACGCCCTGCGCACCTCGCACAACCCGCCCGCCCCGCAGGTGATCGCGGCCTGCGAACGCCTCGGCATCCTGATGATGGTCGAGGCATTCGACTGCTGGCAGCGCGGCAAGAACACCTACGACTACGGCCGCTTCTTCGACGAGCACGCCGACGCGGACATCTCCGAGATGGTGCTCGCGGCCCGCAACTCGCCCGCCGTCCTCATGTGGTCCATCGGCAACGAGATACCCGACTCGACCTCCACGGCCGGCCTGGCGATGGCCGACCGGCTGATCGACGCCGTCAGGAAGCTCGACACCAGCCGCCCGCTGGTGATCGGCTCCGACAAGTACCGCAGTCTGCCCGCCGCCGGCTCCGCGGCCGACCTGATGCTCGCGAAGATCGACGGCCTGGGCCTCAACTACAACACCGCCGCCTCGGTCGACGCGCTGCACGCCCGCTACCCGAAGCTGTTCCTCTTCGAGTCCGAGTCCTCCTCCGAGACCTCGACCCGCTCCACGTACCAGGAGCCCGAGCACCTCAACACCGGCGAGAATCACACCCCGGGCCGCCGGGCCACCTCCTCCTACGACAACAACCTCGCCTCATGGACGATGAGCGGCGAGTACGGGCTGAAGAAGGACCGGGACCGCACGTGGTTCGTGGGGGAGTTCCTGTGGTCGGGCATCGACTACATCGGCGAGCCCACGCCGTACGACGTCTTCCCGGTGAAGGCTTCCTTCTTCGGCGCGATGGACACCGCCGGGTTCCCCAAGGACATGTACCACCTGTTCCGCAGCCAGTGGACGGACGAGCCCATGGTCCACCTGCTGCCCATGAGCTGGAACCACGAGCCGGGCGACACGGTCGAGGTCTGGGCCTACGCGAACGTGGACACCGTCGAGCTGTTCCTCAACGGCAGGTCGCTCGGCGTCAGGCGGTTCGACACCAAGAAGACCACCGACGGCCGCGCCTACCTGGAGACGACCGAGGCGACCGGCGACGACAAGACGGTCACCACCGGCGACTACCCCGGCAGTTACACCAGCCCCAACGGCAGCGCGGGCAAGCTCCACCTCACCTGGAAGGTGCCCTACGCCCCCGGCGAGCTGAAGGCGGTGGCGCGCCGCGGCGGGCGTACGGTCGCCACCGACGTGCTGCGCACCGCGGGCGACCCGCACGCGCTGCGGCTCACCCCGGACCGGACGTCGCTCCCGGCGGACGGGCGCGCCCTGTGCTTCGTGACGGCCGAAGTGGTCGACGCGCACGGCGTGGTGGTGCCCGGCGCGGAGCACTCGATCTCCTTCGCGGTCGCCGGCGGCTCGCTGGCCGGGCTCGACAACGGGCGGCAGGAGAGCGCCGAGCGCTACCAGGCCAGTACCCGCACCGCCTTCCACGGCAAGGCGCTCGCCGTCGTACGCTCCGGCACGAAGGCGGGCACCGTGAAGGTGACGGCCCGCGCGCAGGGCCTGCGCACCGCGACCGCGACCGTACGGGCCACCGCGGCGCACGAGCGGGCCACCACACCCGCCCCGGCGTTCCGGCCGGACCCCGGGCCCGGAGCCACCGACTCCCCGCACGCGGACGCCAGTTACTCCGGCCGCGCCGACACCCTGCCCGCCGCGATGCTCGACGGCGATGCGGGCACCGGGTGGTCCAACGCGTATCTCAAGTCGGCCACGGCGCTGCTGCCCGCGTTCAGCGGGGCCCGCCCCGAGGACTGGGTCTCGGTCGCCTGGGGCCGGACCCGGACCGTCGACCGCGTCGAGGTGTCCTTCACCGTCGACGCCACCCACCGGCAGCCCGCGGCCGTCGAGGTCGAGGTGTGGAACGGGGACCGGTACGTGCCGGTGCGGGGCGCGGCCGTGGAGCGGGCCACCGCCTCCGACGCGCCCACGGTGATCACCTTCGACGCCGTGCGCGGCAGCGGGCTGCGCCTGGTCATGACCAGCGCCGCGCCCGGCGCCGGGGACGGGGCGCTGCGGATCAGCCGCCTTGAGGTGCCCGCCCGCTGAGGCCGGCGGGCCGGCAGGGGGCGCGGCGCACGCGCGGAAGGTACCGGTCGGACTCCGGAGGTACCGCGCCGCACCCCCTGCCACCTGCGCTTATGGACCGCTCAGTACCCGAGCGGTACCGTGGTGGCATGCCTGCCCTGAATGTGGAGTTCAGCGACCGCGAGCTGGAGGACCTGCGGCAGATCGCCAAGGAGCGCGGTACGTCGATGAAGGCCCTGGTGCGTGAGGCGGCGGCGGCCGACATCGTGCGCCACCGGGCGCTCCAGGAGGGCGCGGACGTCTTCCGCCGGTTCTTCTCCGCGCACGCCGAGGAGTTCGCGGCCGCCTTCCCGGACGACGAACCACCGGCCGACGGCGCGGGGCGGGCCGCCTGACCGATGGCCCCCGTCATCCACATCGACGTGCCCTGGCTGCTCCAGCGCCACGAAGAGGTGCTGCCCGACCAGCCCACGGTCAACGACTTCTCCGCCCTGGTCGCCGCGGTCGCCCGGCACCGGGTCGACCCGCCCCGCCTGGGCGTGAACTCCGACCCGGCCTGGCGCGCGGCCGCCCTGCTGCACACCCTCGCCGTGCTGAAACCCCTGCCGAACGCCAACGCCCGTTTCGCCTGCGCGACCGCGGTGGCGTACATGTTCGTCAGCGGCGCCGGGATCGATCCGCCCTACGGCGCGCTGGTCGATCTGACCCGTGACCTGATCTCCGGCAAGGCGGACGTCTACGGCGCGGCCGACCGGCTGCGCTCCTGGCAGATCTGAGGGTTTCGCGACCGCGATCGGTGAATGATGAAAGTCGGTGCCGGGGGCGGCGGTCTCCGGCCGTTATTGACTAACTTTCAAAGATACAAATATTCACGGATGTTGCCCGAGTGCCTTGTTGGCCGTCCGCGTGTTGTGCCAGGGTAAAGTCCCGCGCATGGGCATTGGCCGGATCTGAATCGCTGTTCGGTATTTCAGACTGCCGATGGGCTCAAAAGGCCCGCGGCAGACGGTCGTCGAGCATCCCGCCCGGCCGTTTTCCCGCCGCCCGCCGAATTTGGTACGCACCATCGAAGGGGCTCCTTATGGCGAGCGGAAGTCCGCGTCGCCACGTGCCCCGGAAGGAAACCGCTCTGTGCCCACCCCGCACCCCCCACGTCCGCCATTCTCCCGCCCGCCGCGTCCCGCTACCGGCCGCCCGCCGCGCCCGACGGCACCCGGGGAATCCGACGAGAGCCTTGCCGCCCGCCTGAGACGTCACCCCGAGGGCGACGAACCGCACCCCGTAGCCCTGCTGATGGCCCGGCACTGGCAGTCGGTGCACGACTACGCGGTCATCTGTCTCGCGTCCTCGGGGCAGCTCGCGTCGATGGTCACCGCCGCCTCCTTCCACCGCCTCGTCAGGCAGCTCACCCGCGGCGGATCGGGTGCGGCAGTGCGGCCCCTGCTCCTGGTGACGGTGCGGGACACCGTCAAGCAGTGGGCCGGAGAAGAACGGATATCCGGCGTACTGCCGGATCTGCGGAAACCCGCCGGAGGGCGCGGCATGCGGGCCGCGCAGACCATGACCCCGGAAAACCGGCGGCTGGCCGAACACGCCTTTTCGCAACTTCCCGGACTCGTCCAGTGCCTGCTGTGGCACACCGAGGTGGAGGCCGAGCCCATATCCGTACCCGCCGGTCTGTCGGGCCTGGACGCCGGCACCGCGTCGGCCGCGCTGGAGCAGGCGCACGAGCAATTCCGGGCCGCCCTGGTCCGCGCCCACCAGGAACTCGCGCCGACCAAGGAATGCCGCTACAACAACCGGCTCCTCGACGTGCCCATTCGCCGCGGCGGCGCACTGCTGCCCGATGTCCAGCGCCACCTGCTCGAGTGCCGTTACTGCGCCGACGCCGCCGAACAGCTCTCCCAGGTGGAGAACGACCTGGACACCATGCTCGCCGAGGCCGTGCTCGGCTGGGGTGCCCGGCGCTACCTCGACTCCCGTCCGGACCGCGCCAAGCGCGCGGCGCGCGACCGGACCACCACCCCGCGCGGCACCGCCCGGGTGCGCGCCGCGGCGGCCCGCGCCGCCGGGGTCCGGGCGGCCGGCAGCGGACGCCACCGGCTGCTGCCCCGGTTCCCCACCCCGGCCCGCTGGGCGCCGCCGGGGCACAGCCTCCCGCGCTCGGTCGTCACCGGCGTCGGCATCGCCTCGGCCGCCGCCCTCGTCTCCCTGCTCACCGTCGCCCTCTGGTCCGACGACGGCGGCGGCGCCGACCCGACCGCCTCCACCAGCGCGACCGGCAGCCGCACCGCGACGTCGCCCGGCCCCGGTCTCCCGGCCGGCGGCGCCTCGCCGTCCGTGGTCACCCCGCAGCAGACCCGGCTGCGCAACATCGCCGTCGGCCAGTGCCTCGACATCCGCGGCGGCAGGGCCGAGCAGGGGTCGGGCGCCCGGCTGGCCGAGTGCTCCTCGGCCCAGACCCAGCAGTGGTCGTACGAGCAGGACGGGCTGCTGCGCAGCGTCGCCGCCCCCGAACTCTGCCTGGACTCCCGGGCCGACGCCTCCGGGCTCGTGGTACTCGGCCGCTGCGTCGCCGCGAGCGCGGACCGCGCCGACGACGTGCGCTACGACCTCACCGTGCAGGGCGAGCTGCTGCCCCGCTGGACGAAGGAGCTCGCCGTCACGCCCGCGGCCGCCGACCCGAAGGCCGACGTGGTCTCCAAGGACCGGGACGGTTCCGACGTCCAGCGGTGGGCCACCGACGCCCCGTCCGCGTCGCCCGACTCGCTGTCCATCGCGGGCACGGCCCGGCCGCCGAGCAGCCCCGCGCCCGCCGCGTCGCCCTCCGCCGGCGCACCGGGCGACGACTTCACGGACGTCTCCGCGGGACCGGACGAACGGACGGGGGAGCGGAACGGGGAACGGCGTGCCGTGACCGTCGACATCCCGGACACCGGAGCGCCCTCGCCGCTGCCCGCCGTGTCCACCGGCGCGATCCTCTGACGGACGGCGGACGGACGCAGGCCGGGAGGGACGGGCGCGTCACACCGTCACGCGTCCGTCCGTCACAGGACCGGCCCGGCGCACGTCCCGCCGATCCCGGTGGCACGGGTCACGCGGAGTCCTCGACCAGATCGCCGGGGCCCAGGGTGCCGGGGCCCGCGTGCCCGGACAGCGCCAGGGTCAGGTCGAGTTCGGCGAGCAGACAGCGGATGACGTGCTCGACGCCCGCCTGTCCGTCGAGGCCGAGCCCGTACGCGTAGGGGCGGCCGACGAGCACGGCCCGCGCGCCGAGCGCGAGCGCCTTGGCGATGTCGTCGCCCGTGCGGATCCCGCTGTCGAACAGCACGGTCAGCCGGTCGCCCACCGCCTCGACGACCCGGGGCAGCGCGTCGGCCGCGGCGACGGCGCCCGCCACCTGCCGCCCGCCGTGGTTGGAGACCACCACACCGTCGATCCCGGCGTCGGCGGCCAGCCGGGCGTCGTCCGGGTGCAGGATCCCCTTGAGGACGATCGGCCCGTCCCAGTTCTCCCGCAGGAACGCCAGGTCCGGCCAGGTCTTGCCCGGATCGGCGAACATGCCCACGAAATGCATGACGGCGGCGTTCGGGTCCTCGTGCACCGGCTTGGCCAGACCGGCGCGGAACGCCGGGTCGGAGAAGTAGTTGGCCGTGCCCACCCCGTGCAGGAAGGGCAGGTACGCCTGGTCGAGATCGCGCGGCCGCCACGCGAGCAGCGGGGTGTCGAGCGTGACGAGGAGCGCCGTGTACCCGGCCCGCTTCGCCCGGTGCAGGAAACTGCGGGTGACCTCGCGGTCCTTGGCCCAGTAGAGCTGGAACCAGCGCTCCGCGTCGCCCATCGCCTCCGCGACCTGCTCCATGGGCGTGCTCGACGCCGAGGACAGGACGAACGGCACGCCCTGCGCCGCGGCGGCCCGCGCGGCGGCGGACTCGGCGTCCGGATGCATGATCGACAGCACGCCCACCGGCGCGAGCGCGAGCGGCGCGGGCAGCGAACGCCCCAGCACCTGGACGGACAGATCGCGTTCGTGCACGTCGCGCAGCATCCGCGGCACGATCCGGCGCCGTTCGAGGGCGGCCCGGTTGGCCCGCGCCGTGCTGCCGTCGCCCGCGCTGCCCGCCACATAGCCGACCGGGCCGGGTCCGAGCCGCCGCTCGGTCAGCTCCTCGAGCCGCGTCAGATCGGTGGGCAGCCGCGGCACGGCACCCGTCATCCCGTTCAGATAGATCTCGTACTGGAAGTCGGCCCAGTGCTTCGCCATCCGTACGTCCCGCCTTTCGTGCCCGCACGCGACCCGTGCTCTACGACCGTGCTGTACGCCGACGATCCTGGCGATCGTGACAAGATCCGTCCACCGCACCCCTGGCTTCACACGGGACCGCGCGTGCACCATGCGGAAGGTCCGGACCACTTCGAGGACCTGGAGTTCCCGTGCCCCCCACCGCGAGACGTCCGCTGGGCATCCTGACCGTCCTGTTCACCGCCCTCGCCCTGCTGACCCCGGCCGCCGCCCGTACCGCGAGTGCCGCCGCCCTGGCCACCGTCTGCAACAAGTACTGCGACGGCCGCGACCCGGCCCTGTCCCCGCAGGACCGGCAGCCGGTCACCGCCACCGTCTTCTCCCGCTCCATCGCCCTGCACTTCGACGACACCGACGCGATGGGCTGGGCCTCCCTCGGCAACGGCAGCCCCGGCGACGAGGTCTGGCTCGACCGCTCCTTCGACGGCGGCCGGACCTGGAGCTCGGGCAGCAGACTCGGCGCCACCACCGTCCCGTCCGGCCAACGCGGCCGGCGCACCCTCATGTACAACGTCGACGACTGGAACAACGACGGCGTCGGCGCGCTGCGCGCCTGCGGCAGGGCGGGCGACCGCACCGAGATCGCCTGCACCCCGTGGGCCCGTACGACCTGGAACGCCTACAGCCGGCCGACCGCGGCGGCCACCGCGCTGATGCAGTTCTACGACAACTCCACCGGTCTGTTCGCCACCACCGGCTGGTGGAACTCCGCCAACGCGCTGACGGCGCTGATCGACAACATCCGGGTGACCGGCATGCCCAGCTACAAGTACGCCGTAGCCCGCACCTACGAGCGGCAACTGAACGCGCAGGGCGGGCAGTTCCGCAACGACTACATCGACGACACGGGGTGGTGGGGGCTCGCCTGGGTGGCCGCCTACGACCTGACCGGTGACAGCCGCTATCTGGACACCGCCCGCGCCGACGCCGATCACATGGCGCGCTACTGGGACACCACCTGCGGCGGCGGGGTGTGGTGGAGCACGGCGAAGACGTACAAGAACGCGATCGCCAACTCCCTCTACCTCCAGCTCAACGCCGCGCTGCACAACCGGATCCCCGGTGACACCGCCTACCTCGGCCGGGCGAAGGCGGAGTGGAGCTGGTTCCAGGGCACCGGCATGATCAACGGCTCGCACCTGGTCAACGACGGCATCGACCTCGGGACCTGCAAGAACAACGGGTCGACGGCCTGGACGTACAACCAGGGTGTGCTGCTCGGCGGGCTCGCCGAACTGCACCGCGCGACGGGCGACTCGGCCCTGCTCACCACCGGGCGGCAGCTCGCCGATGCCTCGACCACCGCCGCCTCGCTGCACTCCGGCGGCGTCCTGCGCGAACCCTGCGAGACGGACGGCTGCGGCGCCGACGGCCCCTCCTTCAAGGGTGCCTACGTCAGGGGGCTGAGCGCCTTCGACGACCGGCTGGCCGACCACCCCTACGCCGCCTACCTCGCCCGGCAGGCCGCCGCCGCGTACGCGGCCGACCGCACCGCGCTCGACACCTACGGACTGCGCTGGGCGGGCCCCGTCGACTCGACGGACGCCGCCCGCCAGCAGAGCGCCCTGGACCTGATGAACGCGGCGTCCTGACACATCTCCTGACACGAGGGAGGGCGGGGGCACCGGGCCCCCGCCCTCCCGTCCCGTGTGCTGTCTCCTACGAGAAGGAGGTCAGGTTCAGCCGGACACCGGTGGGGGCGGTGTCCTGGATGTACGAGGCGAAGTCCGCCACGTCGTCGAAGGCGAAGCCGTACGCGCGGCCGTCCGCCATGACCGAGTGCACCGCCTTGGCGTAGTGGTTGGTGACCGCCGTCCGGTAGAAGGACGCCGGGTCCGTGGTGGGCTGGGACGCGGTGCTGACCAGCGTCGTACGGTTGAAGGCGGCGCCGAGGACGGCGGCGACCGGGCCGGTGGTGCCGTCGTTCGGCGCGGCCAGCGCGCCGTCGCAGAAGAGCACGTCACGGGTGGACGGCTTGCTGAAGGAGACCGAGGCCGGTCCGGTGAACGAGAGCTTGTCGCCGCTGACGCGGCCGGTGAAGGCACCCGCGTTGGTGGTGACGGTCAGGTCCTTGCCGGCGTAGGTGCTCCACGCCTGGTCGATGTACGAGGCGAGGTAGTCCGCCGCGAACAGCCCGGAGTCCAGGCCGTGGCCGGGCGCGATGACCCGCTTGTCGGAGACGACCAGCGGCGCGAAGGCGTCGACGGCCCTGACCGCGGAGAAGACCTTGTCGCGGCCGCCCGCCACGAGCGTGCCGGTGGTCTGGTCGGCGGAGCCGGTCAGCCGTATCGACATCGGCACGCTGAACATGTCGACCATCGTCGTGTTGCAGAACATGCCGGAGGAGTTGTACGTGAACTCCGCGCAGTCGTGCAGCACGTCGTAGTTCGGGTCCGAGGCGACCCAGCCCGCCGGGTACTGGAGCGCCGCGTTGCCCGCGCCGTCGGTGACCGCCTTGAACTTCAGCTTGCTGCCCAGGGCGACGTAGATACGCCCGGACATGTACGGGAGGGACAGCGTCGTCTCGCCGCTGGACGCCAGCGGGATGGCGTAGTCGGTGTAGCCGTCGGAGCCGTTGTCGGACAGGGCGATGGGGGCGAGCGTGCCGTCGGCCTTGACCCGGACCTGCTTGCCGTCCTGGTTGCCCACGATGTACAGGTACACGGAGGAGTTGGCGAACTCGCCGGTGTTGTTGGCGAGGGTCAGCGGAAGCGCGCCCGCCGCCTTGGTGGAGCTGCCGTCCGTGACCGCGCCCAGCGCGCGCGGGGCGATCAGCGCGAGGCCGGGGCCCGCGACGGCGGCGGCGGCGAGGGAGGCGAACATCCTTCTGCGGGTGATCATGGCGTGTCTGTTCCTGTTCTGAGCGGTGTGCTGGGGGACCGGTGGGTGTACGGGGCCGGTCAGCCCCAGGCCGATACGCGCACGTAGTCGACCGTCATGGTCTGCGGGAATGAGGTGGAGGCGTCGGGCGAGCCGGGCCAGTTGCCGCCCACGGCGAGGTTGAGGATCACGAAGAACGGGTGGTCGAAGACCCACTCGTCGCCGTTCAGATCGGCCGCCGTCCGGGTCTGGTAGACCGTGCCGTCGACCGACCACTTGATGGCATCGGGCGACCACTCCACGGCGAAGGTGTGGAAGTCGTCCGCGAAGGCCGCCCCGCTGGGCAGCGTGTAGGAGGCGCCGATGCCCTCCGCGCCGGAGTAGCCGGGGCCGTGGATCGTGCCGTGCACGGCCGTGGGCTCGTTGCCGACGTTCTCCATGATGTCGATCTCGCCGCTCTGCGGCCATCCGGCGCTGCCGAGGTCGTCGCCCAGCATCCAGAAGGCCGGCCAGATGCCCTGGCCGCGGGGGATCTTGATACGGGACTCGAAGCGGCCGTACGCCTGGGTGAAGGTCTGGGCCGTGTTGAGCCGCGCGGAGGTGTACTGGCAGTCGCCGTACCAGCAGTCGAGCCCGGCACCGGCGTCCGCCTTGCGGGCGGTGATCACCAGATTGCCGTTGCCGTCGAGGGCGGCGTTGTCGGTGCTGTTCGTGTAGTACTGCAATTCGTTGTTGCCGTTGCCCGAACCGCCGGTCTCCAGCGTCCACTTGGCGGCGTCGGGCGCGCTGCCCGCGGCGCCGTCGAACTCGTCCGACCAGGTCTGGGCGCCGACCGCGGCGTTGGCCCGGTCGGTGCCGGGCCCGCCGAGGGACAGCCCGACGGCGGTGACGAGCGCGGCGGCCACGAGTGTGGCCAGCCCGCCCATCGGCAGGGAGCGTGAGCGATGTGCGGCCATACCGAACCTCGATGTGGGGGGAGGGGTTGAAACAGGTGTGGGGGGTGGGACTCGTGGGGGGTGGCGACGTGCTCGATGTTACGCAGGACGGATGCCGCGGCCAACGACCAACAAGGTCGAACTCACCGCTCTGACCTGCGAGTTGTTCGGCAACATCGCTTCATAAACATGCCTTAGGGCTCACTTAAGCGAGCCCCGGAGGCGGTCAGGGGTACGAGACGACGGTGGACGGCACGGTGGTGGTGCCGGAGGTGGGGGAGCCCGTGTCGTTGATGACCCGCTCGTACTGGCCGTTGCCGCTGAGCGAGACCACGAGCAGGTTGTGGAACTTCACGCCGGAGGCGCCGGGCGCTGCGAAGCCGTGGTGCTGCACGATCGTCGGGTCGACGTTGTAGTAGCAGTAGCTGCCCAGGCCCCAGCCCTCGTGCGTGGTCACCGAGTCGGCGACCTTGTAGGCCGCGTAGCCCTTGACCGAGCCGTTCTGGACCGCCGCCTGGTCCGGCGCGTCGTACGCCTTCTCGTTCTGGAAGAAGATGGTGCGCCCGCGCTCGCCGTTCCACTGCACGTCGTACTTGTTGAAGTGCTCCACGAACAGGCCGGTGGCCAGCACGTCGTCGCCGTTGACCACCACGCCGTAGTCGGCCCGGTTGGTCTCCCAGCCGACGCCCGTGCCGTGGTCGGCCCGCCAGACCCAGGTGTGGTCGACGATCGTGTGCCGGCTGTTGATCACCATGCTGGTGGTGGCCTTGCCCGCGCCCGCGCCGCCGATGCGCACGAACACGTCCTGCACGGTGGTGGGGTCGGCGGAGTGGTCCGCCGAGGCGCCGGTGGGGCCGACCTCCAGCAGGGTGGCGGAGTTGACGGACCCCGCGTCGATGAGGAACCCGGCGAGCCGCACCCCGTCGACGTCGGCGACCCGCAGCGCGGTGACACCGCCCTCCGGGACGAGGGTGGCGTAACCGAGACCGAGGACGACCGTGCCGGCCCGGTTCACCTCGACCGCCGCGTCGAGGTGGTAGACGCCCGGGGTCAGCAGCAGATGCAGACCCTGCTCCAGGGCGGCGTTGAGGGTCGCTGCCGTGACACCCGGCTGGGCGACGTAGAAGTCCGTGAGCGGCAGCGAGGTCCCCCGCGGCGTACCGCTGCCCCACGTCGTACCGCGGGCGTCGGTGCGCTTCTCCGGCAGGAAGACCCGGTAGGCGTCGCCGTCCAGGTACAGGAAGGGCTTCTCCCGGGAGACGGGTGTGGTGTCGAGCGTGGTGTACGGAGGGTCGGGGAAGCTCCCCGCCGGCGCGCCCTCGACACCCGAGAACACCATGTTCCAGACGGCGTTGGTCCAGCCGCCCACGGAGGAGTCGCGGGTGTACCACTGCTGCTGCGAGTACGGGCCGACCGTGCCGTCGATCCGGCTGTCGGCGATGTAGCCGCCGCTGGCCCAGCCGTAGCCGTCGGGGGCGAGGTTCAGGTCGCCCTTGACGTGCATGCGCCTGAACGGCGCGGCCTGGGCGACGGCCCAGCGGTTGGTGCCGCTGACCGGGCTGAGGGCGAGGTTCTCCGCCGAACGCCAGAAGTTCTGCGTGGCGTTGCCGTCGAACCAGCCCGCGTCGACGGTCACGTCACCGTTGATGGTCGTGTCGTCCGGGGACAGGCCGAGGCCCGCGATCGAGGTGTAGAAGCCGAGCTGCGCGTTGAGCCCGCTGTACGTGCCCGGCTTGAACAGCAGGGCGTAGCGGCCGTCGCCGAACTGCGCCGTCTCCTGCTGGGCGAATATCTCGTCCAGCCTGGCCTGGATGCCGGAGGTGGACGGGTCGAAGACGATGACGTTCGGGCCGAGGTCGCCGCCGCCGGCCAGCGCGCGCACGCGCCGCTTCGACGGTGTTGCCGCCGGTGCCGCCGAGGCGGCGGAGGAGGCGGCGAGCAGGCCGGGCGCGGTCGCCGCGACGGCGGCCATGGCGCCGAGGACCGAACGCCGGCCGAGGGGGGACCGGCCGGAGGAAGGCTGGGACGTGGGGGAGGAAGAGGGCATGGGGGGCTGCTCTCCTGGTTCAGTTATTGAACAGTTGGGGTGTTTGGGAGCGCTCTCTTGACGGAGAATGCTTCATGCGTGGTGATCCGCGCGTCAAGGGTTGTGACCGGAGTCCCGCATGTTGTTGCCGAGCGGACGGCAACTGTGCGGTGGTTTGCGCGGATTCGGCGACCGGACCGCACGGGAGAGTGCACACGAGTCAGGCCCGCGAAGGGCGGGCCTGAGTTCAAGAGGTGCCGTCAGCGGGTCACTCGGCGTCCTCCGCCTCCCCGGCACCCGCCACATCTTCGGCGTCCGCCGTGTCCGCCGTGTTCCCGGCGTGCTCGGTGTCCGGCCCCTGGGCCCGGACCCGTTGCACATGCTCCAGCGAGTCCCGCAGTTCGCCGAGCCAGTCGTCGGTGTGCCGCTGGACCAGCCGTACGCACCAGGCGAGCGCGTCGCTGCGGCTGCGCGCCACCCCGGCGGCGACGAGGGTGTCCAGGACCTGGCGCTGCGGCTGCCGCAGCCGGGTCATGACCGGCGCCGCGACATGGGTGAACAGGGTGCGCTCCGCGCCGCACCGCACACCCCAGGAGACCTTTCTGCGGAAGCGGTGCTCCGCCTCGCGGGCCACCGCTACCCGCGCCGCCCGGCTGCGCTCGCGGAACTCCTGGACCCGCGCCCGGACCGCCGCCTCCCGTTCGGCGGCGGACGCCTCCGCCGCGAGCCGCGGCTCGGGGATCCGGCCGACGACCGTGATCTCCTCGCGGTCGACCGTCACTTCGTCCAGGCCCTCGAAGAGTTCGTCGGGCAGCCGGCCGGCGAACCAGCCGCGGACCTTCTCGTGCTGCTCCCGGGTAATCATGTAATGCACGTTACGGAGAAGCCCCGCGGTCGGGAAGGCGTCGTGCGGGGGTCCGCCGTGAGCTGAACCGGAATGTTTCAGGCCGATTGCCGAGCCGTACGGAATCGGCCAGTTGATCGTTTCAAGCGATCAAGGGCCGCCCCGTTACCGGCCTCGCGCGATCGGATTCCGTGACTTCGCGCCACTGATTCAACACTCAAAGTTACTGAAACCCGCGGGGTCGATGTGTGTTTCCGGGGCCGGGTCGGCAGACTCGCGCTCGCCGCACCGGCACCCGGCCCACCCGGCCGGACCGGTGCGCCGTACTCGACACAGCGGAAGGATGCACACAATGCCGAACACCGCGCGCTGGGCGACGACTTGGGTGATGGCGGCCACCGCCGTCTGCGGACCGGCGGCCGGCTCCGCGCTCGCCGCCCCGGCCCCCACCCCCTCCGGTCTCTACGCCCCCTCCGCCCTGGTGCTCACCGTGGGCCACGGAACCAGCGCCCTCGCCGCCACACCCGAACGCGCCGTCACCCTGACCTGCGCTCCGACCGCCACGGGCACGCACCCGGCGGCCGCTGCGGCATGCGCCGAACTGCGGGACACCGGCGGTGAGTTCGCCGCCCTGCCGCTCAGATCCGACGCGCGATGCACCCGCCGGTACCGTCCGGTGGTCGTCACCGTCGACGGGGTGTGGCAGGGCACGCGCGTCTCCTACGAACGGACCTTCGCCAACGAGTGCGTGAAGAACAGCTACGGGACGGCCGTCTTCACGTTCTGAGAGACCGGGATCGCGCGGTTTCCGTGAGCGTGCAGCGAGGGCCGTGGCTGGGGAGCGCGAGCCCTCGTCGCGGAGCGCCACGCGATTCCTCCCCGGGGGCCGGCCGGCCGGAGTGGGGCCGGCGGCCGGCTCCCGGTACCAGTGATACGGAAGCGATGACGTACAAGTACGCGGTGGAACGGGCTACTTGAGGTCCTCGGGCAGGGTCGGCAGCGGTGGGAAGCGGCCCAGCAGTCCCGAGGCGCGCAGCAGCCGGATCAGCCGCGGCCGGTCGGTGACGATCCGCAGCCGGCCGCCGCACTGCCGGGCCCGCGCCTCGGCCCGGCAGAGCACCCGCAGCCCGGACCCGTCGAAGAACTCGACGGTCCGCAGATCGGCCAGTACATCGGGCGCGGCCCCGGCGGTGGCCGCGTCGAGGTGCTCCGCCAGGGCGCCGGCGGTCGCCATGTCGATCTCCCCGGACACCTCGACCACGACGAACGGGCCGGCCGCGTAGCTGTGCGCGTACGGGTTGGGTGACGGGAGGCCGGACTCGCCCTCGGGACCTTCGGGGAGGTCGGAGGCGTGATCGTGAGGGTCCGGTGACATGTCGGCTCCGCCTCGGCAGGGGAGGGCGTATGTGATCTGCGTAGGTACCCAGGCCCGGCCCCGTACATCCCTCGGGGCCGCCGCGCGTGATGCGGTTCACTCGACTAGGTGAATCTTCCGATCTGAGTGTTGACTTTTCAAGCGGGGTGTTGCTTCAACCTGCTCTGGTCAAGCGGATGTTGGGGACGTAGAGTCCTTGTGCCGCCCCGGCCCCCGGCTGCATCGATGTCCGCGCAACTGGCGCAACAGGGGGCGACGGTGAGCACGCCGGTGGAAACGCCTGCGCAGGGACCGGCTCTGGTGACCGAGCACGGACTCATGGCGCCCGCGCTCGAGATGGAATTCACGGCTCACTTCACGCGGCTGGACGGGAAGTCGGCGCTCGAAGCGGCCGCGGCGGCGGTGACGCGGGTGATCGAGGCGCCGACCTGGTTCGTCGCCCCCGTCCTCGACGCCGGCCGTTCGGTGAGCAGCTGCCTGCTGGAGCGGACCACCGCCGACGTCTGCCGGATCGTGCTCACCGCCAACGACGCGGGGATCACCGTCGCGGCCACCGACGACACACAGCTCGCGCTCGACTCGGCGGAACACGGCAGCGCCAAGAACCTCCCCCTGCTGACGGTCGTCGACGGACTCCACGTCCACCACGGCCCCGACGGCCACATGTGGGTCGTCTGGCAGGGGAGCTGGCGCGGCGCGGAGGTCTGAGCCCGGCGGGTGCCCCGGTCAGCCCGGCTTCGAGCGGCGGTGGCTGGTGTCGCACCACGGGTAGCGCCGGCTGAGCCGGCAGGTGCACAGCGCGACCCGGAAACGGTCGGAGGACACGACCGAGCCGTCCTCCAGCTCGACCTCGACCGGTCCCTCGACCAGCAGCGGGCCCCGGCGCTGCACCGTGATCCGGCGGGGTGTCTCAGACGCGTCGTTCGGCACGGATGACCACCAGCTCTTCCTTCTCGTCCGCTTCCCCGGCGGCGGGCAGCAGCCCGCGCTCGCACAGCCAGTCCCGGCGTCCGCGCAGCACGGGGCCGAACGCCACCCGGCGGCGTTCGCCGACCGCTGCGCGCAGCCCGGCTCCGCGCAGCCGCTCCAGCGTCGGGGCGCAGCCGCTGAGCGCGGAGTGCACCACCAGCAGCACGCCGCCGGGGTTCAGCAGCCTCGGTGCCTCGTGGCAGATCCGGTCCAGTACGAGACGGCCGTCGTGTCCCGCGTCCCAGGCCCGGGCCGGACCCCGCGACGGCAGGTGCGCGTCGGGTGCGGGCACGTAGGGCGGGTTGGCGAGGATCAGGTCGAAGGTCCGGTCCGCCACCGGGGCGAACAGGTTGCCGTGCAGGATGCGGACGGGCAGTCCGGCGAGGCGGGCGTTGAGCCGGGCGCTGCACACCGCCCGCCAGGACACGTCCACCGCGGTCACCCGCGCGCCCCTGCGGGCCGCCGCGAGGGCCACCGCGCCCGTTCCGGTCCCGACGTCCAGGACGTGCGCCCCGGGGGCGATCGGCTCTTCGTAGAGCGCGGTGACCAGCAGGGACGTGTCGTCCTGTGGGGCGTAGACGCCCGGGAGTGCCAGTGGTTTCACGCGGGGCCGAGTACCCGCCGAATCATGAAATATCGGTGTTCCGCAGGGTGGAGCGGCCGGCGTGCCAGGCGGTGAGGAGCCGGTCGGCGAGCCGGTCCTCCAGATGGCCCGTGGCGTCGATGCCGAAGACGACGTCGTCCGCGAGGTGCGGCTCCTCGGCGAGCAGGCCGCCGATCACGTCGTGCCGTACGACCTGCTCGTGGACCGCGTCGGCCTCCACGTGCTCGTCGTAGAAGAACTCGGCGGCGGGGCCCGCGCCGGTGCGCCGCATGGCCTCCGCCAGCCGGTGCGAGCCGGGCGAGGAGGTGATCTCGACCGCCGCGAAGTGCCCCACGAGCGCGCCGCGCAGGGCGCGGTGCAGGCCGAAGAGGGACATCATGTTGACGGTCGCCAGCAGCTCCGCGCAGGCCGCGTCCAGATATCCGCCGTACGTGGTGTCCAGACCCAGGTCGGCCATCATGTCGGCGAAGAGCCGGGCGTGGACGCGTTCGGCCCGGCCGCCGCCGTACTCGTCGAACTCCACCGCCGCCATCCCGGCCTTGGCGCGGCCCCACAGCCGCGGCAGCACCCAGGCGTGCGGGTCGGCCTCCTTGAGGTGGTACAGCGAGCGCTGGGCGACGTACTCGCGCACCTGCCACAGCTCGCCCTCGTCGCGCAGGCAGTGGCTGACGCCCGTACCGTCCGCGGGTTCGACGAGCAGCTCCTTCACCGCGGCCTCGACGCTGTCGTGCACCGGGGTGTCCGCGCGCAGCGCGGTCAGGAAGCGGTCCTCCAGCGCGGCGCGCGCCCGCAGCAGGTCCGGATCCCATTCGAGGTCCGGGTCGACGCCTTCGAAGCCGCGGTAGTGCAGTTCGTAGCAGCAGTAGAGCGCGAGTTGCAGATCGTCCCCGTACGGCGCCGCCCGCCGGGCCGCCTCGGCGGACGGCGGCGGGCCCGTGCCGCGCAGCCGGGCGAGCACGGTGGCGGAGAGCGGGCCGCGCTCGGACGGCAGGCCGGGGCCGGGTCGGTCGTCAGTCATGCCGGCCGGGTACCCGGGGCGTCGGGGGTCACCCGTGGTGTGGTGGCGGCCGGGCCGGGTACCCCCGGGACTTATGAAGGCACTTGTCATCAATTGCACCCTCAAACGGTCGCCGGAGACCTCCAACACCGAGGCGCTGGCCCGCGTGGTCACCGAGCGGCTGGAGCAGGAGGGCGTCGAGACCGAGGTGGTACGGGCCGTCGACCTGGCCATCGAACCGGGGGTGACCAGCGAGGCGGTCACCGAGGGCGACGGCTGGCCCGCCGTGCACGAGAAGCTGCTGCGCTCGCAGATCCTGATCGTCGCCTCGCCGACCTGGCTCGCCCGTCCCTCCTCGGTGGCCCAGCGGGTCCTGGAGCGGATGGACGCCCTGATGTCCGAGACCGACGACGAGGACCGGCCGGTCGCCTACAACCGGGTCGCGGGCGTCGTCGTCACCGGCAACGAGGACGGCGCGCACCATGTGATCAGCGAGATCGCGGGCGGTCTCGGGGACATCGGCTACACCGTCCCCGGCCAGGCGTGGACGTACTGGCACCTCGGTCCCGGCCCCGGCCCCGACTACCTGGACGAGGAGCGCGGCCGCGAGTGGTCGCACCGCACCGCCCGCGCCATGGCCGCCAACCTGCACGGCGTGGCACGGGCACTGACGGAACGCCCGCTGGGCGCACCACCGCAGTGACCCTGCCGGGACCGGCGCCGGGGGCTCGGGGTGACGCTGCCGGGACCGGCGCCCCGGCCCGGGGTGGCCTTCCCAGGGCCGGCCCCCGGTCCGGGACCGGCGTCCGGGCGCTGGCTGGCCCTCCCGGGACCGGCGTCCCGGCCCGAGTCGCCCTCTCCCGAGAACCGGCCCCTGGTCCGGGGCGGCGCGCGGACTCGGGGTGACGCTCCCGGGACCGGCGTCCCGGCCCGGGAACGGGGTCAGCCCGGGGGGAAGGGTCAGGGTCCAGGCCCGGGGCTCAGCTCGGCGGTCCCGCGAGGCGCAGCGGTATCCCGCCCGTCTTCGCCGGTGCGGCCGGTTCCGTGTCGCGTTCGCTCGCCTCGGTCCACCAGGACGCGCCGTCCTCGATGTGCCGCAGCAGGACGCCCTCGCGGATCGCCCAGGGGCAGATGGCGACCGACTTCAGACCGGTCAGCTTCATGGCCGTGTGACCGACCACCGCGCCCGCCAGGCTCTGGCCGGCCCGGGGCGCCGAGATGCCGGGCAGCGCGGCCCGCTGATCGGCCGGCAGCAGAGCCAGCCGGTCGATCGACCTGCGCAGCTCCTTGCGGTGGAGCCGGCGCTGCACGAAGGGCCCGTGCCGTCCGGGCGCGGCGCCGCACAACCGCGCGAGCTGCTGGAACGTCCGTGACGTGGCCACCGCCGTGCGCGGCCCCTCCCAGCGGATCCGCGCCGCCACGTCCCGGAGCTGGTGGCGCACCTGGCGCCGCAGCGCCCGTACCGCCTCGGGCGTCGGCTCCTGCTGGTCGGCGAAGAACTCGCGGGTCAGCCGGTTGGCGCCGAGCGGCAGCGAGGCCACGAAGTCGGGCAGCCGGCCCCGGCCGAAGGCGACCTCCAGCGATCCGCCGCCGATGTCCAGCAGGGCCAGCGGGCCCGAGCGCCAGCCCATCCAGCGCCGCGCCGCGAGGAAGGTGAGCTCCGCCTCCTCCTCGCCCGGCAGGGTGCACAGCGGTACGCCGGACCCGGCCCGTACGGCCCGCAGCACCTCCCGGCGGTTGGGGGCGTTGCGGACCACGGCGGTGGCGAAGGACAGCGGCTCCGACGCGCCCCACCTGCGGGCCGTCCTGGCCGCCGCGCCCACCGCGTGCGCGAGCTGCCGCACCGCCTCGTCCGGGATGTGCCCGTCGGGTTCCACGAGCCCGGAGAGGCGCAGCCGCCACTTCGCGGTGTGCACCGGCAGCGGCACACCGCCCCGGGCGTCCGCGACCACCAGTCGAACCGTGTTCGAGCCCACATCCAATACGCTCAGTCGCATGCACCGGACCTACCCGGGTTCCGTCACGGCACGCACACATGTCCAGGGGCGGACGAAGCACGGGAGCGCATGGCACCCCACCCGGACCAGGGCATTCCTCTTAATGCATATGATGTGCAAGTGCATTCGATCATCATCAGGCCGGCGGCCCCGGACGACCTCGACGCGGCGCGCTCCGTCATGCTCGACACCGTCTACCGGGACTTCGGCACAGGCTACGTGCCCCGCTGGCACGGCGACATCATCGACCTCGAGGGCGCCTATCTGACGCCCGCCCGGCACACCCTGCTGGTGGCGGTCGACGGCGCCGACGGGCAGATCCTCGCCACCGCCGCGCTCGACTCCCGGGGACCGGCCCACCCGCCCAACCCGCGCCGGCTCGCCGAGCGCTACCCCTCCGGCGAGACCGCGCAACTGCGCCGCGTCTACGTGCGCCCCGGGCACCGGCGGCGCGGCCTGGCCCGCCGGCTGGTCCGGGAGCTGATCGCCTTCGCCGCCGCCGACGGCGGATACCGCGCCGTCTATCTGCACACCGACCCCGCCGTGCCGGGCGCCGAACCCTTCTGGCGGTCGCTGGGCACGGCCGTCCTCGACGAACGCGAGGAGCCCGGCGGCGAGTTCGGCGTCGTGCACTTCGAGGTCCCGCTGGTCCCGCCGGTCTGAGACCGCACCCCGCGGAGCGACCGGAGAATCCACCGGTACCACCGGTGGCAGAGAATCCACAGACACCAGAGAAAGAGGACCATGCGCCCTCCGCGCCCCGGCCGGTTCACCGCAGCGCTGCTGCTCCTGCCGCTGCTCTCCGCCTGCTTCGCCTCCGGCGGCGACGGCTCCTCCGGCGGCTCCGCGGACGGCGCCCGGCTGCGGGTCGCGCTCGCCTTCCCGCCCGCCGAGAACTTCTCCCCCTACGGGGCCGACGCCACCCTGCTGAGCCGGCTCGGCGTCACGGAGGGACTGACGCAGCTCGACGCCAACGGCACCGCCGCCCCCGCCCTCGCCGCCTCCTGGAAGCGCGAGAACGCCAAGAGCTGGCTGTTCACGCTGCGCGAGGCGGAGTTCCAGGACGGCACCGGGGTCACCCCGGCCGCGGTGGCTGCCGCGCTCGACCACGCCGCCGAGGCCGACCCGGTGCCCGCGGCGCTCTCCGGCATCACCCTCACCGCCGAGGCGGCCGAGGGCGACCAGGTCCGCGTCACCACCGCCGAGGCCGACCCCGCGCTGCCGCTGCGGCTGTCCAGCCCGGGACTCGCGATCCTCTCCCCGAAGGCGTACGGGAAGACGGTCTCGCCCGTCGGCACCGCCACCGGTCCCTTCGAACTGACCAAGACCACCGGTACCAGTACGGCCGCCCTCGACCGCTTCGACGACTACTGGGGCGGACGGGCCCAGGCGTCCGGCATCGACGCCAGGTTCGTCGCCGACGGCACCGCCCGCGCCAACGCCCTGCGCAGCGGCGACGTCGACATCGCCGAGGCCGTCCCGGTGTCCCAGGCGGCCTCGCTGGACAAGGGCACCGTCAAGGACACCGCCACCACCCGCACCACGAGCCTCCAGCTCAACACCCGCTCCGGCGCCTTCAAGGACGCGGAGGTCCGTGCCGCCGCCCGCGCCGCCGTCGACACCTCCACCCTCGCCAAGGGCGTCTACGAGGGGTACGCCGACCCCGGCGAGGGCGTCTTCGGACCCGCCGTGACCTGGGCGGCCGACCAGCGCGTGACCCCGTCCGGGCGCGCGGAGCCCGCGGCCGTCAAGGGCACGGGCATCACCCTGGCGACCTACGACAACCGGCCCGACCTGCCCGAGGTGGCGCAGGTGCTGAAGCAGCAGCTCGAGAAGGCCGGGTTCGAGGTGAGGCTCGTGGTGCGCGAGTACTCGCGCCTGGAGAGCGACGCGCTGGCGGGCAAGTTCGACGCGTTCGTCGGCGCCCGCAACGCGATGCTCGACACCGGTGACGCCGTCTCCGTCCTCGCCAGCGACTACACCTGCGACGGCAGCTACAACCTGTCCCGGCTCTGCGACAAGGCCGCCGACCGGGCCGTCGACCGCGCCGAGGCGGCCGCCGACACCGCCGCACGGCAGCGGGCCACGATGCAGGCCGAGGCCGCCGTCCTCGCCACCGACGCCGTCGTCCCGCTCGTCCACCAGCGGATCATCACCGGCGTCGGCACCGACGTCAGCGGCGTCCTCCTCGACCCCTACGAGCGCACGCTCGTCGGCACGGGGACCCGGCGCTGAACGGGCGGGACCGGCTCGCGCGCGCGGCGGCCGGCGGGGCCCGGGGCGGTTCCCCGCTGTGGCGGCTGGTCCTCGCCGCCGCGCTGGTGTGCGGGATCGGGCTGCTGCCGTGGGTCTCGCACACCGATCCCGCACGCACCGTGCTCGGCGCCCGGTACGGCGAACGCACCCCCACGCCCGACCTCGTGGCGTCGACGCGGGCCGACCTCGGCCTCGACGCGGGCCCGCTGCACCTGCTCGCCGACTGGCTCACCGGACTGCTGCGCGGCGACGCCGGACGGTCGTGGATCTCCGGCGACCCGGTCCTGCCGACCGTGCTGCACGCCTTCGGCGTCTCGCTGCTGCTGATGACCGTGGCCGCGCTGGTCGCCGCCGTCACGGCGGCGGCGGTGTGCGCCCGCACCCTGTGGCTCGGCACGCACCGGCGGCTCGCGGGACGCCGGCGGGGCGGCGGCGGGGCCGCGGTCCTCGCCACGCTGCCCGAGTTCCTCACCGGCTCCGTCCTCGCCACCGTGATCGGCGTACAGCTCGGCTGGCTGCCCGCCCTCGGCTGGTACGGGCCCCGGTGGACGGTGCTGCCCGCGCTCGCCCTCGGCCTGCCCGCCGGGGCGGTGCTCGGCCGGCTCCTCGCCGACCTGCTGCCGGGCGCCTTCGCCGAACCCTGGGCACCGGCCGCCGCCGCCCGCGGCATCCCCGGCCGGCGCATCGCCCGGCAGGCCCTGCGCCGCTGCGTGCCCGGACTCCTGCCGAACATCGGGCTGTTCGCCGTCGGGCTGACCGGCGGTTCGGTCGCCGTGGAGCAGATCTTCGACATCCCCGGACTCGGCCGCACCCTCCTGGAGTCCGCCCTCGCCCAGGACCTGCCCGTCCTCCAGACCGGCGTCCTGGTCCTCCTCGCGCTCGCCGCCGTCACCGGACTCGCCGCCCGCACCGGGGCCCGGCTCCTGACCGGACCCGCCCTGCGCGACGGCGCCCTGCCCACCCTGCACCGCCGTGCGGCACCCGCACGCGGCGTCGCGCCCCTCGTGTACGGCGGCCTGCTGCTCGCCGTCGTCGCCGCCGGACTGCCCCGCAACCCGCTCGCCCTCGACACCGGCGAGCGGCTGCGCGCGCCGTCCCGGGCCCATCCCTTCGGCACCGACGCCCTCGGCCGCGACGTCCTCGCCCGGGTCGCGCACGGCGCGCTCGACACCCTCGCGCTCGCCGTCGCGATCAGCGCCGTCTGCCTGGTCGCCGGGGTCCTGCTCGGACTGCTGCCCCGGCTGTCCGGGCCGCTGGCCGACACGGTCAACGCCGTACCGCCGGTCCTCGCCGGGCTGCTCGTCACCGCCGTCGCGGGCAGCGGAACGGCCACCCCCGCGCTCGCCGTCACGGCCGTCGCCTGGGCGCCGCTCGCCCTGCACACCGCCGCGCTGCTGCGCCAGGAACGGGCCACCCTGCACCTGACCGCGACCCGCGCACTCGGCGCCGGCCGCCGCCACCTGCTGCGCCGCGCCCTGCTGCCCGCCGTCCTGCCGCCCGTCACCCGGCACGCCCTGCTCCGCCTCCCCGGCACCGCGCTCGCGCTGGCCTCCCTCGGCTTCCTCGGCCTGGGCGCCCAGCCGCCGTCCCCCGAGTGGGGCCTGCTGCTCGCCGAGAACCAGCCGTACGCCGAACGAGCCCCGTGGGCGGTACTCGCCCCGGCCGCCGCACTCGCCCTCCTGGGCGCCCTGGCGGTGACCGCGGCGGGCGGCATCCGCCTCCGCCGCCGCCGCGCCGACGACCGCCCGACGCCCAAGGAGCCCCCGACCGGACCGGCCCTGCTCCAGCCGGTCCCGGGTCGGCCGGTCCCGGTCGCTCGCACCGGCGGGCGAACCCCCGCGTCGCGCACCCGGTGACGCGGGCGGTCACCGGTCCGGGTGTCCCGGGATGCCGGTGCGGGCCGCGTCCCGTAGCGATGGAGCATGGGTGTTCAGGAAGTGCGGGGTGCGGCGGGTGTGCCCGGGGTGTGGGACCGGCGGCTGTTCACCCGGGTGGCAGCGGCCCGGCTGCCGGGGGCGGGCCCGGTGCTGACCCGGCTGAGCCGCTCCGCCGACCACGGCAGGCTCTGGCTCGGCACGGCGGCGGTCCTCGCTGCGGCGGGCGGCCGTACCGCCCGGCGGGCCGCCCTGCGCGGCGCGGGTTCACTCGCGCTGGCCTCGCTCACGGTCAACACGGTCGCCAAGTGGGGCGCCCGGCGCCCGCGCCCGCTCGCCGACCCCGTACCGCCGGTCCGGCGGCTGAGGCACCCGCCGCACACCACCTCTTTCCCCTCGGGACACGCCGCCTCGGCCGCCGCCTTCGCCACCGGGGTCGCCCTGGAGTCCACCCGGTACGGCGTCCTGGCCGCCCCGCTCGCCGCGGCCGTCGCCTTCTCCCGGGTCTACGTCGGCGTGCACTACCCCGGTGACGTGCTGGCCGGTGCGGCGGTCGGCGCCGCGGCGGCCGTGCTCACCTGCCACTGGTGGCCGCCGCGCGCCGTGGCCCCGGAGCGCGAACGTCCCGCGTCCGGCGCGCCCGCGCTGCCCGCCGGGCGGGGACTGGTCGTCGTCGTCAACACCCGGGCCGGATCCGGTGCTTCGAGGGTGCCGCTGCCGCACACCGAGCGGCTGCGGGCCCTGCTGCCCGACGCCGAACTGATCGAGTGCGGGCCGGACAGCGACCTCACCGCGCTGCTCGGCGAGGCGGCGGCCCGGGCCGCGGCGGCCGGTGGCGCGCTCGGTGTCTGCGGCGGCGACGGCAGCGTCAACGCCGCGGCCCGCCTGGCCTCCGCACGCGGGCTGCCGCTCGCGGTGTTCCCCGGCGGCACCCTCAACCACTTCGCGCAGGACGTGGGCGTCCCCGGGTTCGAGGACACCGCCGGCGCGGTGACCCGGGGCGAGGCGGTGGCCGTCGACGTCGCCGTGGCGACCCCGGCCACGGGGGAGGAGGTGCGGTTCCTGAACACCTTCAGCATCGGTGTGTTCCCGGAACTCGTGCACATGAGGGAGCAGTTGCAACACCGGATGGGCAAGTGGCCCGCCGGGGCCGTCGCCCTGGTCAGGGCGCTGCGCACCGCAGTGCCGCTGGAGCTGCTGGTCGACGGCCGGCCCCGCAGGCTGTGGCTGCTCTTCGCGGGCAACGGCCGCTGTCTGCCCGACGGTTTCGCCCCGCGCCACCGGCAGCGGCTCGACGACGGGCTGATCGACCTGCGCATGATCGACGGCGCGCACCGCCTCGCCCGTACCCGGGTGGTGCTCTCGGCGCTCGCCGGAGTGCTCGGCCGCTCCCGCGTCTACAGCGCCGAGACCGTGCCGGGAGTGCGGCTGGCCGGCCTCAGGGGCACGGACAGACTCGCCTACGACGGGGAGGTGGCTGCGGCACCGGCGGGACTGAGGCTGGACAAGCACCGGCGGGGGCTCGTCGTCTACCGGCCGGCCGCGTCGCACTGAGCCCCCGGTCGCTCACCGCATCTGACGCCGTACCAGCTCGTGCAGGCGTCCGCCGGTGTCCGCGAGGAGCTGCGCGGGCGGGCCCTGCTGGGCGACCTTTCCGTCCTCCATCACGATGACCCGGTCGGCGTCCAGGACGGTGGACAGCCGGTGCGCGATCACCACCCGGGTCGCGTTCAGCGCCTTGGTGCTCTCGATGACCGTGCGCTGGGTGTCGTTGTCCAGGGCGCTGGTCGCCTCGTCGAAGAAGAGGATGCGCGGTCTGCGGATCAGCGCCTGGGCGATCATCAGGCGCTGCCGCTGCCCGCCGGAGACCGCGCCGCTGCCCGACACGATGGTGTGCAGCCCCATGGGCATCCGCTCGATGTCCTCGGCGAGCCCCGCCATCCCGGCGGCGGCCATCGCCTCCTCGGGCGTGTACGGCTCGGTGCCGCAGATGCAGTCCAGGATCGACCCGGTGAACGGCTGCGCGTGCTGGAGCACCACCCCGCACTGCCGCCGCACGGCGGACCGGTCCAGGGCGGCCAGGTCCTGGCCGTCGTAGAGGACGCTGCCGGACAGCGGCTTGTCGAAGCCGATCAGCAGGCGCAGCAGCGTCGACTTGCCGCAGCCGCTGGGCCCGACGATCGCCACGAACTCACCGGCCCCGATGTCGAAGGACACGTCGTCCAGGACGAGCGGGCCGTCGTCGGAGTACCGGAAGGACAGCCCGCGCGCCTCGACGGCGCCGGTCAGCACGCCGGGGCGGGTGCTCGACGTCCGTACCTCCGGCGTCGCGTCCAGCACCGGGCGGATCTCCTCGAACATCGGCAGCGCGGCGGCGGCCGACACGAAGGCGCTGGTGAGCTGGGTGACCGAGGTCAGCACCATGGTCACCGAGGTGTTGAAGGTGAGGAACGCGGCGGCGGACAGCGAACCGCGCGCCGGACCCGCGAGCAGCATGAACATCACCAGCGAGCACAGCGGGAGGTACACCGAGCCCAGCACGGTGGTGAGGTTCTTGATGCGGCCGACCTTCTGCTGGAGCTCGCGGCTGCGCGCGAACTCGCCCGCCCAGGCGGCGTACGCGTAGTTCTCGGCCGCGGCCACCCGCAGCTTCGGCAGGCCCCTGAGGGTCTGGAAGGCTTGGTTGTTCAGCTTGTTGCTCAGCACCACGAGGCGCCGCTGCCAGCGCAGTTGCCACAGGCCGAGCCCCAGGAACACCGCGGCGATGACGACGAGCATGCCGATCGCGGCCAGCGCCATCGGCACGCTGTACCAGAGCAGCAGCGCCAGGTTGAGCGCGCCGATCGTGCCCGCCTGCGCGATGGTCGGACCGATCCCGGCCAGCAGCCGGCGGATGGCGCTGATGCCCATGGCGGCACTGGCCAGTTCGCCCGTGGAGCGAGAGGTGAAGAACTTGGTGGGCAGGCGCAGCAGCCGGTCCCACACGGCCGGCTGGAGCGTGGCCTCGACGCGCCCCTCCATCCGCAGCATGGTCAGGTTCTGGAGCAGCATGAAGGCCGCCGAGACGACACTGCTGACGATGATCGCCAAGCAGACCTGCACGATCAGCTCGTGCTGTGCCTTCGGCACGTACTCGCCGAGCACCTTGCCGGTGGCGATCGGGACGAGCGCGCCGACCGCCACGGTCACCAGACCGCTGACGGCCAGGTTGCGCACGTCGCCGCCGGTGCCGCGCAGACAGAACCGCATGAGCCGCAGCGGACCGAGCCGGTGGTCGGGCAGCGGCCGGTAGAACATCACGGCCCGCGGCTCGAACTCCGCCGCGTTCTCCTTCTCCACCGGCGTCTCCCGCCCGGAGGACGGGTGCACCGCCACGTAGCCGCCGCGCCGCCACAGCAGCGCGACCGGCGCTCCCGACACGGCGCGGTGGCCGACCAGCGGTCCGATGTCGTCGTGCCACCAGCGCCCGTCGAGCCGGACGGCGCGGGTGCGTACGCGCGCGGCGAGCGCGATCCGCTCCACCGGGTCGAGCCGGTCGCTCTCGGCGCCGTTGCGCGCGGGCTCGGCCAGCGTGATCCCGCACGCTCCCGCGACCAGCCTGCACGCCGCGTAGGTGGCGTCCGCGTCGGTCCCGGTGGGGCGCTTCCCGGTCCGCTTCCCGATCGACGCGAGCAGCGTACGGTCGGCCTGGGCGCGCACCGCCTCGCCCGCCTTGATCCCGGCGGCCGTGCGGTGCTCGTGGCTCTGCTCCAGTTGCTCGATCCACCGGTCGAGCGTGGTCAGCAGCCGGTACTGCTGGTCGACCATGGACTGCCAGACCGCGGGGTCCATCAGCAGATCGGCCGCCGCCTGAGCCCCGTACAGCGAGCCGTACTGGACGCTGCCCGGCGGCACCTGCATCCAGAAGACGTCGTCGTCGTCCCCCACGCTCGAATGGACCCGCGCGGGGGCACCCCCAGGCGCCGCCGCCCGTTCGGTGGCCATCGGGGCCTGGAAGAGGATCGACAGGCTCCGGCCGACGCCGAGTGCGAGGGCGTACTCCAGCGGGCTGGTGGTCGGCGGCACGTACTGCGGATTGCCGTACGCGTCGTACGACCAGGTCTCGGTGGTGGCCTGCTGGTACAGCTCGCGCAGCTCGATCCGGCGCACCACGCAGTCCCGCAGCGGGCGGCCGACCAGGGTGTGCCGCGGTCCCGCGACCGGGCCGAGCAGCAGCGTACCCGCTTCCAGCCGGCCGAGGTGGTGCCACTGGCCCTGCTGCACGGCGTCCACCGCGTACAGGTCGACGGCGCCCGCCGCGACCAGCCACAGCACCTGCGGGCCTTCGAGGTCGAGCCGGTTGCGGCCGGAGCAGTCGACGGGCGCGCCCATCGTGCCGAGCGCCCCGAGGACCAGATCACCGTCGTGCTGGACCGTCGTCATCTCACCGCTCCCTGACCAGCTCGGCGTACGGACCGCCGGCCGCCACCAGGGCGTCGTGCCGCCCGCGCTCCACGATGGTGCCGTGCTGGAGCACCACGATCTCGTCGCTGTCGCGCACGGTGCTCAGCCGGTGCGCGATCACCACGCAGGCGCAGCCGCGGCGGCGCAGATTGTCGATGACGACCTGCTCCGTCTCCGCGTCGAGCGCGCTGGTCACCTCGTCGAGCACCAGGATGCTGGGGTCGCGCACCAGCGCGCGGGCGATCTCCAGGCGCTGGCGCTGCCCGCCGGAGAAGTTCCGCCCGTCCTGCTCGACCCGGCTGTGGATGCCGCCGGGCCTGCGCGTCACCACGTCGTACAGGGCCGCGTCCTTCAGCGCCTCCTCCACGGCGTCGTCCGGGATCGAGGGGTCCCACAGCGCCACGTTGTCGCGGACCGTGCCCTCGAAGAGGAAGACGTCCTGGTCGACGAAGGAGACCGAGGAGGCGAGTGAGCCCCGCGGGATGTCCTCCAGCCGGCGGCCGTCGATGCGGATGACGCCCTCCCACGGCGCGTAGAGGCCGGAGATCAGCCGGGAGACCGTGGACTTGCCGCTGCCGGAGCCGCCGACCAGCGCCACCTGCTGCCCGGGGCCCACCGTCAGCGAGAAGCCGGTGAGCAGCGGCTTGTCCAGCGGGCTGTAGCCGAACGTGATGTTCTCCAGCTCCACATGACCGTGCAGCCGCCGGGCCGGACCCGCCGAGCCGGTACGGGCGTACAGCGGGTCCGCCTCGAAGTTCTCCACGTCCTTCAGGCGGGCCACGTCGGCCGCGAAGTCCTGGATGCGGCCCGCGACGCCGTTCAGCCGGGTGATCGGCGCGGTGAAGCGGGTGACCAGCGCCTGGAAGGCGACCAGCAGACCCACCGAGATGTGGCCCTCGACCGCGCGCAGTCCGCCGATCCACAGGATCAGCGCGCTGTTCAGCGTGGCCAGCGTGGGTGCGACGACGCCCAGCCAGGCGCTCGGCACCCCGAGCCGCTGCTGCTCCTCCAGCGTGGTGGCGTGCTGACCGGCCCACTTGCGGAAGTAGCCGTCCTCGCCGCCGGTCGCCTTCATCGTCTCGATCAACTGGAGCCCGGTGTACGCGGTGTTGGTCAGCCGGGCGGTGTCCGCGCGCAGCTTCGCGGTCCGGGTGGCGCGCAGCCGCACCACCACTCGCATCGCCACCACGTTCAGCAGCGCCACGCCCACGCCGACGGCCGTGAGCTGCGGGTCGTAGGTGTAGAGCAGCACGGCGTACAGCACCACGACGACCGCGTCCACGCCCGCCGCCGCCAGGTCGCGGGAGAGCGTCTCGGCCACCGCGTCGTTGGACTGGAGGCGCTGCACCAGGTCGGCCGGGCTGCGCTGGGCGAAGAAGGTCACCGGCAGCCGCAGCAGGTGCCGCAGGAAACGGGCGCTGCTCAGCGTCGAGGAGATCAGCCGCCCGCGCAGCAGGTTGGCCTGTTGCAGCCAGGTCAGCACCACCGTGAGCACCACGCAGGCGCCCATCGACGTGAACAGCACGCCGAGCAGCGAGGACTGGCCGCCGATCAGGAACATGTCGATGTAGGTGCGGCTGAGCGCGGGCACCGCCGCGCCGACCGCCACAAGCAGCAGGCTCGCCAGGACCGCCGCGGGCATGGTGCCCGAGGTGCCGCGCAGCCGGGCGGGCATGGCACCGAGCACGCCCGGCCTGCGCCCGCCCTTCTCGAAGTCCGGGCCCGGCTCCATGACCAGGACGACGCCGGTGAAGCTGGAGTCGAAGTCCTCCATGGGCACGAACCGGCGGCCCTTGCCGGGGTCGTTGATGTGCACCCCGCGGCGGCCGAAGCGCCGCCCCGTGCCGTCGTAGACGACGTAGTGGTTGAACTCCCAGAACAGCACGGCGGGCGCCCGCACCTCGGCCAGCGCCGCCGTGTCCATCTGCATGCCCTTGGCGGTCAGGCCGTAACTGCGCGCCGCCTTCAGCAGGTTGCCGGCGCGCGAGCCGTCCCGGGACACACCGCAGGCGATGCGCAGCTCTTCGAGGGGGACGTGCCGTCCGTAGTGCCCGAGCACCATGGCCAGCGAGGCGGCGCCGCACTCGACGGCCTCCATCTGGAGCACGGTGGGGGTGCGGACGCTGCCGTGCCGGTTCATCGGCAGAGTACGTCTGGGCGGGGCCGCGCGGCGTCTGCCCCGGACGGGCGGGGGCAGGGTGTCCTGGGGAGCGGTCACGGCAGCAGCCAATCGACGGGGCGCTGGTCGGCCAGCCGGATCGAACCGGTGGCCAGGGTCATGGACTCCAGCGCGTACGGCGGCCCCTCGGCGGACGACCACCGGTAGCCGCTCTTCGTCACGGACGACGGATCGAGGCGGACCAGGACGGCCACCGGACGGCCCTTCTCGGTGAACTGCTCGCCGAGCTGGCTGTCCCCGAGGAACGCGGTGATCTGCTGCCGGGTCTGCGCGGTCCGCTCGACCGCCTTCACATGGCCGCGCAGCACGCCGTACTCCTGCGTGGGCACGGACTGGACGGTCAGGTCCACGGCCGCGTCCGCCGGGATGGTGCCGGCGTTCTCCGCCGGGACGTACACCGTCGCGTACAGCGGGTCGTCGGCCTTCGCGACCTTCTCGACGGCGGCGACGCTCGCCCCGGTGGTGATGACGGCGCCGATGGTCGCGGCGAGGGAGGTGATACGGCCCGCGGCGACGGTGCGGACGACGGCCGTCGTGCCGTCGGCCGTCCTGACCTTCAGCACGGGCGCGTTCGCGGCGAGCCGCCGGCCCTGCTCGGCGACGACCGCGGTGACCTGGCCTGCGACCGGGCTCTGGAGTACGTAACTGCCCTGGCCGTGGGTGAGGACGGCGGGCGCGCCGACCGTGGCGGAGACGGTGCCCGTCACCGCCCAGACGGACGCGGCGGCCATGACGGCCACCGTGACGCAGAGCACGAGCCAGCCCTGCGGCCGGGCGAACCGCACCGGCAGGTCGAGATCCTCGGGCGACTGGAGCTTGGCGAGGGCCTGTTGGCGGAACTGCACGGAATGTCCCTCACCTGTGTCCGGGGTGTGCCACGGCATCACCCGAGTCCCGGAACCGGGGAGTGGTTCCGGGACTCGGGCGGCACGGATGTGCGATCAGAGGCCGGCGACCAGGCCGGTGACCGGGGCGGTGTTCAGGCCGGTCACGCCCTCGACGGTGCCGACGGCGGTGCCCACGACGCCCGAGACCGGGGCGACGGAGTCGACCAGGCCGGTGACGGTGCCGACGGCGTGCACGGACAGACCACCGGAGACGTTGTCGAGCTCGGCGTCGGAGATCTCGGCGGTCTCGAAACGGGGGGTGGAGTTCATGATGGAACTTCCCTTCGTATGGATATTCATAAGGGGGGAGCGGCCCCCTCTGGGGACAGATGGTCGGCCGCGACCGCGGGTGAGCGGCTCCGTTGCCGGAACCCCCGTGCGACCCCCGCGGTGCAACGGATCAAAGCACGGTGGCGCGCCGCGCTTCCAATCAACCACCGCTCTCACCAGGGGTCTTGGGCGCCGGGGCGGTACATCCGTGCAGAAGCGGCCACGACTTGGCGATCAGTTCTTCACACGCCCGGCAGATATCGATCGGCACATGGTCTTGCGGCCGCGGAAGTGAAAAGGACAGTACGGACCCAAAGGCGCCGGGTGTGAATTCCCGTGTGAAGGGGTGCTGTCCGCGGTGACTCCGCTGCGCATTCGATGTGCAGATTCGCTGAAGCCGGGATTCCGCCGCCGATGGCGTACGGAAAGCGATGGGCCGGTCGCGCAGCGTTCACCGAGGTGTTCCGTGGGGCCGGAACAGCAATTGTTTCCTCCGGTTGAACGCCCCGTGCGGCACGTCCGTATCAACTGCCATCCAGGCGCCCCCACAGTCAGCTGCCGGACGGCGGCTCGGACCCCGTCCCCAGGAGGTCGAGAGTTGAGTAGCAGTAGCAGCAGGAGTCACAAGCGCATACCCAAGCGCAAGGCCGCGATCGCGGCCGGAAGCGTGGTGGCGCTAGGAGCGGCGGCGCTCGTACTGCCCAATGCCATGGCGTCCCAGACGGATTCGGACGACGCCACCCCCAAGACGTTCAAGGCGGCCGACGTCCCCGGCCTCGCCTCGCAGCTCGCCTCCCAGCTGGGCGAGGCGTTCGCCGGGTCCTACTACGACGCCGGCAAGCAGCAGATCATCGTGAACGTCGTCGGCGACAACAGCAACGTCGTCAACCAGATCCGCAAGGCCGGCGCGGTCCCCAACCAGGTGAACAACACCACCGCCACGCTGAAGGCCGCCGCGGGCACCCTGAAGACCGAGGCGACCATCCCCGGCACCGCCTGGTCCGTCGACCCGAAGACCAACGAGATCCGGGTCACCGCCGACAGAACGGTCAGCGCCGCCGAATGGAACACCCTCACCTCGACGGTGAAGTCCCTCGGCTCGGACGTGGCGACTGTGAAACGGTCCGCCGGTGAGTTCAAGACCTTCGTCGAGGGCGGCGACGCCATCTTCGGCGGCGGCGCCCGGTGCTCCCTCGGCTTCAACGTCACCACGGGCGACGGCGCCCCGGCCTTCCTGACCGCGGGCCACTGCGGGGTCGCGGCCGACGCGTGGTCGGACTCGCAGAACGGCGAGCCCATCGCCACCGTCGACCAGGCGACCTTCCCCGGTGACGGCGACTTCGCGCTGGTCACGTACGACGACCCGGCCACCGAGGCGCCCAGCACCGTCAATGTCGGCAACGGCCAGACCGTGGAGATCACCCAGGCCGCGGAGGCGGCCGTCGGCCAGCAGGTCTTCCGGATGGGCAGCACCACGGGCCTGAACGACGGCACGGTCACCGGCCTCGACGCCACCGTGAACTACCCCGAGGGCACGGTCACCGGACTGATCCAGACCGACGTCTGCGCCGAGCCGGGCGACAGCGGCGGCTCGCTGTTCACCCAGGACGGCAGCGCGATCGGCCTGACCTCGGGCGGCAGCGGCGACTGCACCATCGGCGGCGAGACCTTCTTCCAGCCGGTCACCACGGCACTGGAGGCGGTCGGCGCCACCCTCGGCGACGCGGGCGCGGGCGCCGGCGGCGAGGAGGCCGGTGGCGAGGAGGCCGGCGGTGCCGGTGACGCGGGCGCGGGCGACGACGCGGGCGCCGGTGACGAGGCCGGCGACGACGCGGGCGCCGGCACGGCGGACCCGTCGGCTCCGGCCGACGAGGGCACGGGCCAGGACACCGGCGAGGGCGCGGACGGCGGCGCGGCCGTCAGCGGCCAGGACTACTGAGCCGGGCGGCCCGGTAGTACTCCCGGGCGCGGCGCGGGACGGGTGACCGTCC
>NZ_JBHWHV010000073.1:0-45891 GCF_042732375.1 Streptomyces sp. NPDC059785
GACCGGGTCGCGTCGTCCCCGGTCCGCGCCGCCGCGTCCGCCGTCACTCGTCGATCGCCGCGCCGAACGCGGAGCCGGTCGCGGGCGCGCCGAGCGCGGCCGCGCCGTACGACCAGGAACCCGCGGCGGTGATGCCGCCGGAGCCGGCGGAGAGCACCCAGACGAAGCCGTCGCCCGCGTTCTCGCCGGGCGCCGCGGCCAGCAGCCCGAAGCGGCCGTCGGCGTTCGGGTCGGTCAGCCGGACCTGCCCGCCCCACTTGTCGCCCTTCTCGGGGACGCCCGCGACGTCCGCCGAGTCCTGGTCCCAGGACGTCGCGCCCTCGCCGGTCAGCCCGCGGACCGCGCCGCGCAGCACCCAGACGGCGCCCGCGTCGGCCACCGTGCCGATGTCCTCGCCGGGCGCGCCGACCGCCAGGTCGTCGATGCCGTCGCCGTCGGTGTCCGCCACGGACAGGTCACCGCCCCAGCCGTCACCGGCCTCGGCGACCCCGGGCACACCGGGGGAGTGCTGCGTCCACCAGTCGGCCTCGGTGCCCAGGCCCTCCGCGCCGCCGTACCGCACGCCGACCACACCGCCGGTCGGCGTCGCGCCGCCGTCGTCGGGGGAGTGCGGCTCACCGGTGACGAGGTCGTCGTAGCCGTCGCCGTTGACGTCGCCGGACGCGGCGACCGGACCGCCGCGCACACTGCGGTCGTAGGCCAGACCGTCGGCGTGCCCGGACAGCAGGTCCGACCAGCCGTGCCCCGGTTCGTCGCCGACGCTGACGCCGGAGACCACGAGGTCGGCGAAGCCGTTGCCGTCGTAGTCGCCGGTGGTCAGGGACTCCGGCTGGATGTCGCGCTGCTCGGCGGCGGCGGACAGCCCGCGCTCCGCGCGCTGCCTCAGGGCGCCGGACGCCGCGCCGTCGTACCCGTAGATCCTCAGGTCGTCCCTTCCGAGTACGGCGAGCAGGTCGCCCGGGGTGTCGCCGGTGAAGTGCGCCGCCGCGAGCCCGGTGCCGAACTGTGCGCCCGCGGCGGGCTCCTCGGCCTGGAGCCAGTCACCGGCCGCGCCCGTCAGACCGGACTGCGAACCCCACAGGACCGCGACGCCGCCCGCGTCCGCGACGGTGCCGATGTCCTCGCCCGGGATGCCGATGACCGCGTCGTCGTAGCCGTCCGCGTCGAGGTCGCCCGTCGCGACGGCCCGGCCGAACGCGTCGCCTGCCTCCGCCGCGCCCGCCACCCCGGACGTAAACTGGCTGAACCGCGCGGCACCACTGGTGCCGATGCCCCTCGACGAGCCGTACTGCACGGTGACGAGCCCGGCGCCCTTCGCGCCGCTGACGGTCGCGCCGGGCGCGCCGACGAGCACGTCCTCGTACCCGTCGCCGTTGAAGTCGCTGTTGCGGTCACCGGCCCGGGTGCCGCCCGGCGTGCCCGCCTGGGCCGCCGGGGCGGCGGCGAGCACCGCGCCGGTCATGAGGAGGAACGAGGCCGCGGCGAGGGCGGCCGAACGGTTCGTGCGCATGTACGGCTCCTGACAGTGAGGACGTCCGGGCAGCGCGGGGGGATGTCCGGAAAGGGCCCGTTCCTCGTCCGGCGTCCAGTTCGACACCGGATGGGAGGCAAGGGTTGTACCGGATTCCACCGAGAGCGCAACGCCCGCGCCTTCCCCCGGCGGCGATCGCTCCTAGGCTTGAGGGGTGAGCAACCGAGCGTCGCAAGCGCCGAACGAAGCCCGCGTCATCCCCCTGCGCCCGGCTGCGGCGAGGCCCGCGCCGGCCCCCGCCCCGGCGCGGCTGCCGCAGGAGTCGCGGCCCGTCCGGGTGGACCAGGAGGCGCCGCCCGCGCCCAGGGAGCCGCTGTGGCGGGACCTCGTGGGCGATGTGCTGCGCCGCGAACGCCTCGCCCAGCGGCGGACGCTGAAGGATGTCGCCGACGCGGCGCGGATCTCCCTGCCCTACCTCTCCGAGCTGGAGCGCGGCCGCAAGGAGGCCTCCTCGGAGGTCCTCGCGGCCGCGGCGCAGGCGCTCGGTCTCGGCCTCGCCGATCTGCTGGGCCTCGCCCGGGGCGAGCTGGTGCGCCTCGACCGCGTCCGGCGGACGGGCAGCCGCACCGGCCGGAGCGGCGCCACCCCGTCGGCCTCGACGTCCCGGTACAACGGGCTGTGCCTGGTGGCCTGACCGGCACCGGGACCGCCGGGCCGGGGCGACCGGTACCGTGACCGCCGTGACCGCAGGGGCCCGAGTGACCGGCCCCGGCTCACACCCGGGCGAACCGGCGGCTCAGCACCTCGTCGGCCAGCCCGTACGCCACCGCCTCCTGCGCGGTGAAGACCTTGTCGCGGTCCATGTCCGCGCGCAGGGCCGCCACGTCGTGGCCGGTGTGCCGGGACAGCACCTCCTCCACCTGGGCGCGGATCCGCGACATCTCCTTGGCCTGGAGGCTGAGGTCGGAGACCGTGCCCTGCCGTCCGCCGCTGGCCGGCTGCCCGAGCAGCACCCGGGCGTGTTCGAGCACGAACCGCCGTCCCGGGTCACCGCCCGCAAGGAGCACCGCCGCCGTCGAGGCCGCCTGCCCGACGCAGAACGTCGAGATCGGCGCCTGCACGAACGTCATCGTGTCGTAGATCGCCATGAGCGAGGTGTACGAGCCGCCGGGCGAGTTGATGTAGATCGCGATCTCGTTCTCCGGGCTCGACGACTCCAGGTGGAGGAGTTGCGCGATGACGACGTTGGCCACCCCGTCGTCGATCTCCGTGCCGAGGAAGATGATCCGCTCGGACAGCAGCCGGCTGAAGACGTCGTACGACCGCTCGCCCTGCGGGGTCCGCTCGACGACGTTCGGAATCGTGTAGGTGCCCATGTCACAGTCCCATCCGTCGGCGGGAGGCGGCGGGCCGGACGTCCTCCAGGGACGCAACGACCCGGTCGACCATCCCGTACTCCCGTGCCTGTTCGGCCGTGAACCAGCGGTCGCGGTCGCCGTCCCGGGAGATCGTCTCCTCGCTCTGCCCGGTGTGCTCGGCGGTGATCCGCTCGATGGCCTTCTTGGTGAACTCCAGGTTCTCCGCCTGGATCTCGATGTCGGCGGTGGTGCCGCCGATCCCGGCCGACGGCTGGTGCATCATGATCCGCGCGTTGGGCAGCGCGAAGCGCTTGCCGTGCGTGCCCACGCTCAGCAGGAACTGGCCCATGCTGGCGGCGAACCCCATGGCGAGGGTGGCGACGTCGTTCGGGATCAGCCGCATGGTGTCGTAGATGGCGAGGCCCGCGGTGACCGAGCCGCCGGGGCTGTTGATGTACAGGCTGATGTCGGTCCGCGGGTCCTCCGCCGAGAGCAGCAGCAGCTGGGCGCAGACCCGGTTCGCGGAGACCTCGTCGACCTGGGTGCCGAGGAGGACGATGCGCTGCCCGAGCAGCTGGGCCGCCAGATGGTCGTCGAACCGGGTCGCGGGGGTGTCGCCCTCTTCCGCGGTGATGAGTGGAGTGAACGCTGTCATCGGGTCTCCTTGTCGTGAGCGGCCGTTGTCGCCGCGCACTCCACTCTTGACCCGGACGCGCCCCCGGAAGGCTTTTCTCTGCTCGCGGCAGATTCGCCGCGAGCAGAGGAACCGAAGAGCTGCTTTCAGCGGGCTGCGTCCTCGCGCAGTTCCCGGAAGAACGCCCGGACGTCCCCGACCAGGAGTTCCGGTTCCTCCATCGCGGCGAAATGGCCGCCCCGGTCGAATTCCGTCCACCGCACGATGGTGTTCGTGCGGTCCGCGATGTGGCGCAGCGGTACGAAATTGTCGTGCGGGAAGACGGCCAGCGCGGTGGGCGTAACCGACGGCTCGGGCGGTTCGCCCCAGTAACCGGCGTGTGCCCGCTCGTAGTAGATACGGGCCGACGAACCGGCCGTCCCGGTCAGCCAGTACAGCATCACGTTGGTGAGCAGGTGGTCCCGGTCGACGGCGTCCTCGGGGCGCTCGCCGGAGTCCGTCCACTGCCTGAACTTCTCGGCGATCCAGGCGAGTTGGCCGACGGGCGAGTCCGTCAGGGCGTACGACAGGGTCTGCGGTCTGGTGGACTGGATGTCGGCGTAGCCCTGTTCGTCGCGGGCCCAGCGCCGGCCGCGCTCCCAGGAGGCGAGGGTCCGCTCGCGCTCCGCCGGGCTCAGCGCGGCCAGTTCCTCCTCGGTGGGTTCGGCGGTCGCGGAGGATCCGGGGAGCAGGTTCAGATGAACGCCGATCACGTTCTCCGGGCGGATCCGGCCCAGTTCGCGGGAGATCGCCGCGCCCCAGTCACCGCCCTGGACGCCGTAGCGCTCGTGGCCGAGGCGGCGCATCAGTTCCGCGAGAGCGGCGGCGGTCCGTTTGAATTCCCAGCCGGTCTCCCGGGTGGGTCCGGAGAAACCGAATCCGGGAATGCTCGGCAGGATCAGATGGAACGCGTCCGCGGGGTCACCGCCATGGGCCCGGGGGTCGGTCAGCGGTCCGGCGACGTCGAGGAATTCGGCGAAGGAACCGGGCCAGCCGTGCGTCATCAGCAGCGGGGTGGCCGCCGGTTCCGGGGAGCGCAGGTGCGCGAAGTGCACGGTGGCGCCGTCGATCTCCGTGCGGAACTGCGGCCAGGCGTTCAGCCGGGCTTCGGCCGCCCGCCAGTCGTACGCGCGGAGCCAGTACCCGGCCAGTTCCCGCAGGTAGTCGCGCGGTACGCCGTAGTCCCAGCCGACACCGGGCAGCTCGTCGGGCCACCGGGTACGCTCCAGGCGCTGCCGCAGGTCGTCCAGGTCGCTCTCGGGGATGTCGATGCGGAAGGGCCGGATGTCCGTGGGCCCGGCCGGGGTGTTCGTGTCCATGGTCAGCGAGATTAACGGCGTGCCGCCGATGAGTTCCGGGGCGCGGACCGGTCTGTACAGGTGACGATGTTCCGCCCGAGGAGGTAGCGCATGTCCACCGATGGATTCACCACCTGCCTGTGGTTCGACGGCCAGGCGGAGGACGCGGCCGAGTTCTACGTCTCGGTCTTCAAGGACTCGCAGATCGGCAAGGTCAGCCACTACACGGAGGCCGGTCCCGGTCCCGCCGGCTCCGTGGTCACCGTCGCGTTCACGGCCAACGGCCAGAAGTTCGTCGCGCTGAACGGCGGCCCGGAGTTCAAGTTCACCGAGGCCGTTTCGTTCTCGATCCTCTGCGACGACCAGGCGGAGATCGACTACTACTGGAGCCGGCTGACCGAGGGCGGCGGCCAGGAGGGCCCCTGCGGCTGGCTCAAGGACAGGTTCGGCCTGTCCTGGCAGGTCGTCCCGGCCCGGCTCATCGACATGGTCAGCGACCCGGACCCCGAGAAGGCGGCCCGCACGACGCGGGTCATGCTCTCCTCGGGCAAGTTCGACATCGCGGCGCTGACGGCGGCGTACGAGGGCAGGTAGCGGGGACCCGGCGTGACGCACGGCGGCGGCCCGGACGGGTGCCGTCGCGCGTCACGCGGTCACGCACGTCACGCGCGCGGGGCGGCGGTGTGTCACGCGCGCCGCCCCGCCCGTCACGCCGGCAGCCCGCCGTGCAGCGCCGTGTACGCGCCGCCGCGGGCCAGCAGTTCCTCGTGCGAGCCGATCTCCCGTATCTCCCCGTCGCGCATCACCACGATGCGGTCCGCGCCCCGGATCGTGGACAGCCGGTGCGCCACGACGAACGTGGTCCGGCCGCGCAGCAGCCGGGCCAGCGCCTGCTGCACCAGCGCCTCCGACTGGGTGTCGAGCGCCGAGGTGGCCTCGTCCAGGATCAGCACCCGGGGGTCCCTGATCAGCGCCCGTGCGATCGCGAGCCGCTGCCGCTGGCCGCCCGAGAGCCGGGCCCCGTGCTCGCCCACCCGGGTGTCGAGCCCCTTCGGCAGCCGCTCCACGAACTCCAGCGCGTTGGCGTCCCGCAGCGCACGCCGCACGGTGGCCTCGTCGGCGTCGTCCATCCCGTAGGCGACGTTCTCCCGGACCGTGCCGTCGAAGAGGATCGACTCCTGCGGCACCACCGAGACGAACCTGCGGTACGTCCGCAGGTCCAGCGTCCGCATGTCGGTCCCGTCGAGCAGCAGCCGGCCCGACGTGGGGCGGATGAACCCGATCACCAGGTTGAGCACCGTCGACTTGCCGGCGCCCGAGGCGCCCACGAGGGCGACGGTCTCGCCGGGGGAGACCCGCAGCGAGAAGTCGCGGACGGCGGTGCGGTCCTCGTCGTAGGCGAACCCGACGTGCTCGAAGGCGACGGCGCCGCGCAGCGAGCGCAGCTCCGCCTTGCCCTCGTTGTCCTCCAGCTCGGGCGCCTGGAGCACCTCGCCCACCGAGCGCACCGACTCCAGGCCCTTGGTGATGACGGGCGCGAGCGCGGCGAGCGTCGTCGTGGAGTTGGTCAGCGTGGTCAGGAACGCGCTCAGCATGACGACGTCGCCCGCGGTGATGTCCCAGACGCCGTAGTACGCGATCAGCGCCGCGCCGGTCAGGAACAGCAGGCCGACCACGTTCAGGAACACCCAGGCCAGCGAGCCGAACCGCCCGTTGAGCAGATCGAGGCGCAGCCCCGAACTGAGGACCTTGCTCAGGGTGTGGTCCATCCGGCGCAGCGCCTTGCGCTCCAGGCCGTGCGCCCGGGTGACCGGGATCAGCCGGGTCATCTCGGTCACCTGCGAGGAGAGGTGCTCGACCTCGTGGCGGAAGTCCTCGTTGTGGCTGCGCAGCCGGGTCCGCAGCCGGGCCACGAGCGCGGCGGCGACCGGCACCACGCACAGGAACACGGGCAGGAACTGCGGGGTGCGCACCGCGATGATGACCAGGCCGCCGGTCAGCACGGTGAGCGCGCCGAGCCCGGTCTCTGCGGTCTGCTGCACCATCTGCTCGACGGTCTCGACGTCCCGGACCACCTTGGCCTGGAGGACGCCCGCGCTGACCCGGGAGTGGTAGCCGATGGACAGCTGCTGCATCCGGGTGCAGAGCGCCGACCGCAGCCCGGTGCCCATGCGCCGCACGCTGCCGTACAGCAGGCGGACGTAGAGCAGGTGCAGGGGCAGGTTGACCGCGAGGATGAACATCAGGATCCCCGTGCTGAGCCACAGCTCGCGGATCGGTCCGTGCCGGACGACGGTGTCGATGATCGACGCGGTGATCAGCGGCAGCAGCCAGACCGGGCTGTGCTTGACGGTGAAGACGACGATCGCGGCGGCGAGCCGCCACCTGTCGGCGCGGAACAGGTAGGCGAGTGTGCGGACCGGGTGCTCGCCCCGGTAGCGGTGGTCGAGCGGCCTCTCCACGGACGCCATCGGCGGTTGTCCTCCCCAGTGTGACCAGCGGTGTGGCAAGCGGTCTGGCAAGTGGTGTGGCAAACAGTGTGACCAGCGATGTGGCAAGCGCTTACTGCCCAAGCCGCGGCAGGCTACACGCGGTTGCGGCGATCACATGGCGAGGGAGCGGACGAGGAGGTCCAGGCCCGAGCAGCCCTGACCGCCCGACGGGTCCAGGGCGTACAGCCAGTACACCGTGGCGAGCAGCGCCAGGAGCACCGCGAGCGCGACGCACGCGGACCCCGCCGCGAGCCGCCTCGGCCAGACCGCCGCCCCGGCCCCGCCCCGGCGCACGGCGGCGAACACCAGCAGGCAGCCCACCGCGCACATGACCCCTGCCCACGAGGTGACGTACATCCGCGGGGAGGGTCCCGGACAGCGGCAGTCCTGATGCGTGTCGGAGTCGAAGGCCAGGCGCGCGGCGAGCAGTCCGGCCGCCGCGGCGGCGAGCGGCGGCACGAGCAGGACCCGTCGGCGCCGGGCGGAGGTGGAGGCGGAGGTGGTGGCTGTCGTGGTCATCGGTACCAGTGATTATCAGGGAATCGTGAACTTCCGCGCGGGCGGCTCCCGTCCGGGCCCGGCCCGTCAGCGGGAGTGCGCGGCGATCGTCCGGGTGATCTCGCGGGTGACGCGCTCGATACCGGGGGAGCGGACCGGGCACGGCTTCGGCTTCGACGTGGTGGGGGCCAGGCAGAAGTGCAGGGGGTCGTCGTCCCGGTGCAGCGCCGTGCGGTCCTGCTCAGGCCGGGTGCAGTACGCCGGGTGGTCGCGTTCGTACGCGGTGCACGGCAGGTACTGGGACCAGGTGTAGCGGGCCGACGCGGGGGCGACCGTCCGGCCCGCGTCGGCGACCAGACCGCCCGAGGCCTTCGCCTGCCGCGCGTAGAGGCCGTTCACCCGCCGCACCCGGTCCGGGGTGACCGGGTCCGGGCCCTGTGCCACCCAGACGATCACCGGCCGCCGGGTGCCGCCGGCCGCCGCGATCTGCTCGGCGAGCCGGTCCGCGTCGGCGGCGAGCCGCGTGAAGTAGGTGCCGCGCGCCTTGTCGTACGTGATGCCGTCCATGCAGGGCGTGTAGCCCCAGGAGTTGCCCCAGAACTGGAGCACGACGAAGTCCGGCCGCACCGAGCGGACCAGCGCGGCGGCCTTGTCGGCGGCGGGCACGAGGGACCGGTCCGCGGTGCCCTCCAGGTAGTCGCAGAGGGTGGTGCCCGAGTAGGGGGCGCTGGTGTACCGGGCGTGCAACTGCGTACGCAGCGCCTGTCCGAGCACCCGCTGGTTCTCCATCGCGAGCGAGTCGCCGAGGTAGAGGACGGTGGGGGCGGGGACCGAGGCCCGGCTTCCGGCGGGGCTCGGGCCCGGACTCGTGCCGGACGGGCCGGCGGCCCGCTGGTGTGTGGTGGCGGGCGCGGGCGGTGCCGCCCCGGACGGCGACACCGGATCGCCGCAGCCGCCGAGCAGCAGCCCGGCCAGCACGACCAGCATGGTCTGCGCGATCCCCGGGACCCATGGCTTCCGCATGCAGCAACTCCCGCCCCGCGCACCGAAAGGGCCCCCAGGCAAGCACAGCCGCGAAGAAGGCGGAAGAGAGGCGGAGGACAGGCGGAGGACAGACAGGGGAGCGGCACGAGAGAGGCAGGGGGCGGGTGGCCGGAACCCTTCCGAGTGATTGTCGTGTTCTCGTCATTGACGCCCCGCCCGTCCTCCGATCGAATTCCTCTGTCCGTCCGGCGCTGGTTGCGACATGACGCTTGCAAGGGGTGAACGCCGTGTTCAAAGGCGCCAAGGCGCTGCTCGTCCCGCTCGCCGTGCTGCTGGGGGCCGCCACGCCCGCGGTGGCGCAGGAGGCGACGGCCCCGCCGCCGTCCGCCCACGGTTGGGTCGGCACCTGGGAGTCGCCCTCGACGGTCGGCGCGGCCACGGCCGACGTCGCCGCGGGCGACTCGCTGCGCCAGGTCGTGCACGTCAGCGTCGGCGGTCCGCGGATCCGTGTCCGGCTGTCCAACGAGTTCGGCGCCGAGCCGCTCGTCCTGGGCCGGGTGACCGTCGCGGTACGGGCGGACGGCGCCGACGCCGTGCCCGGCTCGGTACGGCGGGTCTCCTTCCGCAGCCGTACCGTCCCCGCCGGACGGGACGCCGTGAGCGAACCGGTCGCGATCGACGTCGCCCCCGACAGCGACCTGCTGGTGAGCGCCCACCTGCCCCGCGTGCCCGGACTCCAGACCGTCCACCCGCTGGCCCAGCAGACCGCCTACGTGGCCAGGTCCGCCGACCACGCGGCCGACGTCTCGGGCGCCGCCTACACCGCGACCAGCGGGCAGCGCTTCTACGTGACGGGCGTGGACGTCGTGAACCGCCCGGCCCGCGGCGCGGTGGTCGCCTTCGGCGACTCGATCACCGACGGTTACGGCTCCACCCAGGGGGCGAACCACCGCTGGCCCGACTATCTCTCGGACCGGCTCCAGAAGCTGCCGCGCTCGCGTCAACTGGGTGTCCTCAACGCCGGGATCAGCGGCAACCGGCTGCTCCTCGACGGCGGCGGCTTCGGCGTGAAGGCCCTCGACCGGCTCGACGAGGACATCTTCTCCCGCACCGACGTGCGCACCCTGGTCCTCATGGAGGGCATCAACGACATCCAGCAGGATCCGCACCAGACGGACCCCGCGGCGATCACGGCCGCGTACCGGGAGATCGTGCGGCAGGCGCACGCGCACGGCATCAAGGTCATCGGCTCCACCCTGACCCCGTTCAAGGGCTGGCAGGTCTACGACGAGACGCTGGAGGCGACCCGCCTCGCCGTCAACGACTACATCCGCACCAGCGGCCTCTTCGACGAGGTCGTCGACTTCGACCGGGCCGTGCGCGACCCCGCCGACCCGCTGCGCATCCTGCCCGCCTACGACATGGGCGACCACCTGCACCCGAACGACGCCGGGTACGCGGCGATGGCGGCGGCCGTCGACCTCAGGACCCTGTAGCGCCCGCGCCGCCCGGCAGGTCGTTCACCAGGACGGCCGCCCCCTCGAAGCGGCCCGCCTTCAGGTCCGCGAGGGCCTGGGGCGCCCGCGACAGCGGATAGGCGTGCGTCGTGGCGCGTACGCCGTACCGGGCGGCCAGGGCGAGGAACTCCCGCGCGTCCGCACGGGTGTTGGCGGTGACGCTGCGCACCTCCTTCTCGTAGAACAGCTCCCGTTCGTAGCGCAGCGGGGGCACGTCGCTCAGGTGGATGCCGGCGACGGCCAGGACGCCGCCGCGGTCGAGGGCGCGCAGGGCGACCGGGACGAGGCTGCCGACGGGTGCGAACAGGATGGCGCTGTCCAGGGGCTCCGGCGGCGCCTCGTACGCGCCGCCCGCCGAGGCCGCCCCCAGTTCCAGCGCGAGCCGCCGCGCGACCGGGTCCCGTGTCAGTACGTGGACGCGGGCGCCCTGGGCGAGCGCCACCTGCGCGCACAGATGGGCGCTGCCGCCGAACCCGTACAGGCCGAGGCGGCCGCCCTCGGGCAGGGCGGAGCGCAGCAGCGCGCGGTAGCCGATGATGCCCGCGCAGAGCAGCGGGGCGAGGGCCACGTCGCCGACGTCCGCGGGCAGCCGGTGGGCGAAGGCGGCCGGCACGGTGGTGTACTCGGCGTAGCCGCCGTCGGCGTCCCAGCCCGTGTAGCGGGAGCCGGGACAGAGGTTCTCGGCGCCGCGCGCGCAGTACGCGCACGTGCCGTCGGTACGGCGCAGCCACGCGACGCCGACCCGGTCGCCCGGCGCGTAGCCGCTCACCCCGGTCCCCGTCGCGGCCACCACACCCACCACCTCGTGCCCCGGGACGACGCCCGGCCGGTGCACGGGCAGGTCGCCCTCGGTGACGTGCAGGTCGGTGCGGCACACCCCGCAGGCCCTGACGTGGACGAGGAGTTCGTCCGCCGCCGGTACCGGGACCGGCTTCTCCACCCAGCGCAGCGGCCCCCGCTCGACCGGCCCGGGGCGGGCCACTTCCCATGCGTGCATCATCGCGGCCATGCGTGCACCCCGCGTCCCGTCGGCGGCCGTCCGTCCCTGCTCCCATGGTGCCGCGCCCGTCCCGGCCCGGCGGGTTCGCGCACCGGCCGCGCGGTCCGGCCGCGCGCTGACTAGCGTGAGACACGTCACCATTCACCCGATCGAGGAAGGTCGGAGTCATGGCCGTACAACCAGAAGGAACACCCTGCTGGGCCGACGCCATGTTCGGCGACGTCGAGGGAGCCAAGCGTTTCTACGGTGACGTGCTCGGCTGGACGTTCGGCGAGTCGTCGACCGAGTACGGGAACTACACGCAGGCGTACGCGGACGGCAGGGCGGTCGCCGCCGTCGTACCGCCGATGCCCGGGCAGGAGGGGCAGTCCGCCTGGTGCCTGTACCTGGCGTCACCGGACGCGGCGGCGACGGCCCGCGCGATCCGGGACAACGGCGGCGAGGTGCTGATGGAGCCCATGCGCGTCGGCGACTTCGGCACCATGCTGCTGGCCCGGGACCCGGGCGGCGTCGTCTTCGGCGTGTGGCAGGGCGGCACCCACGAGGGCTTCGAGGCGACGGCGGTACCGGGCGCGTACTGCTGGGCCGAGGTGTTCACCCGCGAGCCGGAGAAGTCGGACGCGTTCTTCCCGGCGGTCTTCCCCTACCGCATGCAGCGGATGGAGGACGAGCACATCGACTTCCGCGGCTACAGCCTCGGTGCGGAGCCGGTCCTCGGCCGGATGCGGATGGCCGACGACTTCCCGCCCGAGGTCCCGCCGTACGTCAACGTCTACTTCGCCGTCGCGGACTGCGACGCCACGGTCGCGAAGGCCACCGAGCGCGGCGCCGTCCTGCGCTACGGCCCCACGGACAGTCCGTTCGGGCGCTTCGCCGCGATCGGCGACCCGCAGGGCGCGGCCTTCTCCGTCATCGACACCACGACCACGAAGGGCGAGCTGCCCAAGCTCTCCGACGTGACGTGACGTGACGTGAGGCGGAGCGCTCTGGAGCGCATCGGCCGGGGGCCGCGCCCCCGGCCGGTGGATTGCGGCCGGAACGACGGCAACCGCCGTCGCGCGTGTCCTCGTCTCTCCCGGCGACCGCAGCCGTCCCGCGCGGCTCGCCCACCCTCCACCGGGACCGGGAGTGACAGACACGCATGCTCCGTATCCACTTCACCCCGCACGATCTGCAGAACGTCCGCGTGGCCCGGCAACCGGACCCGCTGTGGGAGCTGATCTGCGGTGTCTGCCGGCTGGAAACCGGGCAGGGACCGCTCGAATTCGGCCACTGGCGCCGCTCGGCGCGCGCCCGCATCGCCGCCGACCCGGCCGCGGCCCACGCCCTCGGCCCGGTGCGGCAACTGGTCCCCGCCGCCGGCTACATCCCGGACTTCCTCACCCCGCCGGTCACCGGTGAGGGCCTGTCCGCGGGCCTGGAGCTGGTCCGCGGCACCCCGCGCCCCCGGCTGGTCCGCGAGCTGACCCGGCTCGCCGAGTCCCGCCCCGTCCCCGCCTGGGCCACCACCCTCGGCCGGCCGGGCGCGCGCGACGGCCTCGGACTCCTCACCCAGGCGCTCGCACGCTCCTTCCGCACCCTCCTGGAGCCGTACTGGCCGCAGATCCGCTCCGCCGTCGCGGACGACGTCGCTCTGCGCGGCCGCACGCTCCTCGACGGCGGAACCCAGGCCCTGCTCGACGGGCTGCGCCCGCTGGCCCACTGGCGCGCCCCGGTGCTGGAGGTCGACTATCCGGTCCGGCGCGAACTGCATCTGGAGGGGCGCGGGCTGCTCCTCGTCCCCTCCTTCTTCTGCTGGCGCAGGCCGACCGCCCTCGCGGACCCCGGGCTCGACCCGGTGCTCGTCTACCCGGTGGCCAAGATCCCGCCGGCGGCCGCCCGCACCGGCGGGGACGGCCTGGAGAAGCTGCTCGGCCGGACCCGGGCCACGGTGCTCACGGCGGTGGCGGGTCCGGGCGCCCGCAGCAGCTCGGAGGTGGCGGAGGCGGTCGGGATCTCGCTGCCCAGCGTGAGCTACCAGATCGGGGTGCTGCGGGACGGCGGCCTGGTCGCCAGCCACCGCGACGGCAAGTACGTCCTGCACACCGCCACGCCGCTGGGCCGCCGGCTGATCACCGGCAGCGGCGGCCGACCCCGGCCCGGAGCGGCCACCGGCCCGTGGCATGATCGGGGGCATGTCTGAACGCGTTGTGGCCGCCTGTGACGGGGCGTCGAAGGGAAACCCCGGACCCGCCGGCTGGGCCTGGGTGGTCGCCGACGGCGCCGAGACCCCGGACCGCTGGGAGGCGGGACCGCTGGGCACGGCGACCAACAACGTCGCGGAACTGACCGCGCTGGAGCGCCTGTTGACGGCGGTCGCGGCGGACGTCCCGCTGGAGATCCGGATGGACTCCCAGTACGCCATGAAGGCCGTGACGACCTGGCTGCCCGGCTGGAAGCGCAAGGGCTGGAAGACCGCCGCGGGCAAGCCGGTCGCCAACCAGGAGCTGGTCGTCCGCATCGACGAACTGCTCGCGGGCCGCTCCGTGGAGTTCCGCTACGTGCCCGCGCACCAGGTCGACGGCGACCGCCTGAACGACTTCGCGGACCGTGCCGCGAGCCAGGCGGCCACCGTCCAGGAGCCCGCGGGCAGCGACCTCGGCTCCCCGGAGCCGCCGCCGTCCCCGGACACCCCCAAGGCGGGCGCCCCGCGCCGCAAGCCGGGCGGCAAGCCGTCCCGGACCGGCGCCGCCACGTCGCGTACGGGCGGCCCGGCGCGGACGATCAAGGCCAAGTTCCCCGGCCGGTGCGTCTGCGGGCGCTCCTACGGCGCGGGTGAGCCCATCGCGAAGAACCCGCAGGGCTGGGGGCACCCGGAGTGCCGTACGGCCGGGGCCGAGGCCGCGTCGTAGGCGCGGCGGGGGTCACGCGACGGTGCCGCGCCAGCCGCCCGTCTCCAGGCCCCGGGACTCGATGAACCGCTTGAAGCGCTCCAGGTCCCCCTTGGTCTGACGCTTGACGAGGCCGAGCTTGTCGCCGACGGTCTCCGTCAGGCCCTCGGGCTGGAACTCGAGCTGGAGCATCACCTTCGTGCGGCCCGGATCGAGATGGTGGAAGGTGACCACACCGGCCTGCCTGGCCTCGCCCGCGACGGTCGTCCAGGCGACCCGCTCGTCCGGTATCTGCTCGGTGATCTCGGCGTCGAACTCCCGGTGCACGCCGTTGACGTTGGTGACCCAGTGGGTGAGGGTGTCGCCGCGCTGCTCGATGCGCTCCACGCCGCTCATGAACTCGGGGAACGTCTCGAACTGCGTCCACTGGTTGTACGCGGTGTGCACGGGGACGGCGACCTCGATGGATTCCTCGACCTGAGACACGCCTTACCTCCTTGTCGCCGTGTCCGGACCGTCCGGACACGACGGCGCGGGTACCCGGGCCCCCGGAGCCGAATCCCCGACTTCCGCCCGGACGGCCCCGGTTAGGGCGTGTTGCGAAAGTCCCGCCTGACGCCGCGCGGCCCGCCCTTCGGGCGAACGACGGGACTTTCGCAACACGCCCTAGGCGCGCGGCGGTGAGCGGTCAGCTCAGCCGGACAGCGGGGCGCCGCAGCGGTTGCAGTAGCGGGCGTCGCTCTCGGCGGCCATGCGCCCGCACTCGGCGCAGACGAGATGCAGCAGACAGGCCGGATCGCCGCCGGTGGCCGCGACCGGGCGCGCACCGGCGGGCGGCACGGTCACCCCGGTCCGGGCGGGGCGCACCGTCAGACAGAACGCGCCGTCGTCGCCCGCGTGCAGCCGGACGTGCGGACCCGCGGGCAGCCACACGGCCGTCCGCGCGGTCAGCTCCCGGCTGCCGTCCGCGGCGTGCAGATGAGCGGCGCCCTCCAGGACGACGACGAGCAGTTCGCGGTCGACCGGCCGCTCGACCGCTCCGCCCGGCGGCAGCCGGACGGTCGCCGCATCCGGGGCGGCGTCAGGCCCGGCGCCGTGCCACAGGGGCTCCGGCCGGCCGGTGACGTCACGGGCGGGCTCGTCCAGGGCGGCGACGAGCGGGGCGGGGTGCGGGCGCATGACGGAGCCTCCGGAAGAAGATATCCACACTCTTGTCGCTGTTCGTTGGTAATTGCCCGATTCAATGATTCGATGCAATGGCCCGATTCTGTACGGCGAACACACGAAGGGGAATGCGCGTGAAGATCGCGTGCGTCGGCGGCGGACCCGCGAGCCTCTACTTCTCGATCCTGATGAAACGCCAGGACCCCGCGCACGACATCACCGTGTACGAGCGGAACCGGCCCGGTGCGACGTACGGCTGGGGTGTCACCTACTGGGGCGCGCTGCTCGGCGAACTCAGGGAGCGCGATCCCGAATCGGCGCGCGCGGTCGAGGAGAACTCCGTGCGCTGGAGCGACGGCGTGGCGCACGTCGGCGACCGCACGACGGTGCACCACGGCGACGAGGGCTTCGGCATCGGCCGCCGCCGGCTGCTCGAACTGCTCGCCGCGCGCGCCGGCTCCCTGGGCGTACGGCTGGAGTACGAGCACGAGATCGCGGCCGGCGACCCCCTGCCCGAGGCGGACCTGGTGGTCGCGGGCGACGGGGTGCACAGCGCGCTGCGCGAGCGGTACGCCGGCCACTTCGGCAGCGACGTCGCCCTCGGCCGCAACCGCTACATCTGGCTCGGCACCACGAAGGTCTTCGACTCCTTCACCTTCTCCTTCGTCGAGACCGGCCACGGCTGGATCTGGTGCTACGGCTACGGGTACAGCGCGGAGCACAGCACCTGCGTCGTCGAGTGCGCCCCTCAGACCTGGCGGGGCCTCGGCCTCGACCGGGCGGGCGAGGCCGAGGGGCTCGCGCTGCTGGAGCGCCTCTTCGCCCGCGTCCTCGACGGCCACCGGCTGATCGGCCGGGCGCACGCGGACGGCAGCGCCCAGTGGCTGCACTTCCGCACCATCGGCAACCGCACCTGGCACCGCGACAACGTCGTCCTGCTCGGCGACGCCGCCCACACCACCCACTACTCCATCGGCGCGGGCACCACCCTCGCCCTCCAGGACGCCATGGCCCTGACGGACGCCCTGCACGCGCACCGCGACCCCCACGCGGCCCTCGGCCACTACGAACGCGTACGCAAGTCGGCGCTCCTGCCGGTGCGCAGCGCGGCCCGGCACAGCGCCCAGTGGTACGAGAACCTGCCGCGCTACATCCATCTCCCGCCCGAGCGGATGTTCGCCCTGCTGGGCCAGCGGCACTCCCCGCTGCTGCCGTACGTACCCCCGCAGCTCTACTACCGGCTCGACCGGGCGGCCGGCCGGCTCGGCGCGCTGCGCCGGCTCAAGCGGTGGCTGGGCCCGCGGCTGGCGCGCACGATCGAGGCCCGCTAGGGGCCGCGCGCTCCGGGTCCGCCGGGTGCCGTGTTGGTGAATTTCTATTCACTCGATATGGTGAATAGAAATTCACCTCGCTTGTCGGCGCCGAATGTTCCGGGGGTACTCATGACAGCCGTACGGGAAGTACGGGGCTTCCGTGACCGGCTGGCCGTACCGGTCCTGGCCTTCGGCGGGATCCTGATGGCCGTCATGCAGACGGTCGTGGTGCCGCTGCTGCCCGACCTGCCCCGGCTGACCGGCGCCTCCGCGGGCGCCGTCTCCTGGATGGTCACCGCCACCCTGCTGTCCGGCGCGGTGCTGACCCCGGTGCTCGGCCGGGCCGGCGACATGTACGGCAAGCGGCGGGTGCTGCTGTCCGCGCTCGCCCTGATGACCGTCGGGTCGGTGATGTGCGCCCTGACCTCCGACATCCGCGTGCTCATCGCCGCGCGCGCCCTCCAGGGGGCGGCCGCCGCCGTCGTACCGCTGTCGATCAGCATCCTGCGCGACGAACTGCCGCCGGAGCGCACGGGCAGTGCGGTCGCCCTGATGAGCTCCACCGTCGGCATCGGCGCCGCCCTCGGCCTGCCGCTCGCCGCGCTGATCGTCCAGTACGCGAACTGGCACGTGATGTTCTGGGCGACGAGCGCGCTCGGCGCCGCGGGACTCGCGCTCGCTTGGTGGGCCGTGCGCGAGTCGCCGGTCCGGGAGCCGGGCCGCTTCGACACGGTCGGTGCGCTGGGGCTCGCCGCGGGTCTGGTCTGTCTGCTGCTCGCGGTCTCCCAGGGCGGTCAGTGGGGCTGGGGCAGCCCCCGCGTCCTGGGCCTGTTCGCCGCCTGCGTCGTCGTTCTCGCCCTGTGGTGGGTCCAGCAGCGGCGCGCCGAACGGCCGCTGGTCGACCTGAAGCTGGCCGCCCGGCCCCGGGTCGCCCTGCCGCACCTGACCGCGCTCCTCACCGGGTTCTCCTTCTACGCCAACTCCCTGGTGACCGCGCAGCTCGTCCAGGCGCCCAAGGAGACCGGCTACGGGCTCGGACTGTCCATCGTGGCGACCGGCCTGTGCCTGCTGCCCGGCGGCGTGACCATGCTGCTGCTCTCGTCGGTCTCGGCGCGCATCTCCGCCGCCCGCGGGCCGCGCGTGACGCTGGCCATCGGCGCCGCCGTCATCGCGCTCGGCTACGCGGTGCGCATCGTGGACAGCCGCGACCTCTGGGTGATCATCCTCGGTGCCACGGTCATCTCCACGGGCACGACCTTCGCCTACTCGGCGCTGCCCACCCTCATCCTGCGCGCCGTCCCGGCCGGGCAGACCGCGTCCGCCAACGGCGTCAACGTCCTGATGCGGACCATCGGACAGGCCATGTGCAGCGCCGCCGTCGCCGCCGTGCTCGTCCACCACACCAGCCTCGTCGGCGGGGCGCCGGTGCCCACCCTGCACGGCTATCTGCTGGCGTTCGCCATGGCGGGTACGGTCGCCCTGGTGGCCTGTGCCGCCGCCCTGTCCATACCCGGTGACGCCGCGCGCCGCGGACCCCGCCTTCCGGTCCCGTCGCGCACCGCGCCGGAGCGCGACGGGGCCAGGGAAGACGAGGCACTGGAAGGAGCCTGAGGAACATGACCACCCCGCCGTCCGGCCTCGCGGCGGCCGCCCCCGCGCGCCGCGACGCCGAAGCGACGAAGGCGGCCATCCTGCGCGCGGCCCGCCACCTGCTGGCCCGGCACGCGCACGGCGACATCACGCTGAAGGCCGTCGCCGAGCGGGCCGGCGTCAGCGCCCCGCTGATCCTGAAGTACTTCGGCAACAAGGACGCGCTCTTCTCCCGCGTCATGTCCTTCGAGGAGGACGCGGGCGCCCTGCTGGACGCACCGCTGGCGGAGCTGGGCCGCCACATGGTCCTGCACCTGCTCCTCGGCCAGCGGGACCGGGGCGCCGACCCGATCCTGCGCATCGTCTTCGCCCCGCTCCAGGGCGAGCAGGGCGACATCCTGCGCGCCAACTTCCGCGCCCAGGTCAGCGAGCGCCTCGCCCGGCGGCTGCCGGGACCCGACGCGGGACTCCGCGCCGAACTGGCACTCAGCACCCTGCTCGGCCTCGGCGTCATGTACGGCATCGCCCGCGGCACCCGCATCAGGGAGGCCGACGCCGAACACGTCGCCGACCTCTACGCCCCGGCGGTACAGGCACAGCTCACGCCGTGAGGCGGCAGGGGACTTGGCGGTGGAGCAGCTGATACAGGCCGCCGTCCGGGCACCCAGCGGCGGCAGCATGCAGGGGCGAGAAGGCATGGACGAGGTGGTCTGCGGGCGGCTGGCCGCCGCCGTCGAGTACCGGCGCGACCACTTCGCCGACACCCCGGCGCTGGTCGTCCCCTGCTACCGCATACCCGAGTCCCGGATCGCCCCGGACGGCCCGGAGACCCGGGCCGGCGGGCCGGTTCGGGCCGGTGCTGCGCCGGCCGGTGGCCGAGGCCGTGCACTGGGACCGCTGGTGGGCCGGACCGTCGTGGCGTTCAGTTCACGTTGCGCGGGCGGAACTGGATGCTGATGCGCGGGCCCGCGGCGCGCGTCGTCTTGGGGACGGCGTGCTCCCAGGTCCGCTGGCAGGAGCCGCCCATCACGATCAGGTCCCCGTGTCCCAGGGGGCGGCGGAGGACGTCCCCGCCGCCGCGCGGACGCAGCGCCAGGTCGCGCGGCGCGCCCACCGAGAGGATGGCCACCATGGTGTCCTCGCGCGCCCCGCGGCCGATGCGGTCGCCGTGCCAGGCGACACTGTCCCGTCCGTCGCGGTAGTAGCAGAGTCCGGCGGTGACGAACGGCTCGCCCAGCTCGGTCCGGTAGTGCGCGGAGAGCGCGTCGCGCGCCTCGTACAGCACGGGATCGGGCAGCTCGTCGGTGGCCCGGTAATAGGCGAGCAGGCGGGGGACGTCGACGACCTGTTCGTACATCTGGCGGCGCTCGGCCCGCCAGGGGACGCCGGCGACGAGCCGTTCGAACAGGGCGTCGGCGCCGCTCAGCCAGCCCGGCAGCGTATCGATCCAGGCCCCGTCGCCCAGCTCGGTACGGCGCAGCCCGCCGAGCGGGCCGAGGCCCGGGTCGTCGGTCTGGTCGAGCAGCGAGGCCTGGAGGTGCATGGACATGCGTGCACCCTACCCCGATATTCGAATGTGTGTTCCATAAGCCCGCCGGCCGCCGGTCCGGCGGCCCGCGGACCCCGGGACGGTCAGTGCTGCTGTGACTGCGGTGTCACCTCGCTGGGGCGGACGACGACGAAGCCCTCGCCCTCCAGCTTGAGCTGCACGGCCTCGCCCGAACCGCCCCGGATCATGGAGCCGAACGACTGCGAGCGGTGCAGCGAGGTGTGCAGCGCGGCGCTCCAGCCGACCACCGCGTCCGTGTCCACGTACACCGGCTGCTGCGGGGAGACCGGGATGACCAGCGGGTTGCCGTCGCAGATCAGGCCCAGGCGGCCCTGGCCGGTGAAGACGCTGTTGAAGAGGCCGCCGCCGGAGATGCCCGCGCCCTTCACGGTCTTGATCTCGTACGCCAGACCGGCGTCGAAGCACAGCACGTTGCGGCCGTTGACGGTGAACACGTCGCCCGGCTCGATCTCGACGATGAAGCAGTTCTGCGCCTCGTGCGCGAACCACGCCTCGCCCTGGCCGCGCACCGCCATCAGCGCCAGCCCCTCGCCGGTGACCGCGCGCTTGAGCATGCCGCCCACGCCCTGGCCCTTGCGCTCGAACTGGAGCGCCCCGCGCCAGGCGATCATCGAGCCCTGCCGCGCGTGCATCTCGCCGTTCACCGCGTACTTGATGGATTTGGCGTTCTCCACGGTCATCCCGGGAGCCGCGGCCGGCTGCACCATGTGGTCACTGGAAAAGAGATCACCCTTCATGCGGGCATCCTGTCCCGGAAGACTCCGTTCCGCCAAGATCGCGGAGGTCTCGGATGTGCAACCGTCAAGTGCCGTGGTGCGCAACCCCGAACGGCTCGAAGGCGATCCGGGTCACCGCGCCGTCCGCCGCCCAGCACACCTCGACGACCGCGTCCCGCACGAGCACGTCGGTCACCGCGTCCGCGAGGGCCGCCGGTCCCGGCTCTCCCGTCAGGGTCGCCAGACAGGCGAACACCGCCGTCCCCTCGGCCTCCGCGGTGAGCCGGGGCACCCGCGCGAAGGCGGTGAACGCGGTACCCCGCGGCGCCCGCACCTCGTCCCGGCCGGCGTAGCCGTGCAGCGGATGCAGCCCGGAGCGGAGGGCGTCGTCGTCGGGGGCGGTCGCCCAGCCCGTCTGCTCGACGCGGGCGCCGGGCGGGGCGCCGACCACGCGGTGCGCCCGCAGTTCGTACCGGCCCCGGACCACGGTGACGCTCTCCACCCGCAGCCCCGGCACCATCGGCGGTCCGGCGGCGAACACCGGCCGGTGCCAGGAGGCGGCCCAGCCCCAGCCGTCCCCGCCGCCCGCACCCAGCGGACGGATGCGGCGCCGCGTGCTGCGCACCCCGCCGACGACCAGGGCGAGATGGTTGTCGGCCGGGTTCGCGGCGGCGGTCGGGCCGGTCCGCGTCGAGTACGCCTGCCGCCCGTAGAGCGGATCGGCCTCGGCGGCCGACTCGCCCTCGTGCGGGCGCACATGGTCGCTGCCGTGGTTGTGCAGCCGCACGACGCCGTCCGCCCGCGTGCTCTGCACCAGGAACCCGGGCGCGGGCAGCGCCAGCACCCGGTCGGGGCCCTCGCTCGGCGCGGGCTCCTCGGCCGCCGTCCACAGCGGGTGGCAGGGCGGGGCGAGCAGCCCGACGAACGCTTTCGACGCCCAGTACGGGGAGGCGGGACCCGAGTAGGACTGGAGGGTCGCCTCGTGCGGGCCGTGCCAGCCGAGGTTCAGCAGCCCGTCGCCGCCGACCGCGCCCCGGTCGAGGAAGTACCGCAGCGAACCGCTCATCAGCCGCCGCGAGGTGCCGGGGGTCAGCGGCGTGTGGCCGGTGACGGCGCCGAGGGCCACCGCCGCCGACGCCGCGAAGCGGTAGGTCAGCGAGCGCCCGAAGTGCACCGGCGCCCCGTCCGCGCCGAACAGCAGCGCGTAGCCGTCCAGATGCTCGCGCAGCCGGGACCCGTACGGGGTGGGCGAGGTGTCCCCGGCGAGATGGGCGTCGAGCACCGGGTACAGGTGCAGGGCCCAGCCGTTGTAGTGGTCGAAGGCCCGGCCGTCGCCGTCGGCGTACCAGCCGTCGCCCCGGTACCAGCCCTCCAGCAGGTCGAGCGCCCGCTGCCGGACCCGGGCCGTCTCCGCGTCGCCGCGCCCGACCGACTCCAGGAAACCGGCGACGGTGTACGGGAAGAGGTACCAGTTGTTCGGCGAGGGCACGTGCCGCAGGGCCCCGCGCAACCACTCCTCGGCCCGGTCCCGTACGTCCGCGTCGAGCCGGTCCCACAGCCACGGGCGGGTCAGCCGCAGGCCGAGCGCCACCGACGCCGACTCCACCATCGGCTGCCCCCGCACGTGGTGGTCCATGATCAGCGGCCAGGACTCGGCGTCGTCCCGCCCTGGCGCACGGGTCCCCGCGGCGAGCCCTCCGGCGTACCGCTCCAGCCAGTTGTGCGGGTCCTCGCCGCCGGCGCCCGCGGTCCTGAAGGCGGCGGCGAGGAACGTGCGGGCGTAACCCTCCAGGCCGTCGGAGCGGACCCCGGAGCTGGACGGGCGGCCCGGCAGGTCCAGGAGGGCGCCGCCCGGCCCGGCCCACCGCCAGGCGGCGCGCAGCAGCAGGTCGGCGGCCGTCTCCCAGTGGTCCCGGGTGTAGCCGGTAAGGGGGCTCGCCCCGCGGTCGTCGGCGGGCAGTCCGGGCAGTGTCATGCGAGGCGGTCCAGTCTTTCGCGGCGTACGGGATGGGCGAAGCCGTCGCCCGCGGTCCAGCGCGCGACCTCGCGCACGGCGAGGTCGGCGAGGCGCGCCCACTCGTTGCCCTGGGAACCGGCGAGGTGCGGGGTGATCAGGAGGTTGTCGCCGTCGTGGTCCCACAGCGGGTGGCCGGGCGGCAGCACTTCGGGGTCCGTGACGTCGAGGACGGCCCGGACACGGCCGTGCAGCACGGCCTCGGTCAGCGCCTCCTGGTCGACGACCGCGCCCCGGGCCGTGTTGATCAGGACGGCGCCCGGCCGCATCGCCGAGATGAGCCGCCGGCCGACCAGCCCGCGCGTATCGGGCAGCAGCGGGGTGTGGACGCTGACGGTGTCGGAGCGGGCGAACAGCTCGTCGAGGGGGACGGCCGTCACGCCGAGCGCGTCCGCCTCCGCGGCCGTGACGCAGGGGTCGTGCAGCAGCACCCGGAAGTCGTACGGACGCAGCAGTTCGACGACGCGGCGGCCGACCATGGACGCGGACAGGATGCCGACGGTGCGCCCGAAGTTGCCCACGGTGCGCGGGGTGTCGAGCGGGTCGTCGCGGCGGCGGGTCCTGCGCAGGTCGCGGGCGCGTTCCAGGACCCGCTTGCCGGTGAGCAGGATCATCGCGACCGTGTACTCGGCCACGGGCAGCGCGTTGGCGGCGGCGGCCGAGGACACCTCGACGCCGCGGTCCCAGCAGGCCGCCGTGACGTGCGCGCGCACCGAACCGGCGGAGTGGACCACGGCACGCAGCCGGGGCGCGGCGGCCAGTACGGACGCGTCGAGCGCGGGGCAGCCCCAGCCGGTGACCAGGATCTCCACGTCGCGCAGGACAGCGCGGGCGCGTTCGGTGGTGAAGTCGTCCAGGGCGGGCGGCGGGACGAGGTCGCAGACCCGGCCGAGCGCGGCCAGGGCGTCGGGCGGGAAGACGGCCGCCGCGGCGGCCGGTCCCATGGCGAGAGCGGTCCGCGGCGCGGAACGGTCACCGGGAGAAGTGCGCATCGTTTCTCCTGCCGCGGCTCGGGGCGGGACACGGGCGTGCTCGGGACACGGGCATGCTGCGGGACACGGGCATCCTGATCGACTGAGCGATTCGGGTCAAGAGAACGATCAGAAGAAACCCAGAGGAGCCCGAAACGGTCAAACGATCGAACGGGCTTCGGTCGAGCCGCGCACCTTCAGCTCGGGCAGCAGCTCCACCCGCCGCGGGCGGCCCGCCGGTTCATCCGGCAGCTCACCGAGCCGTTCCAGCAGCAGCCCGGCCGCGACCCGCCCGACCTCGCGCTTCGGCGGCGCGACCGCCGTCAGCGGGGTACTGCCGAGCGCCGCCACCACGTCGTCGTACGCCACCACGGAGCAGTCTTCGGGGACCCGCAGCCCGCTGTCGGCCAGTTGCTGCACCAGCAGGAGCGCGTCCACGTCACCGTGCAGCACCGCGGCCGTGGCGCCCCGCGCCCGCAGCAGCGCCGCCAGGGACGCCGGCGCGGCGGCCGGATCGGGCCCCGCGTCCCGGGCGCTCAGCACCACCTCCGTGTCCTCGACCTCGGGGCGGGCGGCGATCACGTCGGCGAAGGCGGCGCGCAGCGCCCGGGCCGTCGGACTGTCGTCGCGCGCGGCCAGCACGATCCGCCGGTGCCCGAGCGACACCAGGTGCTCCACCGCCAGCCACGCCCCGTACCAGTGGTCGGAGCAGACCGAGTCGACCGCGTGCAGCGGGCTGCCGGGGCGCGGCCGCCGCTCCATCAGCACGATGGGCACCCCGGTGCCCGCGAGCCACCGGGCGTCGGCCTCCTCCAGGGCGGCGGTGCGCCAGCGCGGCGCGAGCAGCAGGCCCTGCGCGCCGTCGGCCAGGGCCCGCTCCACGACGGTGCGTTCGGTGCCGGGGGCCGACGGCGTGATGTGCAGGACGGTGCGCAGCCCGGCCGCCGCCAGGACGGCCCGCGCGCCGTCCATGATCTCGTACAGGTACGTGTGGCGCTCCGGCACCACCAGCGCCACCGGACCGTCCGGGGAGGCGGTCCGCGCGGGCGGTGCGGCGGCCGGTTCCCCGGCGGCCGTGAGCGGGCGGGCGATCCCGTGGCCGCGGCGCAGCCGGCCCGCCCGGGCCAGCTCCTCGACGTCCCGCCGCGCCGTGACGACGGAGACCTCCAGTTCGGCGGCGAGGTCCGCCACCCGGACGGCGCCGCGCGCCTGCACGACCGCGAGGATCCGCTGCCGTCTGACCTCGCCCGGTTCGCGCATGCCCGTGCCCCCTCGCGGCGTCCGGACCGGGGGTCCGGACGCCTGATGTTCGTTTGAGCGTTTCGAGGGGGCGAGCATAGCGGCGCGAGGACGGGCCCGGCGCCCGCCGGGGAGCAGGCCGGAGCCCGCCGGGTTCCAGTGCCCGCCGGGGCACTAGCTCAGCGGATCCAGGGTGACGTACGCCTGCTGCGGGTTGCCGTCGTGGACCAGCGACTCGTGGGCGCCCACGTCGTCGAAGGCGAACGCGTACGCCTTGCCGTCGGCCATCTGCTCGTGGATCTTCTTGGCGTACTGGTTGGTGACCGAGTCCTGGTAGAAGCCGGTGGCACCGGTGTCCGGCTGGTTGGGGTTGGTCAGCAGCGTGGAGCGGTTGAAGCCCGCGCACAGGGTGCGGGAGATCGGGCCGCGCACCTGGTCGTTGGGGGCGTCGAGCAGCTTGTAGCAGCCGAAGACGCTGTCGGAGTCCGGCTTCTGGAAGCTGGTGACCACCGCGCCCGCGCTGTTGGTGAAGTTCATGACGTTCCCCGAGACCCGGCCGTAGTACTTGACGGACGGCTGGTCCGTGAACGGGGTCACCGTCAGGGTCGACGAACTGTACTTCGTCCAGACGCGGTTGATGTAGTCGCTCAGCACACCGGAGGACAGCGCACCGGTCTCGATGCCGTGCCCCGGCGACAGCGCCCGCAGTACGGTCCCGTCGCTCGCGGTCTGCACGAGACCGGCCCAGCCGCCGGACTGCGCCCGCAGCGAGTTGAAGAACGCGCTGTACCCGCCCGCCTTGAGGTGACCGGTGCTCTTCGTGGTCCCGTCGGCGCCCTTGACCCCGACGGCGTACGGCGCCGAGAACATGTCGACCTGGGTGCTGTTGATCCACAGCCCGGCGTCGTTGAGCGTGTACTCGGACCAGTTGAAGAGCGTGTTGCGGTTGGGGTCGCTCGGGTTCTGCACGGCCGGCTGCACCAACCCGCCGGTGGTCAGCCGGAAGTCGAGCTTCTTGCCGTAGGAGAAGTAGATGCGCCCGGAGAACTTCGGGATCCGGATCGTCTTCGACTGCCCGCTCGCCGGTCCCGCGATGGACGCGTCGGGCGCGGGGGTCGGCGGGTTGCCGCCCGCGGGCCAGGCGTGGAAGGTGCCGTTCGCGTCGGCCCAGCCCTGCTGGCCCGTCGTCAGCAAAGTGCCGAGGTTGTAGATGTAGACCGGGTCGCTGCGCCCGGAGTCGTTCTTGAAGGTCAGCGGGATCGTCGCCGGTACGGCGGCCTCGGCGTGCGACGGGGCGCCGAAGGTCAGCAGCGCGGCGGCGAAGGTGGCCGCGGCGGTGGCGACGGCCGGCCACCGGAATCGTCTGCGCACTCCCGGTCTCCTCTCGAGGTGGGGGTAGAGGGACGGCCAACTGCCACGAGCAGCCGACCGGTTGAATCTGAGAGCGCTCTCAGAATCGGTGTGAGGGTGGGTACATGTCAACGGGTCTGCCGTGGGCACGGGCTGCCCGGTCAGGGCACGGGCTGCCCGGTCAGCGGAATGTCACCTCTGCCGGGGTGGCCGAGACCGTGGTGCGCGGTATCCGGGCGACCAGGGCGAGCAGGGTCTCGCGGTCGGCGCCCTTCGGGAGGCTGAAGCCGCCCAGCCACTGTTCCGGACGGTCGGCGTCGGTGGAGAGCGTGAGGGTGTAGCGGTAGCGGCCCGGGGCGGCGGGGGCGAACGTGGCGAAGGTCAGCAGCGGCAGACAGCCGGGTCCGGTGGTCGGGTCGAAGGACTCGCCGGGGGCCAGCCGGCGCAGGTCGTCCGGCCGGAGCGGGCCGACCAGCGGGTCCTCCGCCGGGGCGGGCGCGGCGACCACGGCGTTGCCGCCCGCGCCGCCGACCCGGACGACGGCGGGCGTGTAGCGCGGGTAGCGCAGCCCGTGTTCGGAACCGTCCAGCACGCCGGCGATCCAGACGTCGCCGTCGCCGGCGTTGCGGACCTCGACGCGGGGCGGTGCGGGGTGGCCGACGGTCCGGGGAGCGCCCGGACCGTGCAGAACGAGTTCGAGCACTTCGGCTCCTTCCGGCGACGGCGACGGCGACGGCGACCGGCCTCGGCGATGGCCGACTGCGTCGTCCGCGGCGTCTGTTCGGCCTCTGTTCGGCCTCTGCTCGGCCTTTGTGAGGCTGCCACAGCCGCGCGCACCCGCGGGCGGGAGCCCACGGGAATGGCTCGTTCGCCGCGGACCGGGAGCGGGGGCCGCCCGCGGACTCGGCGCGTCCGCGAGCGGTCCCCGCCGGGCCGCTGTGTGGCTGTTTCCGGGCTGTTGCCGGGCCGCTGCCGGCCCGGGGGGCGCTCAAGCTCAACCGGACGCCGACCCCGAGCCACCGTCCTTCTTCGTGCCCCTGCTCGTGCCCGTCTCCTTGCCCGGGTCCGTGTCCGTGTCCGTGCCGTCGCCGAAGTCGGCGACGAGGCGGGCCTTCGTGGCCTCCGCCTGGTCGCGGACCGCCTCCACGACGTACGGCTTCAGCGCCTTCCGCTCGAAGAACCGGACCATCTTGTCCAGCGTGGAGCCGGCCTCCTCCAGGTCTCCCTGGCGGGCGTACGCGCGGGCCAGCCGGCGCGTCGCCATGTTCAGGGTGAGGTTGTCGACACCCTTGCCGTGTTCCGAGACCTTGACGACCTGGGTGAGCTGCTCGATGCCGGACTTGGTGTCCGGCGGCCGCACGGTCAGCTCGGACTTGTCCGGGCTCAGGCTCTTGAACTCGTGCTCGTAGTTGAGTCCCTTCGCGAGCCGCGCGTACACCGCGAACGGATGGCTCGCGTGCCGCTCGATGACCTCCTGCAGCGCGTCGTTGCCCGCCCGCAGCGCCGGCGAGTCCGAGCCGCGCAGGGCGAGGATCGTGCCCTGCTCCTCGCCCATCATCAGTTCGGCGAGCTCGACGTCGCTCTGGCTGACGGGGTGCCTGACGTCGATCCGCAGCACCGGCGACACGATCCGGGAGCCGTCCGAGGCGAGGTAGGAGGCGCGCAGCCGGTAGGTGCCGGGCTGCTGGAAGTAGTGCCCGTCGCGGCCGTAGCCGATGTAGGCGCTGCTGTAGACCGCGGGCCGGTCGCCGTCCAGGCGGACGGTGTCGTCCTGGTCCACGCAGCGCCGCAGCAGCGGCCGGTAGAGCACCGTACGGCCGGACGGCTGCCGGACGGCGATGTTCACCAGCTCGTCGTCCGGGTGCAGATGACCGTGCGTGGACCGGCCGCGCAGGTCGGTCGTGGCCAGCTTGAGCTCGACGACGACCGGTTCCCCGTACGCGAAGCCGCTCTTGGCGCGCAGTTCCAGGCGCAGCCCCGACTCGTCCCGCATCGGCTCGTCGAACAGCTCGGGTTCGACCTCGGCCGCGCCCACGGTGAAGGCGTCGGCCCCCATGACGACGTTGCGGTAGAAGCCGTGCCTGAGGTGGATCTGTTCGTTGTCGGTGAACTGGAACGGGAAGGCGCCCCAGTACGCGGCCTCGCCGCCGGCGCCCGACAGCGGGCGGTAGTTCTGCGGGTAGTTCATCCACGACAGGTCGGCGAAGCCGTTGTTGCCGCCGAGCGGTGCGGGCGGCCGCGCCAGGTTCTTCTGCCAGGAGTGCAGCAGGTTGAAGGAGTGGCCGAGTTCATGGACGTACGTCCGCAACTGGGCGCGCTGCGAGGCGGCGTCGGTGCCCTTGATCAGGTCGTAGAAGACCGCGCAACCCTGCCGCTGGAAGGCGTCGGCCGCGTCGAACATGATGCCGCGCACCCCCGCCATGCCCTCGTAGCTGCCGGCCACGAGCAGCCACACCTTCCACTGCGGGATGTTGCGCCACAGACTGAAGTTGGCCGCCATCGCGGCGTGCAGCTCGGTGTTCGTCCAGCCGCCGGCGCTGTCGGCGATGACGTTCGGGACGCCGGACACCAGCAGTTCTATCCCGGCCTCGGCGTAGGCGCGGGGCACGGTGAGCACCCGGGCCGGGCTGCCGGCCGGCTGCGGGAGCGAACCGGTGTCGTACGACAGGAAGGGCACCCTCCCGGTGACCGAGTCCTGCTCCCACTGCACGGTGCGGAAGTACGGCGAGACCCACGGGCACACGTACGAGGCGCCCATCTGGCCGGTGGAGCGGAGGAACTGGACCGTGGCGGCGCCGGGCGGCTGACCGGTGCGCCGCCGCGGGACGGTGACCTGCACGACCGGGTACGCCGCCGACCAGGTGTAGGTGCCCGTGCCCCTGATGACGATCTGCGCGGCGGACCGGGTGACGGCAGGCGCGTGCACGACGAACGAGCCGAAGTACGTGGTCGTACCGCCGCTGGTGGTGAAGAAATCGCCGCTGACCTTGTTCAGCACCCGGGGGCCGCCCGGTGTGCTGTCGACGTCGACGCGCAGCTCCAGTTCGAAGGCGCCGCCCGTGCTGCGGTAGCGGCCGCGGACGGGCCGGTGGGGCGCCGGCGCGGCGCCGTACCCGGCGGTCCGGGCGCCCTCCACGGGCTGTTCGCCGGCCGCCTGCGGTGCGGCGGTCTCCGTGCCGGTGCCGCTGCTTTCCCACTCCTCGGCCAGGCCGGTGTCCGCCAGGGGAGAAGCCGAGAAGTCGGCCGTCCCGGTGGTGGGGTCCCCGCTGGTTGTAGTCATGGCGACAGGTCCTCCGTTCGCCTGAGAGTGCCGTTCGGTGGTGACGCCCGAAGGGGCTGCCACCTGGGTCCCGGCCGGCCGGGAGGACTGGTGGGCACGTTGGCACCGCGCCGCGGGGGCGTCAACGGTCCTTTCCGTTGTCCAGCAGAAATACGACGCCGCCCCCGTACGGGGCGGGCGCGGGAGCGGACGCCCGGGCATCCGGGCGTCCGCGGTCGGGGGCGGGCGCCGGTCAGGTGTCGTCGTCCGCCTGCGACATGCGCAGCGCCAGATCCTGGAGGAGGTCGGCCGAGGAGATGTCGGTGCGTCCGGAGTCGTGCACCTCGGCGAGTTCCGAGAACAGGAAGGCGAAGGCGCCGACGAGGGACACCGCCGCCGGCAAGTAGGCGTCGGCGACGGCCTGTCCGGCTTCGGCGGGGCCCGCGTCGGCGGGCACTTCGACGGTCGGGAACGCCTCTGTCACCAGGGCGCCGAGCTGGTTCGCGTTGGGATCGAAGTCAGGACTCTCGTCCCGGGCGATCCTGCGCACCATCGCGTTGGTCTCGGTGAGGACGCCGATGGCGCGCAGGATGATCTCCGTCTGTTCCATGCCGAGAGGGTAGATCGCCCGGCGGCCGTTGTCGGCGGTGCGGGGGAGCCGGCCGGTGACGCGGTACGGGAACCGGCCGTCCCGCAGGCGTTCGGGACCGCCGCGCGCTCTGGTCGCCGCGGCCGTCGCGCGCCCCGGTCACCGCGGCCGTCGCGCGCCCCGGTCACCGCGGCGGCGGGCGCCATTCGAACAACAGGATCGTGGCGTCGTCGCGCAGACCCTCGCACTGGGAGTCCAGGATCGAGTGGATGAGCCGCCGCAGCACCTCCGGGGCCAGTTCGCCGCCGGCCGTCGCGCGGATGATCTCGTTGGTGAACCGCGTGAGCCCGTACAGCCCGCCGTCCTCCGTACGCGCCTCGGTGACGCCGTCGGTGTACAGCAGCACCCGGTCCCCGGCCTTGAGGTCCAGCTCGTGCACCTGGCGCGGCCGGCCCGCGAGCAGCGAGGGCAGCCCCATCGGCGGGTCCGACTCCCGGTCCAGGGCGCCCGGCACCACCCGCTGGTCGCGGATGAGCAGCGGCGGCGGATGCCCGCAGTTGCTCCAGCGCAGCAGGCCCGTGGACATGTCGAGCTGCATGAGGACCCCGGTGCAGAACTGGTCGGGCAGCCACTGGGACAGGGCGCTGTCGACGCACTCCACCAGCTCCGGCAGGTCGGCGCCGGTGCGGCGGGCGTTGCGGCAGGCGGCCAGCGACACCGCCGTGGTCAGGCCCGACGCCAGGTCGTGCCCCATCGCGTCCAGGATCGAGGCGTGCAGCGTCGTCTCGGTCAGCGAGTGGTCGAAGGCGTCCCCGCCGATCTGGTAGGCGGGCTCCAGCACGGCCGTCGACAGCGCGTGCAGATTGCCGATCGTGCGGGGCGGCAGGAAGGCGCGGAGCATCTCCGCGGGCAGGTGCATCGGCTCCGTGCGGGTCAGCCGCACGAAGGAGTCCTTGTACGCCCGTTTGGAGGTGATCATCATGGCGAGCAGGGCCGAGAGCGTCCGTCCGCGGCGCAGGATCGAGGGGTCGAGCACGGGCGACTGCACGGCCAGTACGCCGAGCCGTTCCGCTCCGTCCACCAGTGGCAGCCATGCCGTCAGCCCGCCGGACTCGGACTCCTCCACCCGCAGCGACTGGGTGCGGTACGTCCAGCCCGCGATGGAGTCGTCGATGGGCAGCGTCGAGACCACGTCCGTCAGCGGGACGAGCCGGCGCTGCTGGATGTCGGAGAGGTAGACCACGGAGTGCTGGATCCCCAGCGCCTTCGAGCAGCGGGCCACCGCGGTGGTCAGGTCGAGCGCGGCGTTGTGCGTGTCGGCGAGGAACTCCGCCAGCAGCCCCTCTTCCGTCTCCGCCGCCGCCACCTCGACTCCCGTCGTCCGATCCCGCGCACCCGGCCCGGGCACTTTCCAGCAGTCTCACACCGGGCGGGGCCCGGCGCGCGCCCGGCGGGGCGGGGCGCCGTGCGGCGGGCTGACCGCGTACGGCGGTTGGGCGGGTGCTGTGTGGCGGGTGGTGCGGGGCGACCCCCGTACGCCGGTGACGGGCCGCGCTTGCCGGGCGTCGTGCGGCGGACCTGTCGCGTGGCGGGCAGGCGGACGTCGACCGGCGGCCGGGCGGGCTCCGTACGGCGGGCGGCCCGCAGTCCGGTGCCGCGCCCGGCCGCCGGTCACCCACCGTGTCCGCCGGGCGCCCCTGACGTGCCGGAACGCGTGCTGTGCCGCAGCCTGGACGGGCGGGCCGTGCGAGGGCCCGCCTTCCGGTGACGGACACGGCCGGGACCGGAAGCCCCCTCCGTCCGGCCACGGACGGCGGACGGTCCCGGAGGGTTCCCTCCCGCGACCGGAGGGTTCCCTCCCGCGACCGGAGGGTGCCCTCCCGCGACCGGAAGGTGCCCTCCCGCGACCGGAGGGTGCCCTCCCGAGACCGGAAGGGCTCTCCCAAGACCGGATGGCCCCCTCGGTCCGGTCGCGGGCGGTGCCGGGTTCCGGCGGCGGTCCGCCGGGCACCCGTCCTCAGTCGTCGTCCCTGCAACCCCGACCGCCCCGACCGTTCCGCCCGTTCCGACCGTCCTGGAGGTCCCCGTGGATCCCGTCTCCCCGCCCGGCACCACCGCCACGTCCCAGCGGCACCGCTCGGACATCACCCTCCGGGTGAACGGCACACCGCACGCGCTCACCGTCGACAACCGATCCGTTCTCCTGGACGTGCTGCGCGAGACGCTCGATCTCACCGGCGCCAAGAAGGGCTGCGACCACGGCCAGTGCGGCGCCTGCACGGTCCTGGTGGACGGCCGTCGTGTCAACAGCTGTCTGCTGCCCGCGGTCGCCCTGGACGGCAGCGACATCACCACCGTGGAGGGCCTGGGCGGCGCCGGCGGGGAACTCCACCCGCTCCAGCGGGCCTTCCTGGACCGCGACGCCTTCCAGTGCGGCTACTGCACCCCGGGCCAGCTGTGCAGCGCCGTGGGGGCGGTAGCCGAGGCCGAGGCCGGTCACCCCTCGCACGTCACCGACCCGGCCACCCCCTCCGGAGGGCCCGTACCGCTCGGCCGGAACGAGATCCGCGAGCGGCTCAGCGGCAACCTCTGCCGCTGCGGCGCCTATCCGCACATCGTCGAGGCCGTCGAGGACGTGATCCGGTGAAACCCTTCGCCTACGTACGCGCCGGCAGCGTCGAGGAGGCCGCCGACGCCCACGCGAGCCACCCCGGCGCCCGCTACCTCGGCGGCGGCACCAACCTGGTCGACCTGATGAAGCTCGGCGTGGAACAGCCCGCCACCCTCGTCGACGTCAGCCGGCTGCCCCTGGACACCGTGGAGGAGCTGCCCGACGGCGCGCTGCGGCTCGGCGCGACGGTCCGCAACAGCGACCTCGCGGCCCACCCGGTGGTACGGGACCGGTACCCGGTGCTGTCCCAGGCCCTGCTGGCCGGTGCGTCCGGACAGCTGCGCAACGTCGCCACCACCGGCGGCAACCTGCTCCAGCGCACCCGCTGCCCGTACTTCCAGGACGTCGCCAAGCCCTGCAACAAGCGGCAGCCGGGCTCCGGGTGCGGCGCCCTGGAGGGCGTCCACCGTGACCACGCCGTGCTCGGCCACTCCGAGCAGTGCGTCGCCACCCACCCCTCCGACATGGCCGTCGCCCTGGCCGCGCTCGACGCGCAGGTCGAGCTGTACGGGTCCGAGGGCGCCCGCTCCATCCCCGTCGCCGACTTCGTCCGGCTGCCCGGCGACCGCCCGGAACGCGACACCGAGCTCCGCCCCGGGGAACTCATCACCGGCGTGCGGGTACCGGCCACCGCGGCCGGGCTGCCCTCCCGCTACCGCAAGGCCCGCGACCGCGCCTCGTACGCCTTCGCGCTCGCCTCGGTGGCCGCCGTACTGCACGTCGCGGACGGGGTGATCCAGCACGTCGGGCTCGCCTTCGGCGGACTGGCCCACCGCCCCTGGAAGGCGTGGCGGGCCGAGGCGGCCCTGCTCGGCGCCGCCCCCACCACGGCCGCCTTCGAACACGCCGTGGACCTCGAACTCGCCGCCGCGCAGCCCCTGCGGGACAACGCCTTCAAGGTGCCCCTCGCCCGCAATCTCGCCGTCTCCGTACTCGGCCTGCTCGCCCCGCCCACCACCAGCACCAGCTGAGGAACCGCGCCCGCACCAGGAGGACTTCATGGCCGACACCACCGCCGTGCTCGGCGCGCCCGCCGAGCGGCTCGAGGGCCGGGACAAGGTCACCGGCACCGCCCGCTACGCCGCCGAACACCCGATGCCGGGGCGGGCCCACGCCTGGCCCGTCATCGCCACCGTCGCCCGGGGCTCGGTCCGCGCCGTCGACACCGCGGCCGCGCTCGGCCTGCCCGGCGTGCTCGCCGTACTGACCCACGACAACGCGCCCCGCCTCGCCGAACCGGACGACCCCACGCTCGCCGTGCTCCAGGACGACCGGGTGCCGCACCACGGCTGGTTCGTCGCCCTGGCCGTCGGCGAGACCCTGGAGGCGGCCCGGGCCGGCGCCGCCGCCGTCCGGGTCGACTATGCGCCCGAGGACCACGACGTGACGCTCACCGAGAGCCACCCGGACGCATACACGCCCGAGGAGGCCAACGGCGGGTTCCCCGCCCACCACGAACTCGGCGACCCCGAGGCCGCGTTCGCCGCCGCCGCGGTCCGCGTCGACGCCGACTACCACGTGCCGCCGCTGCACAACCACCCGATGGAACCGCACGCCGCGACCGCGCGCTGGGACCACGGCCGGCTCGTCGTGCACGACTCCAGCCAGGGCGCCACCACCGTGCGCACCGTGCTCGCCCAGCTCTTCGCACTGCCGGAGGACCACGTCACGGTCGTCTCCGAACACGTCGGCGGCGGCTTCGGCTCCAAGGGCACGCCCCGCCCGCACGTGGTGCTCGCGGCGATGGCCGCCCGGGAGACGGGCCGCCCGGTCACCGTCGCCCTGCCACGGCGGTTCCTGCCCGGCGTCGTCGGCCACCGCGCGCCCACCCTGCACCGGGTACGGCTCGGCGCCACCGCGGACGGTACCCTCACCTCGGTCATCCACGAGGTGACCACCCACTCCTCCCGGATCAAGGAGTTCGTCGAGCAGGCCGCCGTGCCCGCCCGCGTCATGTACGGCACGCCCCACCTGCGCAGCACCCACCGGGTGGTGCGCCTCGACGTGCCCAGCCCGTCCTGGATGCGCGCCCCCGGCGAGGCCCCGGGCATGTACGCCCTGGAGTCGGCGATGGACGAACTGGCCGTCGCCCTCGGCACGGACCCCGTGGAGCTGCGCGTCGCCAACGACCCGGACGACGAGCCCGGCAGCGGCAGGCCGTTCAGCAGCCGGCACCTGGTGGAGTGCCTGCGGGAGGGCGCCCGCCGGTTCGGCTGGGCCGAGCGCGACCCCCGGCCGCGGTCCAGGACCGCCGGGCCGCTGCTCATCGGCTCGGGCGTGGCCGCCGCCACCTACCCGGTGATGATCTCGCCGTCCACCGCCGCCGCGCACGCGCTGCCCGACGGCACCTACGTGGTCCGCATCAACGCCACCGACATCGGCACCGGCGCCAGGACCGTCCTCGCGCAGGTCGCCGCCGACACCCTCGGGGTGCCGCTGGACCGGGTCCGCGCCGAGGTGGGCAACAGCGACCTGCCGTCCGCGCCGCTGGCCGGCGGCTCCTCCGGGACCGGGTCCTGGGGCTGGGCGGTGCACGAGGCGTGCGCCCGGCTGCGGGAACGGCTCGCCGCGCACCAGGGACCGCTGCCGGACGGCGGGCTCGACGCGAGCGCCGACACCACCGGGAGCGCCGACGCCGAGGTCCCCTACGCCCGGCACGCCTTCGGCGCCCACTTCGCCGAGGTGACCGTCGACACCGTCACCGGCGAGGTACGGGTGCCGCGCCTGCTCGGCGTGTTCGCCGCCGGACGCATCCTCAACGCCCGAACCGCCCGCTCCCAGTTCATCGGCGGCATGACCATGGGCCTGGGCATGGCGCTCACCGAGGGCAGCACCCTGGACCCCGCCTCGGGCGACTTCGTCGAGTCCGACCTCGCCTCCTACCACGTGCCCGCGCACGCCGACGTCCCCGCCGTCGAGGCGCACTGGATCGACGAGGACGACCCGCACCTCAACCCGATGGGCAGCAAGGGCATCGGCGAGATCGGCATCGTCGGCACGGCCGCGGCCCTCGGCAACGCCGTCCACCACGCCACCGGCGTCCGGCTGCGCGAGCTGCCGCTCACCCCGGACCGGGTGCTGGCCGCACTGGCCGGCGGCCACTGACGCGAGCACAGCGAGGCGCGGGGGCGGCGGGGGGGGGGGGCCGCGCGGGGGGGGGGGGGGGGGGGGGGGGGGGGGGGGGGGGGCCGCGGGGGCGGGGGGGGGCGGGGCCCCCGCCGCCTCGGGGTGCCGGGCGAGCTTCTCCGACGCCAGGACCGCCAGCAGCGCGGTCAGCGACGCGAGCGCGGCGAGCACCGCCATCAGCCCGGCGAACCAGGACGGCGCCGCGGCGAGGTCCAGGGCGCGGCTGAGGCTCGTGGAGTGCAGCCGGCCCGCGAAGAGCTGGAGGGCGGCCAGCGCGGCGGGCACCACCACACAGGCGGCCAGGACCGGCAGACCGCCGTTCAGGACCAGGGCGATCGCCAGGACCAGGCACATGCCCAGCACACCCAGGTCGATCCCGTACGCGGCGGCGGTCGCGCCGCCGCGGTGCAGCGGCAGGTAGGAGAGCCCGCACAGCAGCAGCGCGCCCGCGGCGAGCCAGCTCGGCCAGGCCGGTACGGAGCCGGTCCTGCGCGGGCGGGCGGCGCGCGGCGTACGGCGCCGCCCGCCGGGCTTGCGGCCCGCCGTCGCGAGCTCGGCCGCGAGACCCTTCGGGAGGTTGCCGGGCAGCTCGCCGGACCGGTCCCCGTCGCCGTCCGCCGCCGCCTCCTCGGCGGCGTGCTGCCGCAGCGTCCCGGAACCGTACGTCGGGGAGTTGAGCTCCTGCTCCTCCTCCAGCCGTCCGATGAGCTGCACCAGCTCCTCGACCGGCCGGGACGCCGCGGCGCGCAGCGCCTCCCGGCCGCAGCGCGGGTCGAGCTGCGAGCGGTGCAGCAGCGTCATCAGCCGGGTGACGTCCTCGACGGGACGGTGCTCGGCGGCGGCACGGATCGCTTCGTCGGCGCTCTCCGGGTCGCGCGGGGGGCGGGTCAGCAGGACGACGAGGCGGGTGACGTCCTCCACCGACCGGCTCACGCCGACCGCGCGCAGGGCGTCGACCGTGGCGCGCGCGTACTCCGGGGACTCCTCCAGGAGCGTGATCAGCCGGACGATCTCCTCCAGCGGCCGGTCGGCCACGGCGGCGTGCACCAGGCCGTCCACCGAACCGCTCAGGGGCTTCTCGGGCTCGGCGTCGGGGCCGTCCCGTACGGGTTCCTCCGGCACTGGTGCCTCGCGCACGTGCGCCTCACCGACGGGTGCGCCCTGCACGGGGGCCTGCGGCACGGGTGCGTCCCGGGCCGGTTCCCGCGGCATCTGTGCCTCGTACACGTGCGCCTCCCGCACGGGCAGCGGCGGGCGGGTCGGACGGGAGAGCGGCGGGGCCTCGGTGGGGCGGGGCGGCACGGAGGGCTGCACGGGCGGCTGTGTCGCGCTGTCGTCGGATATCCCGGGGTGGTCGTCCGGACCGGGCGAGAAAGAGAAAGGGCGGGTGGTCATGTTCGACTCCCATGCAGAGTTGTGCGGCTGCCCTCGCTCCCCGAGGCGCGATGAGCAAGCGGATGCAGACCATTACTAGGCCGTCGCCACCTGCCCCGCCATCCGGGTGCGGCAGTCGTGTGAGTTCCGCCGCCGTTCGGGCGCCGTCGCCGGGCGCGACGTGTGCGGCCGGGGTGAGACACCCGGGCGCCCGGCCGCTCGGGTGGGCCATAGTGCACCCTTGCAGAGATAGATGTATCGAGCAGCCAGGATGGTCGTGGACACCAGCGAGAGCACCACCGGAAACGAGACGGATCCTCACGAGGAGCCACCGAAGCCACCGGGACCGTCGGGGTCATCGGAGCCACCGAAGTCACCGGGGTCACCGGAGCCACCGGAGCCACCGGGGTCACCGGAGCCACCGAAGTCACCGGAGTCGCCGGAGTCGAAGGAGGGCGGGGCCGGCGCGGAGCGCGGCGGGTGGCGCCGCTGGGCCATGGACACCCGGCCGCTGCGGCGCCCGGCCTTCCGCCGGCTCTGGTCGTCCACGATCGTCACCGCGGTCGGCAGCCAGCTCACGGCCGTCGCCGTGCCCAAGCAGATCTACGACATCACCGGCTCCTCGGCCTGGGTCGGCTACGCGAGCCTCGCCGGCCTCGTCCCGCTGGTGGTCTTCGCCCTGTGGGGCGGCGCGGTGGCCGACAGCATGGACCGGCGCAAGCTGCTGCTGATCACCAACACCGGCATCGCCGTCACCTCGCTGCTGTTCTGGGTACAGGCGGTGACCGACCTCGACTCGGTGCTCGTGCTGATGGTGCTGCTCGCCCTCCAGCAGGCGTTCTTCGGTCTGAACAGCCCGGCCCGCACCGCCTCCATAGCCCGGCTCGTGCCCGCGGAGGAACTGCCCGCGGCGAACGCGCTGGGCTCCACCGTCATGCAGACCGGCCTGGTCGCGGGGCCGCTGCTGGCGGGCGCGCTGATACCCGTCATCGGCCTGCCCGAGCTGTACCTGCTCGACGCCCTCGCCCTGTGCGTCACCGTCTGGGCCGTGTACCGGCTGCCCGCCCTGCCGCCCCTGAACGCCTCGGCCGGCGCGCCGGCCCGGCGCGCGGGCTGGCGCGAGGTCGCCGCGGGCTTCCGCTACATCTCGCTGCACAAGGTGCTGCTGCTGTCGTTCCTCGCCGACATCATCGCCATGGTCTTCGGCATGCCCCGCGCCCTGTTCCCGGAGCTGGCCGCCGAGACGTTCGCGCCCTACGGCGAGGGCCTGGCGCTCGGGCTGCTCTTCGCGGCGATCCCCATCGGCGCCGTGCTCGGCGGACTGCTGTCCGGCACCTTCTCGCGCGCCCGCCGGCACGGCCTGATGGTGATCGCCGCGGTGGTGGCCTGGGGCGTCTGCGTCACGGGCTTCGGACTCAGCGGCAACCTCTGGGTCGCCGTGGCGTTCCTCGCCGCGGCCGGGGTCGCCGACATGGTGTCCATGGTCTTCCGCGGCGCCATCCTGCTGTCGGCCGCCACCGACGAGATGCGCGGCCGTATGCAGGGCGTCTTCACGGTGGTCGTCGCGGGCGGCCCGCGCCTCGCCGACGTCCTGCACGGCACGGCCGGTTCCGCCCTCGGCACGCGCACGGCCGTCGCGGGCGGCGGTCTGCTGGTGGTCGCGGCCATGCTGGTACTGGCCTTCGCGACACCCGCGCTGCGGCGGTACAGGATCTGACGGCACCGCGGGACCCGGCGGCGGACCGAGCGGCCCTGCGGGACGCCGTCACCGGTGTCCGGCGGGGGTTCTGCGGTGTGCCGTCACCGCTGCCCGAGCGCCTGGTCCAGCAAGGTCTGGAGCCGCAGTCCGCGCCGGGCGTCCAGCTCCCCGGGGACCCCGGTCCGCACGGCCGTGGCGAACTCGCGGCGCAGCACCGGCCAGGCCTCCTCGTGGTCGAGTCCGGCGCCGTCGAGCACGAGCGGCGGCCGGGCACCGTAGAGCTCGACGCGGGTGACGCCCTCCGGGACGTTCACCGAGCCGGACAGCGACGCCTGGCTGACGGCGCCGTTCGCGTGCTCGCAGGTCAGCTCGTACCACCGGCGCGGGTCGCCGGTGCCGCGGATGCCGGCGACGGGACCGACCGCCGCGTCGAGCAGGTCGAGGACGTGCGGCCCGAGATCGAGCAGCGCGCCGTGCTCAAGGCGCCACGGCGTCGCGAAGGGCCCGCCCAGGAAGGCGCCGCTGAGCATGTTCGCCCGGGCGCCCGAGACATCGAGGGTCCGCGCGGTCGCCAGGAACTGCCGGACCACCGGGTGGTAGCGGTTGCTGAGCACGACCTGCGAGACGACCCCCGCCTCCGCCACCGCGTCGGCCAGCCGGCGCGCCGACTCCAGGTCGATGCCGAGCGGCTTCTCCAGCAGCAGCGCCTTGCCCGCCCGTGCGGCACGGAGAGCGAGCTCCGCCTGCACGGCGGGCGGCACCGCGAAGGCGACCGCCTCGCAGCCGTCGAGCAGTTCCTCGAAACTCGCGGCGACCGCGGCTCCGTACGGGGCGGCGGTCTCCCGTGCGGCCTCGGGGCGGCGCGCCCACACGCCGGTCAGCCGCGTCTCGGGCCCCGCGGCGAGCACCCGGGCGTGCACACCGCGCGCCCACGGCCCCGCACCGACGAGCCCGACCCGCACCGCTTCCCCGGACCACTCCGACGTGACCGTGCTCGTACCCGTGCTCATGAAGCCCCCTGATCGTCCGCCGCCGTACGCACTCCATCACGTCACCCGCGCCCCTGACCAGGCCCGCTGGGCTCACCGTGCACCACGGCCCCCGCGCCTCTGTTCCGCGGAAGGAACAGGGCGGCATCATTCGGTGCATGGATCCCACTCACGACAAAGACGGCGTCACGGGCGGGCCCACCCTGCCCGCGCTGCCGGAGGACTGGCGGCGATGTCTCGCGGTGGCGGCCCACCCCGACGACATCGAGTACGGCACCGCGTGCGCGGTCGCCCGCTGGACGGCCCAGGGCAAGGAGGTCGCCTATCTGCTGGCGACGCGCGGCGAGGCCGGTATCGACTCCCTCCACCCCGACCGCGCGAAACCTCTACGGGAGGCGGAGGAACGGGCCGGGGCCGCCGAAGTCGGCGTCCACACCGTCGAGTTCCTCGACCACCGCGACGGCGTGGTCGAGTACGGACCGGCGCTGCGCCGCGACATCGTCCGGGTGATCAGGCGGTACCGCCCCGAGGTCCTGGTCTCCGGCGCGTTCACCGTCCGGATGACCGGCGGCTTCACCAACCAGGCCGACCACCGGGCGGTAGGGCTCGCCGCCCTGGACGCGGCCCGGGACGCCGGGAACCGCTGGATCTTCCCCGAACTCGCCGACGATGGCCTTGAACCCTGGGACGGGGTGCGGATGGTCTGCTTCGCCGGCGCCGAACGCCCCACCCACGGCGTCGACGTCACCGGCGCCCCCCTGACCCGCGGCATCGCCTCGCTGGCCGCACACGCCGAGTACACCAAGGGCCTCGGCACCCAGGGCTTCGAGCCGGGCCCCTTCCTGACCTGGGCGGCCAAGATGTCGGGCCCAGCCCTGGGCACGGAGTCGGCGATCCTCTTCGACGTCCACCAGATGACTTACAGTCCGTCCGGCGTCTGAGGACGAGGCCGTGCAGGCCGAAGCGGGGGTCTGGGGGCGGCAGCCCCCAGAACCACGGGCAGGGAAGGGGCGGAGGGGGCGAAACCCCTAGACCGGCCGCAGCCAGACCGTGGCAAGCGGCGGCAACGTCAGCCGCACACTGGCCGGCCGCCCATGACTGGGCTCGGGCGCCGCGATCACGGGCCTCCCGTCACCGTCACCGTCACCGACCCCGACACCCCCACCCCCGTACCGGACGGAATCCGTATTGAGCACCTCCCGCCACACGGCATACCCGTCCGGCACCCCGAGCCGGTAGTCGTGCCGCACCACGGGCGAGAAGTTGCTGACCGAGAGCAGCGGGGCCCCGTCGGCGGCATGCCGCAGAAAGGCGAACACGTTGTCCTCGGCGGCGTCACCGGCGACCCACGAGAACCCGGCCGGATCGGTGTCCCGCTCCCACAGCGCGGGCGCCCGCCGGTACTCGGCGTTGAGGTCGCGGACCAGATCACGCACACCCCGGTGATCGGGCTCCGCGTCGTACGACGGGTCGAGCAGCCACCAGTCGGGCCCGTGCGCCTCGGAGAACTCGCCGCCCTGCGCGAACTCCTGCCCCATGAACAGGAGTTGCTTGCCGGGATGGGCCCACATGTAGCCCAGATAGGCACGCTCGCCGGCCCGCCGCTGCCACCAGTCGCCCGGCATCTTGGACACCAGCGCCTGCTTGCCGTGCACGACCTCGTCGTGGGAGATCGGCAGGACGTAGTTCTCGCTGTAGGCGTACACCATCGAGAAGGTCATCTCGTCGTGGTGGTACTTGCGGTGCACCGGGTCCTTGGAGACGTAGACCAGCGAGTCGTGCATCCAGCCCATGTTCCACTTCAGCCCGAAGCCGAGACCGCCGCCGTCGGTCGGCCGGGTGACGCCGTCCCAGGCGGTGGACTCCTCGGCGATGGTGACGACGCCGGGGTTGCGGCGGTAGACGGTGGCGTTCATCTCCTGGAGGAAGGAGACGGCGTGCAGGTCCTCGTTCCCGCCGAACATGTTGGGCGTCCACTGCCCGTCCTCGCGCGAGTAGTCCAGGTACAGCATCGAGGCGACGGCGTCGACGCGCAGCCCGTCGATGTGGAACTCCTCGACCCAGTACAGGGCGTTGGCGACCAGGAAGTTGCGCACCTCGCGGCGCCCGTAGTCGAAGACCAGCGTGCCCCAGTCGGGGTGCGCGGCCCGGTTCGGGTCCCCGTGCTCGTACAGCGGGGTGCCGTCGAACTCCGCCAGCGCCCAGTCGTCGCGCGGGAAGTGCGCGGGCACCCAGTCCATCAGGACGCCGATCCCGGCCCGGTGCAGGGCGTCGACCAGATACTTGAAGTCGTCGGGCGTGCCGAGCCGGGACATCGGCGCGTAGAAGCCGGTGATCTGGTAGCCCCAGGAGCCGCCGAAGGGGTGCTCGGCCACCGGCATCAGCTCGACATGGGTGAAGCCGAGGTCGGCGACGTAGCGGGGCAGTTCCTCGGCCAGCTCGCGATAGGTCAGCCCCGGCCGCCAGGACGGCAGGTGGACCTCGTACACCGAGAACGGCGCCTCGTGCACCGGCCGGTCCCCGCGGTGGCGCAGCCAGTCGCCGTCCGTCCACGCGTGGGACGACTCGGCCACGATCGAGGCGGTCGCCGGCGGCACCTCGGCGCGCCGCGCCATCGGATCCGCCCGCATCGTGCGACCGCCGTCGGGCCGGGTGATGTCGAACTTGTACGTGGCCCCCGCGCCGAGACCGGGCAGGAACAGCTCCCACACTCCCGACGAGCCCAGCGAACGCATCGGGAAGGCGGCGCCGTCCCAGTGGCAGAAGTCGCCGCACACCCGGACGCCTTGGGCGTTCGGCGCCCAGACGGTGAAGCGGGTGCCGACCACGCCCTGGTGGACCATGGGGTGCGCGCCGAGCGCCTTCCACAGCTCCTCGTGCCGCCCCTCGCCGATCAGATGCAGATCGAACTCACCGAGCGCGGGCAGGAAGCCGTACGGGTCCGCCGTCCCGGTCTCGTGGCCGTCGTAGGTCACGAGCAGCGTGTACGCGGGCACGGCGTCGAGCGGCAGCACACCGGAGAACAGCCCGTCGCCCTCGTGGGCCAGCGTCTCGGGCTCCCCGTCCACCACGACGCGCACCGACTCGGCGTACGGCCGCAGCACCCGGAACCGCACCCCGCCGGGCACCGGGTGCGCGCCCAGCAGGGAGTGCGGGTCGTGATGGGCGCCCGCCAGCAGGCGGCCGCGGTCCGCGCCGTCCATCGCCTCCGCGGGCCGCCCGGGGAGCAGCCCGTACTCCGGCTCCGGCGGGGTCGGCGGTGCGGCTCCGGGCGCCTCGTACGGCAGCACGGGGGACGGCTCGGGGACATGGGTGGTGTGGGGTGCCACGGTTCTGCAGCCTCCTCGGACGACAAGCGGGAACAAACGGAAAAGGACGGCCTTCACTGACGTGGCGGATTCAGCCGGGTCTCGGCGAGACGGGTGAGCGCGGCCATCGGGACCGGCAGCCACTCGGGCCGGTGCCTGGCCTCGTACAGCACCTCGTACACCGCCCGGTCCGTCTCGTACGCGCGCAGCACCTCGGGCTCCTGGCGCGGGTCCCAGCGCGCCTCGGCGGCATAACCCGCGCAGTACGCCTCGCGGCACTGCTGGGCCCATTCGGGGCGCCACGGACGGCCGGAGCGGGCGGCGTAGTCGAAGGAGCGCAGCATGCCCGCGACGTCGCGGGCCGGTGACTGGGCGCGCCGCCGCTCGGCCAGTGGACGGGCCGGTTCGCCCTCGAAGTCGATGACGTACCACCGCCGTCCGGCCCGCAGCACCTGGCCGAGGTGCAGATCGCCGTGGACGCGCTGCGCGGGCCGTGCGGTGTCGAGCAGGGCGAGCGCGTCGTAGGCGCTCTGCAGACCTGGCACGTACGGCAGCAGCGCCGGTACGGCACGGGCGGTGGCGTGCAGCCGCTCGGTCATCGCCTCCGCGAGCCGCCGGTTGTGGCGGCGGGCCGGGGTCTGAAGCGGGAAGGCCGAGGCGAGCGACAGATGCACCTCGGCGGTGGCCCGGCCGAGCTGGAACGCCTCGGCGGAGAAGTCCCGTTCCGAGCCGAGCGAGTCCACCGCGAGCGCCCACCCGTCGGCGGCGCCCCGCAGGTACGGCTGGAGGACACCGAGCGTCGCCGGTCCTGGCCGCGAGGTGCGGAACCAGGCCGCGGGCGCGGTCACCCGGGTGCAGCCCTGCCGGGCCAGCGCCTCCGGCACCTCCAGGTCCGGGTTGACGCCGGGCTGGACGCGCCGGAACACCTTGAGGATGAAGGCGTCCCCGTACACCACCGAGGTGTTGGACTGCTCCGCGTCGAGCAGCCGGGGGCACAGACCGCCGGGGACGGGGACCCGCGCGTCGCGTTCGAAGCGCAGCGGGCCCGCCGTGCCCGGGTGGCGCAGCCGCTCCAGGAGCAGCCCGGCCGCCTCCGGGTCCTGGAGCGCGTCGTACACCATCAGGCCCGCGAGCGGGCCCTCGTCGGCGCGTCCGATGAGGGCGCCCGCGAGCCGGGGCGGCAGTACGTCGCGGACGCCGAGGAGGAGTTGGTAGCAGTCGTCGGGCTGATTGGCGCCCGGTCCGTGCCCGCCCGGCGTCCCGTGCCCGGCGCGCACCAGCAGGTGCAGACAGCCCGGATGCAGCTCGGTGGCCGACAGCACGGTCAGCTCCGTGATCGTCCGGCCCTTCCCGGCGAACCAGCGCTGCCGCGGCAGCCACGCGTGCAGCAGCTCGGCGAGCGAGCCCAGCAGCGGAGCGCGGTCGAGGCCGGGGCCGCCCGGTCTTAGCAAAGTGCTCTTCGGCATGGCGCGTCCTTTCAGGTGTGCACGTTCAGGAACGCCGGATGACGCGGGGTGCGAGGGCACGGAGCCGGAACCAGTAGAAGCCGTGACCGGCGAGCGTCAGCAGGTACGGCAGTTCGCCGATGGCGGGGAAGCGCACTCCGCCGATCAGCTCGACCGGGTGGCGTCCGTCGAACTCCCGCAGGTCCAGCTCGGTGGGCTGGGCGAAGCGGGAGAAGTTGTGGACGCACAGGACGAGGTCGTCCGTGCTTCCCTCGGTCGAGGGGGCCTCGCGCAGGAAGGCGATGACGGCCGGGTTGGAGGACTGGAGTTCGGTGTACGAGCCCAGACCGAAGGCGGGGTTCTGCTTGCGGATCTCGATCATGCGCCGGGTCCAGTGCAGCAGTGACGACGGCGAGGACATGGACGCCTCGACGTTGGTCACCTGGAAGCCGTAGACCGGGTCCATGATCGTGGGCAGCGAGAGCCGGCCGGGGTCGCAGGTCGAGAAGCCGGCGTTGCGGTCCGGGGTCCACTGCATGGGGGTGCGCACCGCGTCGCGGTCGCCGAGCCAGATGTTGTCGCCCATGCCGATCTCGTCGCCGTAGTACAGGATCGGCGAGCCGGGCAGGGAGAGCAGCAGCGCGGTGAAGAGTTCGATCTGGTTGCGGTCGTTGTCCAGCAGGGGAGCGAGCCGCCGTCTGATGCCGATGTTGGCGCGCATCCGCGGGTCCTTGGCGTACTCCGCGTACATGTAGTCGCGCTCTTCGTCGGTGACCATTTCGAGGGTCAGCTCGTCGTGGTTGCGCAGGAAGATGCCCCACTGGCACTTCGACGGGATGGCCGGGGTCTTCGCCAGGATCTCGGAGACCGGGTAGCGGCTCTCGCGGCGGACGGCCATGAAGATGCGCGGCATGACCGGGAAGTGGAACGCCATGTGGCACTCGTCGCCGCCCGAGGAATAGTCGCCGAAGTAGTCCACGACGTCTTCCGGCCACTGGTTGGCCTCGGCGAGCAGCACGGTGTCCGGGTAGTGGGTGTCGACCTCCTTGCGGACCCGCTTGAGGAATTCATGGCTCGCCGGCAGGTTCTCGCAGTTCGTGCCCTCCTCGGCGAAGAGATAGGGGACGGCGTCGAGGCGGAAGCCGTCGATGCCGAGGTCGAGCCAGAACCGGAGGGCGGCCAGGATCTCCTCCTGGACCCGCGGGTTCTCGTAGTTCAGGTCCGGCTGGTGGGAGAAGAAGCGGTGGAAGTAGTACTGCTTGCGCACCGGGTCGAAGGTCCAGTTCGACGCCTCGGTGTCGACGAAGATGATGCGGGCGTCCTGGTACTGCTTGTCGTCGTCC
>NZ_JBHWHV010000074.1:0-44759 GCF_042732375.1 Streptomyces sp. NPDC059785
CCCGGCCTGCTTCAGGGTGGCGACCGGTCGCCACCCTGAAGCAGGCCGGTGCCACTGTGCGAAGGTGAGCGCATGCTCGTGCTCCGCTCCGCCGCCCTGTTCGCCGTCGCCGCGCTCTTCGAGATCGGCGGTGCCTGGCTGGTCTGGCAGGGCGTGCGCGAGCACCGCGGTTGGCTGTGGATCGGCGCCGGCGTGATGGCCCTCGGCGTCTACGGCTTCGTCGCCACGCTCCAGCCGGACGGCGAGTTCGGCCGCATCCTGGCCGCGTACGGCGGGGTCTTCGTCGCCGGTTCGATCGCCTGGGGCATGGTCGCGGACGGCTACCGGCCCGACCGCTGGGACGTCACGGGCGCGCTGATCTGCCTGGCCGGGATGGCGGTCATCATGTACGCGCCGCGGGGCGGCAACTGACCTCGGCGTACACATCGGCGTACGCGACCACGTACGCCTCGTAGCGCGCGGCCACGTACGCCTCGTCGCGCTCAGCCGCGTACGCCTCGGTACGCCTCGCCGTGCTCAGCCGCGTACGCCTCGGTACGCCTCGGTACGCCTCGGTACGCCTCGACGTGCGCGGCCACGTACACCTCCTCGTACCCCCCGGCCCGCACCACCCACCGCACACCCCACACACCGCCCGCCTATCCTGGCCGGACAGCCGCAGCACCGTACGCACCGAGGAGCAGCCGTATGACCCCCGCCGCCGCGTCCCGTATCGCCGTCGTCACCGGTGCGAGCAGCGGCATCGGTGCCGCGACGGCCCGGCAACTCGCCGCGGCCGGCTACCGCGTCGTGCTGACCGCCCGCCGCAAGGACCGCATCGAGGCGCTGGCCGAGGAGCTGACCGCGGCGGGCCACCAGGTGACGGCGTACGCCCTCGACGTCACGGACCGGGCCGCGGTCGACGAGTTCGCCACCGCCTTCAAGACGATCGGCGTCCTGGTGAACAACGCGGGCGGCGCGCTCGGCGCCGACCCGGTGGCCAGCGGCGACCCGGCCCAGTGGCGCCAGATGTACGAGACGAACGTCATCGGCACCCTGAACGTCACGCAGGCGCTGCTCCCCGCCCTCACCGCGAGCGGCGACGGCACGATCGTCGTGCTCACCTCCACCGCGGGGCACGGCACGTACGAGGGCGGCGCCGGCTATGTCGCCGCCAAGCACGGCGAGCACGTGCTCGCCGAGACGCTGCGCCTGGAGATCGTCGGCACGCCGGTCCGGGTGATCGAGGTGGCGCCCGGCATGGTCAAGACGGACGAGTTCGCGCTGACCCGCTTCGGCGGCGACCGGGAGAAGGCCGCCAAGGTCTACTCGGGTGTGGCCGAGCCGCTCACCGCGGACGACGTCGCCGACACCATCACCTGGGCGGTCACCCGCCCCAGCCACGTCAACATCGACCTCCTCGTGGTCCGCCCGCGCGCCCAGGCCTCGAACACGAAGGTCCACCGGGAGCAGTGACCACCGGCCCCCTGGACGACCCGGAGGACACCGACGCGGACGCGGACGCCGGTGAGCAGCGGCGCCTCGCCCTGGAGAAGAAGCGGGAGCGGTACGTCTGGTACTACCTGGCGTACTTTTTCTTCGGCATCCACATCGTCGCGTTCGTCATGATCTACGCGGTACACCACGCCAAATAGCGCACCGGCATAGTGTCGCCCCGTGGACAGACACATATCTTTCGACGCGCTGCACAACTTCCGTGACCTGGGCGGCTATTCGGCGGACGCCGGGCGGCGGGTCCGGCCGGGGCTGCTGTACCGCTCGGACTCCCTCGGCAAGCTGGCCGTCGGTACGGCGGACTGGGAGCGCTTCCTCTCGCTCGGGATCCGCACGGTGGTGGACCTGCGCTACCCCTGGGAGATCGACGGCCGCGGCCGCGTCCCCGACCACCCCTCGTTCTCGTACCGCAATCTCAGCATCGAGCACCGCCCCTACGACCAGGCGGCGCTGACCCCCGACATCGACCCGGGCCCGTACCTGGCGGAGCGGTTCGCGGAGGTCGCGCAGGACGGCACCAAGGAGATCCGCGAGGCGCTGGAAGCCGTCGCGGAGGCGGCGCGGGCGGACGAGCCCCTGGTCTTCCACTGCGCGTCCGGCAAGGACCGCACCGGCCTGCTGGCCGCCCTGGTCCTCGGCCTGCTCGGCGTGGACGAGCCCACGATCGTCGAGGACTTCAGCCTCACGGAGCTGGCCGCACCGGCCCTGCTCGCCGACTGGCGGGACCGCAACGGCGGCCGCAGCCCGGTCTGGCCCGCCTTCGGCCGCGCCCCCGCACGGATCATGCGGCTGTTCCTCGCGGACCTGACCGCCCGCCACGGCTCGATCGCGGGCTACGTCACCGACTCCCTCGCCCTGGACGCGGACGCCCTGGCGGACACCCTCCGCACCCATCTCCTGGAACCGGCCCCCGCCGCCGCCCCGCCCCTGACCTACCGCAAGGCGGTCCCGGCCGACGCCACCGCCCTGACGCGCCTGCACGACGCGTCCGCCCTGTGGCAGCTCGCCCGCGGGATCCGCGACTGGCGGCCGGGCGGAAAGGACGAGGCCCACTTCCGCACCCGCATGACCGAGGGCGAGGTCTGGCTCGCGTTCGCCGGCGACCACCTGGCCGCAGCCTGTGAGCTGTGGTGGGACGACCCGGTCCACTGGGGCCCCCGCCCGCCCGAGGCCGGCTACGTCCACCGCCTGATGGCCGCGTCCCACACGGCCCCGCGGGGCACGGGCCGCCGCATGCTGGCCGAGGCGGAGGCCCGCATCACCGCCGCGGGCCGCCCCTACGCCCGCCTCGACTGCCTCACCACCAGCCCCCGCCTGCGCGCCTACTACGAAGCCGCGGGCTACACACCCCTGCGCGACCAGCAGATACACCACCCCACGACGGGCCGCACCTACGAGGTGACCCTCATGGAGAAGCGGCTCGGGTAACTCACAGGGGTGAACTGCCTCGATCAGCCTTCTACGCACGGAAGATCACGGGCGCCGAGCGAAGCATGAAACGCAATGCCCGGGACGGCATCTACAACATCCTCTACACGAAGGAAGCCTCCCAGGCGCTGGCGTCCCACCTGTACTGTCCGGGCTGCCTGTCGCTGGCGCGCAAGCAGGCCGCCGACTCGCTTGCCACCTGGGTCCGCCCAGCAGGGATGAGCATCGCACCTGACCGCCGCCGCCGGCAGGCGTGGGAGGACCGCGTACTGCTCAGGCTGAACGACGACGTGGCGGCGGCCCGTGAACTCGGCCGGACCGAGAAAAGCTGTTACATCCGCCTCTGGCGTCTGCGTACCGGACAGGCTCCCCTGCCCGCTGATCAGTGAGACGACGAGCGGGGCTCCGGTCGAAGCCGGGCCCCGCTCCTCGGTGTCAGCCCTTCGCGTCGGCCCTTCACCTCAGCCCTTCACGCAGATGAACTGCTTCAGCTTCGCGACGATCTCGACGAGGTCGCGCTGGTGCTCCATGACCTGGTCGATGTTCTTGTAGGCACCCGGGATCTCGTCGAGCACTCCGGAGTCCTTGCGGCACTCCACCCCCCGGGTCTGCTCCTCAAGGTCCCGCACCGTGAAGTGCCGCTTCGCCGCGTTGCGGCTCATGCGCCGGCCCGCGCCATGCGAGGCCGAGTTGAACGCCTTCTCGTTGCCGAGGCCCTTCACGATGTACGAGCTGGTCCCCATTGAGCCGGGGATGATCCCGTAATCGCCGGCACCGGCCCGGATCGCGCCCTTGCGGGTGACGAGGAGATCCATCCCGTCGTACCGCTCCTCCGCCACGTAATTGTGGTGGCAGGAGATCTCCCGCTCGAACGTCGGCTTCGCCTTCTTGAACTCCTTGCGGATCACGTTCTTCAGGAGCGCCATCATCAGCGCACGGTTGTACTTCGCGTACTCCTGCGCCCAGAACAGGTCGTTCCGGTACGACGCCATCTGCGGGGTGTCGGCGACGAACACCGCGAGGTCCCGGTCGACCAGACCCTGGTTGTGCGGGAGCTTCTGCGCCACGCCGATGTGGTACTCGGCCAGCTCCTTGCCGATGTTCCGCGACCCGGAGTGCAGCATCAGCCAGACTGCGTCCGACTCGTCGAGACAGACTTCGATCATGTGATTTCCGCCGCCCAGCGTCCCCATCTGCTTCGCCGCCCGCTCCTGGCGGAACCTGACCGCTTCCGCGACCCCGTCGAAGCGGCCCCAGAAGGCGTCCCAGCCCCCGGTGGCCAGGCCGTGGAAGTCGCCCGGAGCGACCGGGTCGTCGTGCATCCCGCGGCCCACCGGGATGGCCTGCTCGATCTTCGAGCGGAGCCGCGACAGGTCGCCGGGCAGGTCGTTCGCCGTCAGGGACGTGCGGACCGCGGACATGCCGCAGCCGATGTCCACGCCGACCGCCGCCGGGCAGACCGCGTCCCGCATGGCGATCACCGAACCGACCGTCGCGCCCTTGCCGTAGTGGACGTCCGGCATCACGGCAAGACCCTTGATCCAGGGCAGCGTGGCGACGTTCTGGAGCTGGCGCAGCGCCACGTCCTCGACCGACGCCGGGTCGGTCCACATCCGGATGGGAACCTTCGCACCCGGCACTTCCACGTACGACATAACGTCCTCTTTCCCCCGGGAAACAACAGAAGTGATTAATCGCAAAACCAGCGCCAAGGTCGACGTATCAGACAACGGACCGGCGTCCACGGCAGTGCGTGCGATACACATTGTTCCCAGCGGCCGCCCCCGCGCGGCAAGCGAATAACCACAGGACACCCGCCCCAGGGTCCGACCGAGGACCCCGTCGAGAGGAGCCTCACCGTGCAGCGGAAGGCGTACGTACCGGGCGCCGCCGCGCTCCTCGCGGCACTGCTGGCCGGCTGCACCGGCGGCTCGGGCGACGGCGGCGCGGCCGAGGACTCCAAGGCCGGCGGCTCCGCCACGACGGCGACCTCGGCCCAGCCCGGCAAGTACAGCACCCTGCCGCAGCCGTGCGGCTCGGTCACCGAGGACGCGCTCGACTCGCTGCTGCCCGGCATCGCGGACCTCACCGACGAGCAACAGGAGAAGGCGTACGAGGGCGAGGCCACGCTCACCTACGACACCGACCGCAAGGCGGGCTGCCGCTGGAAGGCGGACTCCGCGGACGCGACGGACCACCTGCTGGTCGACTTCGAGCGCGTGGTGTCGTACGACAACGCGGTCAGCGACGACAGCCGGGCCGCGAAGGTCTACTCGACCCAGGAGGAGGCCGCGGACCTGCCCGAGCCGTCCGACTCGCCCGACGTCGAAGACACCGGGGACGGCGGGGACACGGGGGACGGCGGCGACACCGGCGACACGGGCGAGACCCCGTCCGCGTCCGCCTCCGCCTCGTCCACCGCCAAGGGCTCCAAGGGTTCCGGCACGTCGGACGGATCCGGCTCCTCGTCCGACGGCAAGGCGGGCTCCGACGACACCTCCTCCCCCACCGCGACCGCGAGCGAGACCCCGGCCGCCCTCCAGCCCCGCAGGATCGGTGATCTCGCCGACGAGGCGTTCCTCGACGACGAGCTGAGCGCCTCCGGCTCCACGGCCCGGCAGCGCACGGTGACTGTGGTGTTCCGCACGTCCAACGTCGTCGTGACGGTCTCCTACGAGGAGCAGCCGACCCAGGCCGGCATCGTCCCGGACAGCGAGGAAATGCAGGACAGGGCGCTGAAACTGGCCCGGAGCCTGGCCGATTCACTCAACGCGTAGCGGCCCCGCACGGCCGTCCGGGTGCTCCGCGGGAACCGCCCGAAGACGGACCGCCCCGCGCGCTCACCGCGTACCGTGGCCCCTCGGACCCGACCGGCCGCACCCGCCAGGTGCGCCCGTACCACGAGCGTCATGAGTGACCATGAGTGAAGGAACCATGCACCGATCAGCACAGCGAGCCCAGCGAGACCAGCGAGTACTGCGATTCGACCGCATCCTGGTGGGTGTGGCGGCCGTCCCCGTGATGCTCGTCGCCTCCGCCTGCTCCTCGGACTCCGGCTCCGGTGACGACGCGAAGGCCACGAAGACGGAGCAGAGCCCGACGGCCAGTGCGAGCGCCTCCGAGGAGACGGTCGCGAAGGCCGCGTACGCGACGCTGCCCGAGCCCTGCTCGGTGCTGTCGAAGAAGACGCTCGGCGATCTGGTGCCGGAGGCGAAGAAGGCCGGCAACGAGGGCAAGTCGGACGACATCAGCACGCGCGGCAACTGCTACTGGGACAGCCTCGACAACAACGGCGTCAAGGGCTCGCAGTTCCGCTGGCTGAACGTGGCGATGCTGCGCTTCGAGTCGGACTCGCGCGGGGCGGGCGACCAGCGCGCGCAGGAGTACTACGAGAAGCAGGTCAAGGCCGCGCAGACGGTGTCCGGGGCGAAGAACGCGAAGACGGAGCCGGTGTCCGGGACGGGCGACGAGGCGACGGCCGTGCGCTACGACCTGAAGAAGAAGGAGGGCGCCTTCAAGCAGCAGACGGTGGTGGCCCGGGTCGAGAACGTCGTCGTCACGGTGGACTACAACGGCGCGGGTCTGGCGGGCGACAAGACCCCGGACGCCGCCGGTCTGGTGAAGGACGCGCAGAACGCGGCGAAGGAGGCGGTGGCCGCGGTGACCGCCGCCAACGGCAAGGGCGGCAGCGCGAGCGCCTCCCCGTCGAAGTCGGCCTCACCGTCCAAGTCGGCGTCGAAGTCGGCCTCGAAGTCCGACGAGAAGTCGGACGCGGACGACGAGTCCGCCTCCGAGTCGCCCTCCGAGAGCGCCTCCCCGTCGAAGTCGAAGTCCTCCTCCAAGGACTGACCTCGCCCGGTCCGGGGGCCTCAACCGCCCGCCCTCGCAGTCCAGTTGGCGGAGCCCGGTGCGCGCGCGAACCGGGCTCCGGCCGTACCGGCGGATCGCCCGCCGCACACATGTGCCACCCTGTTGCGCGCAACAACACAGGCAAGGGGAGGGGATGACGGGTGGCCGCGCCACTGAAGCTCACACGGATGCACCGGGTTCTCATCGGCGTGGTGGTCGCCGGAGCGGTGGTCATCGCCGGTATCGGCTTCGCCGGTTCGTACGCGGCCGTCCGTGAGCTCGCCATCGAGAAGGGCTTCGGGAACTTCGCCTACGTCTTCCCGATCGGCATCGACGCGGGCATCTGCGTCCTGCTCTCCCTGGACCTCCTGCTGACCTGGATCCGCATCCCGTTCCCGCTGCTGCGCCAGACGGCGTGGCTGCTGACCGCCGCGACGATCGCGTTCAACGGCGCGGCGGCCTGGCCGGACCCGCTGGGCACAGGCATGCACGCCGTCATCCCGGTGCTGTTCGTCGTCGCCGTGGAGGCCGCCCGGCACGCGATCGGCCGGATCGCGGACATCACCGCGGACAAGCACATGGAGGGCGTCCGCCTCACCCGCTGGATGCTCTCCCCGGTCCCCACGTTCCTGCTCTGGCGCCGGATGAAGCTGTGGGAGCTGCGCTCCTACGAGCAGGTGATCAAGCTGGAGCAGGAACGCCTCGTCTACCAGGCCCGGCTGCGCTCCCGCTTCGGCCGCGCCTGGCGCCGCAAGGCACCCGTCGAGTCCCTGATGCCGCTGCGCCTGGCCCGCTACGGCGTCCCGCTCGCCGAGACCGCCCCCTCGGGCCTGGCCGCGGCCGGTATCGAGCCGGCCCTGCTGCCGCCCGCCCCGCAACAGCCCCAGCCGCAGCCCCAGCTCGAGGCGGCGACCGCACCCGCCGGCCGCCCGGAACAGGACGTTCGGCAGCCCGACCAGCAGCAGGCGCAACAGCGAGCGCAGCAGCAGGCCCAGCAGGCGCAGCCCGTCGGCCCCGAGCCCGAGTGGTACCCCGAGGACCCCGAGTTCGCTCCGCAGGGCGGCCCCGGCCAGGACCCGCAGTCCGGCCAGTCCCCCTGGTTCTCGGCACCGACCGTCCAGGACGTGGTCTACGAGGGCGGCTACGACCCCACGTACGTGCCCGAGGAGCAGTACGAGCAGTGGTACGAGGAGCAGCAGGCGCAGCGGTACGAGCCGGGGCCCGAGGAGACGGGCAGCTTCCCGATCCCGGCGGGTCCCGGCCGCACCCGGCAGCTCGGCGAGGGCGGCGCGCCCGGCCCGGAGCAGCTGCCGATCCCGGGGCCGCGCCAGGAGCAGCGGCCGCCGGTCGCCGAGGAGCGGCCCGACGCGGTGGCCGACGAGAAGACCCAGGAGGAGGCGTACTACAAGGTGTTCCGTCAGTCCATCGACGGCAGCTTCCCCACGCCCCGGGCTCTTGGTAACGACATCGAGGCCGCCCACGGCACGACGCTCAGCTCCAGCGCGCTGAAGGCGATGTCGGAACGCTTCCAGAACCGCTACAACGCGGAGCTGGAGGAGGACCACATCGCCTGAGCCCGGACGGGCCCCCGCGCCCCGAAGGGGCGCGGGGAACCGCGCGACCAGCCACAACGGACCCGCTGCCGGCGCACCGGCCCCGAGCGGAGTGCTTACGCGCCCAGCAGCTTGCGCACCCGGTCCTGGCCGACGGCGAGCAGCAGGGTGGGCAGCCGCGGGCCGGTGTCACGGCCGACGAGCAGGTGGTAGAGCAGCGCGAAGAACGTGCGCTGGGCGACCTTGATCTCCGGCGGGAGCTCCTTGGGACCGGCGTCGGCGGAGAAGCCGGCGCGGACCTTCGGGACGCCGTAGACGAGGTGGGTCAGGCCGTCCAGGGACCAGTGGCTGTCGAGGCCCTCCAGGAGCAGGCGCAGCGATTCCCGGCCCTCGTCGTCCAGGGACGCGAGCAGCTCGGCGTCGGGCTCGGCCCGGACGACGGTGCGCTGCTCAACGGGGACCTGGGTGTTGATCCACGCCTCGGCCCGGTCGAGCCGGGGCCGCACCTCGTCAAGGGCGGCGAGCGGGTTCCCGGGGTCGAGCTCGCTCAGGATGCGCAGGGTCTGGTCCTCGGCACCGGCGGTGACGTCGACGACGGAGGCGAGCGTGCGGTACGGCATCGGGCGGGGGGTCTTCGGCAGCTCCCCTGCGGCGGTGCCCACCGCGCGCGCGTGGGCGGCGGCGTCGGCCGGGAGGACGGAGCCGTCGGCGACCTTGCCCGCGAGCCGGTCCCACTCGTCGTAGAGCCGCTGGATCTCCTGGTCGAAGGCGATCTTGAAGGACTGGTTGGGGCGGCGGCGGGCGTAGAGCCAGCGCAGCAGCTGCGGCTCCATGATCTCCAGGGCGTCGGCCGGGGTGGGGACCCCGCCCTTGCTGCTGGACATCTTGGCCATGCCGCTGATGCCGACGAACGCGTACATCGGGCCGATCGGCTGCTTGCCGCCGAAGAGCCCGACGATCTGCCCGCCGACCTGGAAGGAGGAGCCGGGCGAGGAGTGGTCGACGCCGCTCGGCTCGAAGACCACGCCCTCGTGCGCCCAGCGCATCGGCCAGTCGACCTTCCAGACCAGCTTGCCGCGGTCGAACTCGCTCAGCCGGACCGTCTCTGAGAACCCGCAGGCCGAGCAGGTGTACGTCAGCTCGGTGGTGTCGTCGTCGTAGGCGGTGACGGTGGTCAGGTCCTTGCCGCAGTCCCCGCAGTAGGGCTTGTACGGGAAGTACCCGGCGGCGGAGCCGCTGCCGTCGTCCTCGTCGGCGGCGCCGGAGCCCTCGGCGGCCTCCAGCTCGGCCTCGTCGACGGGCTTCTGCGACTGCTTCTTCGGCGGGGCCTTCTTGGTGCGGTACTGGTCGAGGATCGCGTCGATGTCACCGCGGTGCTTCATCGCGAACAGGATCTGCTCGCGGTAGGCGCCCGAGGTGTACTGCTCGGTCTGGCTGATCCCGTCGTACTCGACGCCGAGCTCGGCCAGCGAGGCGGTCATCGCGGCCTTGAAATGCTCCGCCCAGTTCGCGTGCGGCGAGCCCTTGGGGGCGGGCACGGAGGTGAGGGGCTTGCCGATGTGCTCGGCCCAGGAGTCGTCGATGCCGGCGACCCCGGCCGGGACCTTGCGGTACCGGTCGTAGTCGTCCCAGGAGAGCAGGTGGCGCACCGTGTACCCGCGGCGGCGGATCTCGTCGGCGACCAGGTGCGGGGTCATCACCTCGCGCAGGTTGCCCAGGTGGATCGGTCCCGAGGGGGAGAGTCCGGACGCGACGACGATCACCGGTGCCCCGGCACCGTCGTGTTTCGCGCCCTCGGCCCGACGCTCCGACTCGGCGACGACCTCATCCGCGTAACGGGAGACCCAGTCGGTGGTCTCGGTGCTCTGAGCCACGATCGGCACGTCCTTCTTTCTCTTACTGCCTCTGAATACTGCTACTGCCTCTGATGCCAGTACGGCTGACCGACCCATTCTCCCAGCTCCGCCCTCAACCGCGAAAACGGCTTTTCACCGCGTGGGATACTTGGCCCCGCGGCCGGATGCGGCCGTGCACGACCAGCAGACCCACCGAACCCGAGCAGAACGGCAGCCACTGAAATGGCCTCGGTCACGTCCCTCACCGCTTCCGTCCACCAGCGCCTCGCGGACGCCCTCACGGCAGCACTGCCGGAGGCCGGTGCCGCGGACCCGCTGCTGCGACGAAGCGACCGGGCCGACTTCCAGGCCAACGGCATCCTGGCGCTCGCGAAGAAGGCCAAGGCCAACCCGCGCGAGCTGGCGGCGCAGGTCGTCGCGCGCGTGGAGTCGGGCGACCTGCTCGCGGACATCGAGGTCTCGGGCCCCGGCTTTTTGAACATCACGGTCACCGACTCGGCGATCATCGACAACCTCGCGGCCCGCGCCGCCGACACCGACCGCCTCGGCGTCCCGCGCGCGGAGCACCCGGGCACCACGGTGATCGACTACGCGCAGCCGAACGTGGCCAAGGAGATGCACGTAGGCCACCTGCGCTCCGCCGTCATCGGCGACGCGGTGGTGCAGATCCTTCAGTTCACGGGCGAGACGGTGGTCAGGCGCCACCACATCGGCGACTGGGGCACCCAGTTCGGCATGCTCATCCAGTACTTGATCGAGCACCCGCACGAGCTGGACCACGACAAGGGCGAGGGCGAGGTCTCCGGCGAGGAGGCCATGTCGAACCTGAACCGGCTGTACAAATCGTCCCGCGCGCTCTTCGACTCCGACGAGGAGTTCAAGACCCGGGCCCGGCGCCGGGTGGTCGACCTCCAGGCGGGCGACGCGGAGACCCTCGCGCTCTGGCAGAAGTTCGTCGACGAGTCGAAGATCTACTTCTACTCGGTCTTCGACAAGCTGGACATGGAGATCCGCGACCCTGACGTGGTCGGCGAGTCCGGTTACAACGACATGCTGGACGAGACCTGCCGCCTGCTGGAGGAGTCCGGCGTCGCCGTCCGCTCCGAGGGCGCGCTGTGCGTGTTCTTCGACGACGTCAAGGGCCCCGACGGCAACCCGGTCCCGCTGATCGTCCGCAAGTCCGACGGCGGCTACGGGTACGCGGCCACCGACCTGTCCGCGATCAGGAACCGCGTCTTCGACCTGAAGGCGTCGACCCTGCTCTACGTGGTGGACGCCCGCCAGTCCCTGCACTTCAAGATGGTCTTCGAGACGGCGCGGCGGGCCGGCTGGCTCAACGACGACGTCAAGGCGGTCCAGCTCGCGTTCGGCACGGTCCTCGGCAAGGACGGCAAGCCGTTCAAGACCCGTGAGGGCGAGACGGTGCGCCTGGTGGACCTCCTGGACGAGGCGGTCGAGCGCGCCACGGCGGTCGTCCGCGAGAAGGACACCAGGGGCGAGCTGTCGGACGAGGAGATCGCCGAGCGCGGCGCCCAGGTCGGCATCGGCGCGGTGAAGTACGCGGACCTGTCGACGTCGGCGAACCGGGACTACAAGTTCGACCTGGACCAGATGGTCTCGCTGAACGGCGACACCAGCGTCTACCTCCAGTACGCGTACGCGCGGATCCAGTCGATCCTGCGCAGGGCGGGCGAGACGCGTCCGGCCGCCCACGCGGAGCTGACCCTCGAACCGGCGGAGCGGGCGCTCGGCCTGCACGTGGACCAGTTCGCGGAGACGCTGGCGGAGACGGCCGCCGAGTACGCGCCGCACAAGCTGGCGGCGTACCTGTACCAGCTGGCGTCGCTGTACACGACGTTCTACGACAAGTGCCCGGTCCTGAAGGCGGAGACCCCCGCGCAGGTCGAGAACCGCCTGTTCCTCTGCGACGTCACGGCGCGCACCCTGCACCGGGGCATGGCGCTGCTCGGCATCAGGACGCCCGAGCGCCTCTGAGAGCGCGCAGCCCTTCCGCTGTGAACGGACCCGGACCGTGGCTGTGAACGGTCCGGGCCCGACGCGTGGCAAGGGCCGCTGTCATGGGCGGAGCCGATGTCAGTGGTCGGCCCTACTGTCTGGTCATGGCGACTCTTCCCAACGCGCTGCCGAAGCTGGCGGCCGATCCGAGCGGCGGCACGCTCGGGCTCGAACTGCCCTCCGGGACCCTGGTCGACGCGACCGCGGAGGGCCCCTGGCACGAACCGCTCCTGTGGTGCTCCGACGGGCCCGCGGCCCCCGGCGACTGGCTGCGGCTCTCGGCCGCGCGCCGTACGGCCGGGCTGCATCCGGTGCTCATCAGCGCCATCGACGACGAGAACGACCCGGACGGTGCGGACGGCGCGAGCGGTGAAGGACCGGCCGGCTGGCAGCTCGACCCCGGCGCCACGACCTACCCGGGCGACCACGACCCGGAGGAGGTGCTGGCCGACTACTGGGAGGAGTACGCGGCGGACGAGCTGTCCGCGGCCGACCCGGACCGGCCGGGCCGGGAGCGCGTCGAGGAGGTGTTCGGCCCGCGGTCGCCCTTCGCCGACACGGTGGCGCCGTTCGGCCCGGTCTGGCCCGGCCTCGCCCCCGCGGGCCCCGGCTCCGCCGACCCCGACGCCCGGGCCGCGGCGGTCGCCGACTCCCTGACCGGCCCGGACTCCTGGCTGGAAGCCCCCCGCGCGGCCCTGGTCCCGGCCCGCCGCAGCGCCGACGTCCCGGCGGCCCTCGGCTGGTCGGGCCCGGTGAACCAGGAGGACGACGTGGCGCGGCTGTGCGCCGTCCTGCGCTCCTGGGAGGACCGCTTCGGCATACGGGTGGTCGCCCTCACCGCCGTGCAGCTCGTGCTGTCCGTGGCGGCGCCGCCCGCCACCGCGGAGGCGGCCGAGGCGGTCGCCGCCGAGCACTTCGCGTTCTGCCCGGACGTCGTCGTCCATGGCGACCACAACACCCTGCGGGAGTACGCGGCGCGGGAGGTGCTGGGCCGGCACGTCTGGTCCTTCTGGTGGGACTGACACCGGCCCGCCGGCGGAGGCGGGAGCGTTGCGGAGGCGCCCCGACGGCGACCCGGCTCAGCCCCGCCGGAAGCCCGGCTCAGTCCCGCGCTGTGCCCGGCTCCAGCCCGCGTCCCAGCCGCCGCAGCCCCTCGGCGATCTCGTCGGGGGTCTGGGTGACGAAGGTCAGCCGCAGCGTCGCCCGGTCCGGGGTGCCCGCGTAGAAGGGCGCCCCGGGGACGTACGCCACGTCCTGCTCGACCACGCGCGGCAGCAGGGCGGCGGTGTCGTACCCCTCGGGCAGCCGGGCCCACAGGAACATGCCGCCCTCGGGGCGGTTCCAGGTGGAGCCGTCCGGGAGGGCGCCGGCGAGGCCCGCGAGCATCGCGTCCCGGCGCTGGCCGTACGCGGCGGCGACGCGCGCCACGTGGGCGTCGAGGTCCCGGTCGGCCAGGTAGCGGGCGGCGGCGAGCTGGTTGACGGTCGGGGTGTGCAGGTCGGCGGCCTGTTTGGCGACGGCGCAGGCGCGGCGCAGCGCGGCGGGTGCCCGCAGCCAGCCGAGCCGCATGCCCGGCGCCATGACCTTGGAGAACGACCCGAGCAGCACCGTCCGGTCACCGGCGCCCTCGTAGCCGGCGATCCACGGCACCCGCTCGCCCTCGAAGCGCAGTTCGCCGTACGGGTCGTCCTCGACGATCCACAGCCCGCGCCGCCCGGCGACGGCCGCGACGGCGGCGCGGCGCTCGGCGGGCAGGGTCCGTCCGGTCGGGTTCTGGAAGGTCGGCACGGTGTAGAGCAGCTTGGGCCGCTCCCGCACGACCAGTTCGTCCAGGGCCTCCGGGTCGATGCCGTCGTCGTCGCCCGGCACGGCCACGACCCGCGCCCCCGCGAAGGCGAACGCCTGAAGTGCCGCCAGGTAACAGGGGCTTTCGACCAGGACGGTGTCGCCGGGCTCCACCAGGGCGGTGGCGAGCAGTGACAGCGCCTGCTGCGATCCGGTGGTGACCAGCAGGTCGTCGGCCGCGGTCGGCAGCCCGCGCGCGGTGGTGCGCGCGGCGAGGGCGGCCCGCAGGACGGGCTCGCCCTCGGTGGTGGAGTACTGGAGCGCCCGCTCGGGCGTCTCCGCGAGCACGTCGCGGTAGGCGGCGGCGATGCCCTCGGCGTCGAAGAGTTCGGGCGCGGGCAGCCCGCCCGCGAAGTTGATCACCTCGGGGCGTGCGGTGACCGCGAGGATGTCCCGCACGGCGGACCCGCCGACCGAGGCGGCCCGCGCGGAGAGCGGCGGGAGGGGGGCGGACGAGGCGGCGGTACGCGGGCCGGTGCCGGGGCCGGTCCCGGGGCCGGTACGGGGGCCGGTGCCGGGGTCGGTGGGGGAATCGGCGGTGACGGTCACGAGGCGGCTCCTTGTCGGTGGTACGGCAGGACCGCACGCGCACCCGCGGCCCTGCTGCTCGGTGCCCGCACCCTAGGCAACAAGGTGCCGCCTACATCCACCATTTCCGCGATCCGGACACGGCGATCCGGACACGGCCGGAGCGCCCGGCCGTGTCCGCGCACTGTTCAGAAGGGCGGCACCGCTCAGGGCTTGACCGCCGTCCCCACGTAGACGTTGATGTCCGCGTCCGTGACGTCGTTGATGTCGCGGTAGCGGACCAGCTCGATGTCGTCGAGGGCGGACAGGTCGACGGCGTCGGCGTCCTCCGGGAGCGGGGCGGCCCCGTCGGGGTGCCAGTGGTGGGCGGGCACGACACCCGGCTCCTCGATCTCCAGCCCGTTCTCCGTGAAGAACCGCTCGACCTCGGCCTTGGTGCGCAGTACGAAGGTGAAACCGCGCTCGTGGTAGGTCCGCGCGACCGCGCGCACGTTCTCCGGATTCAGGTCCTCGGTGAGGTGGCTGAGCACCAGCCGGCTGCCCGAGGGCAGCACGTCGACCAGCTCCCGCACGATCGCGTACGCCTCGTCGTCCTCGATGAAGTGCAGGATCGCGGCGAGCACGAGCGCCAACGGCTCGCTGAGGTCGAGCGTCCCCGCGGCCTGTTCGAGGATCTGGGCGGGCTGCTTGAGATCGGCGTCGATGTAGTCCGTACGCCCCTCGGGGCCGCTGGTGAGCAGGGCGCGCGCGTGCGCCAGCACCACCGGGTCGTTGTCGACGTACACGACCCGGGAGTCCGGCGCGGCGCGCTGGGCGATCTGGTGGACGTTCTCCTGGGTGGGCAGTCCGGTGCCGATGTCCAGGTACTGCCGGATGCCGGACTCCTTGGACAGCCGGGTGACGGCCCGCCGCATGAAGTCGCGGTTGTGCCGCACGTCGAGGTACCCGCGGGGGTTGGCGGCGAGCGCCGCTGCGGCGGCCGCCCGGTCCACCGGGTAGTTGTCCTTGCCGCCGAGGAAGACGTCGTAGACCCGGGCCGGGTGCGCCTTCGTCGTGTCGATCCGCCTCCTCAGCTCGGCGGGGTCCTGGCTGAGCGCGTCACCGGGCATGGAGCCTCCCTGGGAAGTCACCTGGTCAGTCGATCACCTGGTCAGTCGATCGCCAACAACCTAGCTTCACCGATGACTTGATAGTGCCCGGCACCGGTACGGCCGCGCCCCTCACTCGCCGTCGGTCCGCTCCCAGGCGTCGCCGCCCAGCGGATAGCCGTACACCGGGCGCCCCTTCGTCCCGCTGGTCCGGAAGGGCCGGCCCTTGTTGTCGATGCGCACCGTCCCGCTGCGCTCGCCGCTGGACCAGTCAAGCTCCAGGTACCAGCTCACGTCGTTCGCCTCGGCGTGGGCGAGGATCTGGAACACCTCGGGATCGCTCTCGCTCACCTTGTACGGGAAGTCGCGCTGCCCGCCTTTGACCACGGCGTCCGGGTTGGCCAGGTCGAGGTTCACGTCGAAGGACTTGCTCTCCGCCGGTCCGCCGCAGCCGACCCCGATGAACCCCATGGAGTAGCTGTTCCAGGCGAGCGGCGCGCCCTTGCCCACCACCCGCACGTGCAGGGCGTCCAGTACGGCGGTCTCCTCGCCGGTGCCCTGCACGGTCAGGGTGAGCCGCTGCTCGTCACCGGAGACCGCGCCGAGCGTGGTGATCCAGCCGGGCGCCTCCTGCTCGTTCGGCGGCGGCGGCACGTTGGCGGGGTCCTGGTCGAGCAGGTAGGGCTGCCCGCAGGGGCTGTCCCAGACGTACGGCTTGGTGGCGACGGTGAGCGGTACGCCGCCGCCGCTGTTCCCGGACCCCTTCTCCGTACCGCCCCGCGAGGCGGAGGCGGAGGCGGACGGGGACGTGCTGTGCGAGGCGGACGCCGAGGCCGAGGGGGAGGACGACCGCCGCTTGCCGTCGGCCGACGCCCCGCCCGTGCCCGACTCCGCGACCGTCGCGGCCCCGGCACCCACCGCCTGCTTGCCGCCGCCCTCGTCGTCGCCACCGCCCTGCACGAGCCCCACGAGGACCGCGGCCGAGACGGCGGCGGCGACCACGGCGGCCCCGGCGAGCACGACGGTCCGCCGGCGCCGACGCACCGGAGCCTCCGGCTCAGCCGCCGCCTCCGGCGCGGACACACGCGCGCCCTCGGCCCCGACCTCTGGCTCTCCCCCAGCTTCTGCTGCCGCCTCCACCGATTCCGGAGCAGGTACCGATCCGGCAGGCGCCGGTGTGACGGGTGCCGGCGTGGCGGGTGCCGGTGTGGCGGGTGCCGGTGTGGCGGGTGCCCCCTTCTGTCCCCGCCGGGCATCGGCGAGCACCCACCGCCGGTGCAGCTCGACGAGTTCCTCGGGGGTGGCCTTGCAGACCCGGGCGAACCGCTCCACGGGCGCGTAGTCCGTCGGTACGGCATCCCCGTTGACGTACCGGTGGAGCGTCGAGGCACTCATGTGCAACCGCTTGCCGAGCACCCCGTAACTGAGCCCGGACCGCTCCTTCAACTGCCCCAGCAGCTCGGAGAATGCGTCCCCCGCCACCGTTCCTCCCTCTCCCCGTGTCCCGGACCGGCATTCCAGGGGACTGTCATTCCCCCAGGTCAGAGCCGGTACGAACGTTCCAGCGTCCCGTTTCCCCCGACTGCTGTGGCGGCTGGGACGGATCACCGCACAAGCTGTGGCCATCCAAGCACGCCGCTCCCGGCACCCGGTCGAGCGGTCTGCGCCAAGTCCCGCACCACCACAGGGGGATCACCATGTCCGCACGCACCGCCCGCACCCGTCTGCTCGCCGCCGCCACGCTCGCCGTCGCCGCGTTCACGATGACCGCGTGCGACAACGGAGAGGGCGTCCGCGACGAGGGCGCGTCGGCGCAGGCGTCGGAGACGGCGTCGGGCACGACGGGCACGACCGGGGGCTCGGACAGCACGGGTTCGAAGGGCACGGGCGGCTCGAAGGGAACGAACGGCTCGAAGGGCGCCGAGGCGGACCAGGCGTCCTCGTCCTCCGGCTCGTCCTCGTCCTCCAGCCGCCTGAACCCCTGCACCACGTCCGTCACCAAGGTGACCGCCACGGAGGTCTCCCGTCCCCTGAACCACATGCTGCTCACCGTCACCAACACGGGTTCGAAGACCTGCCACCTCGTCGGCTACCCGGCGGTCAGGTTCGGCGAGGCCCAGTCGGTGCCGCCGGTGTTCGAGGAGTCCCAGCCGCAGGCGGTGGTGACGCTGGCGCCGGGCGAGTCGGGCTACGCGGGCGTGCGTCTGTCGATGGCCGACGGCAGCGGCAAGAACGGCTACACGGCCGAGTCCCTGACGGTCTACTTCAACGACGACAAGGGCACGGCCACCCCGTCGCTCCCCGCGAAGGGCACGTACGTGGACGACTCGCTCACGGTCACGTACTGGCAGCAGGACCTGGACGACGCGCTGATGTACTGACACCGGCGACCGCGGGTCCGGCACGCGCTACCGCGTGCCGGACCCGCGCAGTCCGGGGCACCAGGTCTCCTGTTCCTCCGTCCCCCAGCGCCCGCAGAAGCCGACCTGCCGCAGCACGGCCTTCTCCCCGACCTGCTGGACGGAGATGAACTTGTCGACCGGGGTGTGCCCGCCCGCCTCGCCGCCGAAGTCGACGTCGCCGCTCTCCCCGTCGAGGGCCGAGTCCCCGTGGATGCCGCCGAGCGCCCGCCACACGGCGTGCGGGGTGATCTCCATCCCGGGCGCGTCCTCCTGAAGGCTGCGGACCGCCGCGAGGTACACGCTCACGGCGTCGTAGGCGAGGGCGGCGTGGCCGTCGAGGAAGGTGCTCGCCGACGGCCCGCACTCCTCCTCGAACAGCCTCTTCATCGTGGAGTAGAGGTTGTCGGCGCCGTCGCAGGAGTGCGAGTTGGGGGTGAAGTCGAGGAAGTCGTAGGCGAGCCGGCCGAACTCGGCGCGCCGCTTCGCGTCCGCGCCGAGCCGGGCCACGTCGTCACCGCCGAGGATGTGCGGCTCGGCCGTGCCGCAGATGCTGTCGACGCTCAGCAGGACGCTCTCGAAATCCTCGGAGCGTCCCGCGAAGAACACCAGCCGGTCCGGGTCCGCGCACACGTGCCGCCCGGCCGTGCGCGTACCGGCTCCGCCCGCGGAGGCGCCGGCCAGGGAGTCGGGGGTGAAGGCCCGCGGCACCACCGTGAAGCCGCGCCCGCCGAAGGCCCGGACGGCGTCCTTCCACAGGGTCCGGCTGTAGGCGTCGCTGCGGTCGTCGGAGTGCAGGAGCAGCACCTCCTTCTTCTTCACCGCGGCCCCCTCTCCCTCCCCCGACGTCCCCTTCTCCAGAAGTTCCGCGGCGTAGGCGGCGGCGACCTCGGCCTCGCGTTCGTTCTGCGGTGAGACCTGGTGGTAGAGCGGGGAGTCGTCGTCGAGGGTGTCGGCGGACGGGGTGGTGCCGACCATGGGCAGGCCCGCGCGGGTGAGCGCGGTGATCGTCTCCACGGTGGCCCGGCGGCTCTCGTCGAGGCCGGTGACCCCGACGATGGTGGGGTCGTCCCGCTTCATCCGCTCGATGATGGCGGCGACCTTCTTCCCGTGGTGCATGCCGGAACCGGCGTTCGCCGGGAAGATCCGCAGTACGGGCTGGTTCTCCGCGAGCTGGTCGAGCTGCCTGCGCTGGGCGCTCGCCGCTCCCTGGAGCTGTTCGCGCGCGTACGACAGGGCCTTCGGGGGCTGTCCGCCGGCGGCGCTGAACATGGCCGACACGTGGACGAGGGTGACCAGGGGCCGCCCGGAGTCCCGGTGGATCCGCTCGGCCTCCTCGTTCTGGGCGGCGAGCACCTCGAAGGTCCGGCGCAGCTCGTCGTCCTTGCCGCCGCCGACCGCGAAGCCGAATCCGTGCGGGGCGACGCCCACGCACTCCCGGGTCTCCTCCTCCCACCGCACGGTCCCGGCATCGGGGTCGGAGCGCTCGAGCCCGCAGTGCGCGCGCTGCCAGCGGCCGTCCCGGATCACCATGCCGCCGACGCTCGCGGCGACCAGGGCCAGGGCGAGGGTCACGGCCCCGACGGTGGCGGCCCGCCCGGCCCAGGCCGGAGGCCGTCCCACGGTGAACCGCCGGGCCGCGGAGGAGCTCTCGTGCTGGGCGTCCTGGTCGGGGTGGCCCTCCGGGAGCGGGCCCGGCACCTGGACGGGCAGCTTCCAGAAGTCGGCGCCGCGGCTGCGCCCCGCGCTCCGCAGCCGCTCGCACCACGCCTGGTACGGCGTCAGCTCCTCGGCCAGACTGCGCACCCGCACCCGACCGGGATCGTGCTCACGCCGCTGCTCGTCCTCCGTGCAGCTGGTGACGATGAGCAGCGGGTCGAAGGCGCCGGTCTCGTTGCGCACGTCCACGAACGAACGCACCAGCGCCCAGCCGCGGTTGTCCGTGCCGACGCCCTTGAGGAACGCCACGCAGTAGGCCGTGCGCCGGGCGGCGCGCCGCCGCCAGGGCCGCCGCCGGTAGGCGACCCGCAGGTCCTCCAGGAAGGCGTTGACCATCAGCTTGACGACCTGCTCGGGGTCCTCGCGCCCCCACCGGGGCTGGGTGAGCCGCAGCGCGAACCCCGCGAACGTCCCCGGATCACCGGGCGCCATGTACGGCTGCCGCAGCAGCCACCGGTACTCGCCGCCCAGCACCCGCCAGGCCCGGAACCAGGTGAGCGGCAGCACGTACAGCCCGAGGACGTACGCCCACCAGGGCACGTTCCCCTGGAGCGCCACCTCGGTGCCGGGCGAGCGCAGGAGGCCGAGGACGGGCCGGCGCTGGAACTCCCGGTCCCGCAGGCGGCGCAGCATGTCCCGGTCGTGCTGCGAGTCGGGTTCGTCCTCCGTGGAGGTCATCTCCAGCAGCCAGTTGACCAGGCCGAACCGCCGGAACCGTACGCGCCGGTCACCTCCGCCGCGGGCGGAGGAATACTCCCGGGCGAGCTGGACGAGCACCCTGCGGCACAGCTCGGAGCGCTGCCAGGCGGGGGCCAGGTCGGGACGTTCCCGGACGACCTCTTCCCACCGCTCGTCCATGGAGACGACCTCGTGCGGAACACGCCGCGGCTGCGCCTCCCCGAGCGCGCGCCTGATCTGCTCGGCGAGCCGCCCCTGCCGGTCGCCGACCAGTCCCAGTACGGGGATGCCGTCCCGGTGCGGCACCTCGCTCGGCAGCTCGCCCTTGCGCGGGCGGCGTACGAGCTGGTTCAGCAGCGCGAAGAGCCGGTCGGCGTGCGGGAAGACGGGTTCCACGGGACCCCCGGTGGGTGCGCAGGCGGGTGACCGGCACCATGACGCGCGGTCGCGACACCAACGCGTCCTCTCACCCGCCCGTCACGGCGCCCGCCTCCACGCGCCCCCGGCACGCACTCAGCGCAGGTTTCGCGCGACCTCGGTGGCCCAGTAGGTGAGGATGTTCCGCGCCCCGGCCCGCTTGATACCGGTAAGCGTCTCCAGGATCGCCTTCTCCCGATCGATCCAGGCCTTCTCTGCCGCAGCCTCGATCATCGAGTACTCACCGGAGATCTGATAGGCGACGACCGGCACGTCAGACTCCTCCGCAACCCTGGCGAGGATGTCGAGATAGGGCCCGGCAGGCTTGACCATCACCATGTCGGCCCCCTCCTCCAGATCCAGCGCCAGCTCGCGCATCGACTCCCGGATGTTGGCCCCGTCCTGCTGGTAGGTCTTCCGGTCCCCCTGGAGCGAGGACCCGACGGCCTCCCGGAAGGGCCCGTAGAAGGCGGAGGCGTACTTGACCGCGTAGGCGAGAACGGCCACGTCCTCGCGCCCGATCTGATCCAGGGCATCGCGGATGACCCCGATCTGCCCGTCCATCATCCCGCTGGGCCCGACCACGTGGGCCCCGGCGTCGGCCTGCACCTGAGCCATCTCGGCGTACCGCTCGAGGGTGGCGTCGTTGTCGACACGTCCGTGCTCATCGAGCACCCCGCAGTGCCCATGATCGGTGAACTCGTCAAGACAGAGGTCAGACATGACAAGCAACTCGTCCCCGACCTCACCTCGCACATCCCGGAGCGCGACCTGAAGAATCCCCTCCGGATCGGTCCCGCACGTCCCGGCGGCATCCTTCTTCGCATCCTCGGGCACCCCGAAGAGCATGATCCCGGAGACCCCCGCCTCCACCGCCTCCGCGGCCGCCTTCTTCAGACTGTCCCGCGTGTGCTGCACGACCCCAGGCATGGCAGCGATCGGCACAGGCTCGCTGACCCCTTCCCGCACGAAGGCGGGCAGGATGAAGTCGGCCGGGTGCAGCCGGGTCTCGGCGACCATGCGCCGCATCACAGGCGACGTACGCAGCCGCCGCGGCCGCGTACCGGGGAAGGATCCGTACTTCGTCATACCTCCACGCTACGCCCGCCCCACACGTGCCTTTGCCGACGCGCAGTCGGCCCCGCCCTACCCCTCGCCGTGTCGTCCCTCGCCGTCCTCGACGAGCCGCAGCACGACAGGCGGCTGGGCGAACTCGCCAAGGCCGAAAGCGGCGTCACGCCACTGACCGGCCAGGTACAGGAGCCGGTCGCTGTCATCGGTGAAGGGCGGTGCCGGCGCGCCGTCCACGGCGGGGCGCAGAACGACGGCTGCGAGCCGCACCGCCCACAGCGCGGCACCGGCGTGCGGTTCCACGCCGTCCCCGCCCGTCCGCTCGGCCATGAGCGTCTCCAGGAGGGACGACATCTGAATGAGCGAGGCGTAGGCGTGCCAGTAGGCCGCGCGCATCATCTCGTCGGTCACGGGCTCAGTCACGGGATTCGTCCCTCCGGGCTCGGCAGTCCCGGCACCAGGTGCCCTCCGGGGCACGGAAGGGGCGCGTACAGCCACCGGCACAAATCACCAGGGGATACCAGGGAGGCGGCTCGGCCTGCGGGCGCATGACCTCGATGGCCTTCTCCGGCAGGAACGGCACAGGTGGCGGCAACAGTGCCGCCAAGCGGTAGGCCAGGAAGCGCTTCGGATGTCTCAGGTGCGCGGGGATGTCAGCGGTCAGGGCGTGCTGCACGGCCGTCCGGCTGGCCCCGTTCTCGAACCAGGCGACGGCAGCGGGCACCAGGTGCCGTACGTCGCGCCGGGACAGGGTGAAGCGGTCGTCGGTCCGGCGCAGACCGATGAGGAGGGCTTCGGCCTCGTCATGGTGCTCGCTGCGGGGCGGGGCGGGTTCGACAGCATCAGGCGCGGGATCCCGGGCCGGCGGTTCGGGCTCGGCAGGTGCGGCCGGTGTCGCTGGTACGGCCGCAGCCGGCGACGCCACTGGTGCGGCCGGGACAGCCGTAGTGGCCACGGCAACGGCGGCGACCACCGGCCTCCCGGGCCTTCCCGGCTCCCCCGGCACCTCGTGGGCGTACGTCCGCGTGATCACCCGCCCGTCGGCGACCCGTTCCCGTACCCGCTCGATGTAGCCTGCCCCCTCCAGCTCCCGCAGCGCGAAGGCGATGCGGTCGCGCCCTTCCGGAAAGTGGGCGGCGAGCGTACGGATGTCGGAAGCGGCGCCGTCCGGCAGCGACAGGATGTGCACGGCGAGCCCGATCGCGGTGAGCGACAACTGGCGGTGCTGGGCGAGGTGGTTGCCGATGATCGAGTACCGGTCGGGTTGGTACGTCCGTACGTGGGTGACACCGGATCGGGCGGCGGTGCGCCGAACGCCCTGACGCGGACACGAGGCAGGGATAAGCTTCTGCTCAGCCATGGGGGAAGGTTCTGCTTCCTCGTTGGTAGGCCCTCGCACTGGGATTGCAGTCCCGGCGAGGGCCGTTGCTTTTGCGGTACGCGGTTGCGGCACGCGGAGTCGTACGAAGTCGTCGTCCGAGGCCGAGACTGCACGGCCGTACGGCCCGCGCGCCAGCCGCACAGACCCCTTTCACCCGCCCGAGTGACGTAGGCGGGGTTTGGTCCGGTTGGGAGGGTTCTTTCCCCAGGTTCTTTGGTCTTTTACCGCCCGCAGCTCCGGCGTCCGCACCACCGGGTCCCGTGTTTCCGGGCCCCGGTAGGGGGCCTATCGGCAGGGGCCGGAACCAAGATCCAGACCGAGATCGGGATCGATCTCCGCCCACACGGTCTTGCACGGCACCGGCCCCCACATGACCCCCCATCGATCCGCCAACTCCTCGACAAGCAACAGACCGTGACCGCACTCCGCGAGCTCAGCGCCATCTCCCTGACGCACCCGGGTGGGCAGACGATCACCGCGCGTGTCAGTCACCTCGATGCGCAGCGCGCCGGACGCGGTGACGAAGAGGACGAGACGGAAGTCCCTCCCGGAGACTTGCCCGTGCAGCGCCGCGTTCGCCGCCAACTCCGCCACCACGAGCCGCGCCGGGTCCAACGGCAGCCGCCACTCTCGCAGTTGCTCGACCGCCAGCAACCGGGCGAGACGGGCACCACGACGCGTGGCGGAGAGCGGAACGGAGAACTGCTGATGGGAATAGTTGAATTGCTGTTTCACATCACTCAGCGTGTCCACCCGTGCGTAGCCTGTGAAGAGAGGCAGCTCGTGCGGACAGTGGCTGCCCGTACGGTGCCCGGTTCCGTCCGGGCCGCACGGGGTGACGTAACCCGCACGCCAGGGGTTGAACCGCGGGTGCCCGGCGGGAGGCGGCGGACGTGAACGAGTGGGACGCGGGACTACGTGACCAAGACGACGAGGCGGGAGCCGTACTACGCACGGTCGCGCGACAGCTGAAGCTGTGGCGTGAGTCGGCCGGCCTCACCCAGGCCGAGTTCGGCGCGGCGATCGGCTACGGCGAGGAACAGGTCTCCTGCGTGGAGCGGGGGCGGCGCATTCCCCGCCCCGAGTACCTGGACCAGGCCGACGAAGCGCTGGCGGCGGGCGGCCGGATCGCGGCACTGAAGCAGGACGTGGCGGAGGTCCGGTATCCGAAGAAGGTGCGGGACCTCAAGAAACTGGAGGCGGAGGCGGTCGAGCTGTGCGCCTACAACAACTCCGTCGTGCAGGGGTTGTTGCAGACGGAGGAGTATGCGAGGGGTCTCTACGGCGCCCGTCGGCCAGGGTTCACCAAGGACGAGGTCGAGGAGCAGGTCGCAGCCCGCTTGGCGCGTCAGGAGGTTCTCGACCCCCTGACGGGGCGGCGCGTTTTCAGCTTCGTGCAGTGCGAGTCGACGTTGCGCAGGCCCATCGGGGGCAAGCTTGTGTTGCAACAGCAGCTCGAACGGTTGTTGGAGGTAGGGCAGCAACGCAATGTCGACCTCCAGGTTTTACCGCTGGACTGTGAGGAGAACTCAGGAACCGACGGTTCGTTCAGACTTCTCAGGCTCAAGGACGGCGCCACAGTTGCGTTCAGCGAAGCACCCCTCAAGAGCCGAGTGATGACCGACCCCAAGGAAACGACGGTCCTCGACATCCGCTACGGAGCCCTCCGAGCCCAGGCACTGAGCCCACAGGAGTCGTTGACCTTCATCGAAAACGTGCTGGGAGAAAAGAAGACATGACGCTCAAGGCTTACGCAGCCGACGCCAAGTCGGAGTGGATAAAAAGCAGCTACAGCACATCTGACGGGCCTGACTGCGTGGAGGTGGCGACAGCCCCGCGCCACATCCTGATCCGTGACTCAAAGGTCCCCGACGGCCCCCGCCTCGCCCTCTCCCCCACCACCTGGGCGTCCTTCCTGCCGTACGCAACCGCTGAAACCACTGACCGTTAGCCGCGTACGCGCGGAAGGGGCCGTGCCGGTACATCAGATGCCCGGCGCTTGCGTGGTCACCGTCGGAGTTGAACCGGACATCTCCGGGGCGACCACGTAAGCGACGGGCGGATGTACCGGCGCGGCCCCGACCCACGACCAAAGAGCAGGCGCCCCGGCGGGATACCGGCAGAGAAAGGCATGGCCGACACGACGATGAAGATCGACGAAGAGACCCGCATGCGCCAGGCGCGTGAGGAACTGCAAGCCGCGGGCATCACGGTGACCGAGAACACCGTGCGCAGGGCCCGGAAAGGCGAACTGTTCGCCCGGCTCCAGAAGCTGCGGACGGCGGCTTCGTAACCACAAGGACGCGGGGCGCACTCGAAGAGCACGCCCCGCACTCGCCACCGCCTCAGCTCAGATCAGGTTGTCGTCCGCCGCCTACGAGACCCCGGCCGCCGCTCGCTCGGCCGAGTCACCGGATCCCCCGCCTCCACCGCCGCCGCACGGCGCCGCGCGCCGAAGTCCGCCAGCGCCTCCGCCAGCTTGTGCACGGACGGCTCCGGAGCCATCACGTCGACCCGCAGCCCGTGCTCCTCGGCCGTCTTCGCCGTCGCGGGCCCGATGCACGCGATCACCGTCACGTTGTGCGGCTTCCCCGCGATGCCCACCAGGTTCCGCACGGTCGACGACGACGTGAACAGCACGGCGTCGAACCCGCCGCCCTTGATCGCCTCACGCGTCTCGGCCGGCGGCGGCGACGCCCGCACGGTCCGGTACGCCGTGACGTCGTCCACCTCCCAGCCCAGCTCGATCAGCCCGGCGACCAGCGTCTCCGTGGCGATGTCGGCCCGCGGCAGGAACACCCGGTCGATCGGGTCGAAGACCGGATCGTAGGGCGGCCAGTCCTCCAGCAACCCCGCAGCCGACTGCTCACCACTCGGCACCAGATCCGGCTTCACGCCGAAGGCGACCAGCGCCTTCGCCGTCTGCTCACCCACCGCCGCGACCTTGATCCCGGCGAAGGCCCGCGCGTCGAGCCCGTACTCCTCGAACTTCTCCCGCACGGCCTTGACCGCGTTGACCGAGGTGAAGGCGATCCACTCGTACCGCCCGGTCACCAGGCCCTTGACCGCCCGCTCCATCTGCTGCGGCGTCCGCGGCGGCTCGACCGCGATCGTCGGCACCTCGTGCGGCACCGCACCGTACGAGCGCAACTGGTCGGAGAGCGACGCCGCCTGCTCCTTCGTCCGCGGCACGAGCACCTTCCAGCCGAACAGCGGCTTGGACTCGAACCAGGACAGCTGGTCGCGCTGGGCGGCGGCGGAACGCTCACCGACCACGGCTATCACCGGCCGCCCGCCGTCGGGCGAGGGCAGCACCTTGGCCTGCTTCAGCGTCTGCGCGATCGTCCCGAGCGTCGCGGACCAGGTCCGCTGCCGGGTCGTCGTACCGGCGATGGTGACGCTCAGCGGCGTATCGGGCTTGCGCCCGGCGGCCACCAGCTCACCCGCCGCCGCGCTCACGGAGTCGAGCGTGGCGGACACGACGACGGTCCCGTCCGACGCCCCGACCTCGGTCCAGCACCGGTCGGAGGCCGTACGCGCGTCCACGAACCGCACATCGGCACCCTGCGCGTCCCGCAGCGGAACACCCGCGTACGCGGGCACCCCGACGGCCGCGGCGACACCGGGCACGACCTCGAACGGCACCCCGGCGGCGGCGCAGGCCAGCATCTCCTCGGCGGCGTACGTGTCGAGCCCGGGGTCCCCGGACACCGCACGCACGACCCGCTTGCCGCCCCGCGCGGCCTCCATGACAAGATTGGCCGCATCCCTCAACACGGGGGCCTCAACGGTTGTTGACGCACCGTCAACAACCGTGAGCTGAGGCGTGCCCGCACCCGAGCGCGCCCCCGAAGAGGCACCCACGGGAGAGCCCAAGGCAGCGCCCGAGGACACACCCGGCGGCGCGCCGGACGACCCGGACGCTCCGAAGGACGCGTCCGTGTTCAGTACGGCGACGCTCTGCCTGGCATGCGTGCGGACGACGTCGAGCACCTCGTGCTCGGCGACGAGGACGTCCGCGTTGGCCAGCGCCTCCACGGCGCGCAGCGTCAGCAGTCCCGGATCCCCGGGTCCGGCACCGAGGAAGGTGACGTGCCCGTGTTCCGGAGGGGCGGGAAGGTTGGTGGGGCTCAAAGTGCTCGCTCCCCCATCAGACCGGCCGCGCCCTTGGCAAGCATCTCGGCGGCGAGTTCACGGCCGAGCGCAGTCGCCTGGTCGTATGTCTCGGGCACGGGACCGGTGGTGGACAACTGCACCAGCGACGAGCCGTCGGTCGTGCCGACGACGCCCCGCAGGCGCATTTCCTTGACAATCTGCCCGTCGGCCAGGACGTCGGCGAGTGCACCCACGGGTGCGCTGCAACCGGCCTCCAGGGCGGCGAGCAGGGACCGCTCGGCGGTCACGGCGGCCCGGGTGAACGGGTCGTCGAGCTCGCCGAGCGCGGCGACGAGGTCCGCGTTGTCCGCGGCACACTCGATCGCGAGGGCCCCCTGGCCGGGGGCGGGCAAAACAGTGTCGACCGCGAGGAAGTCGGTGACCTCCCCGATCCGGCCGATCCGGTTGAGTCCGGCGGCGGCGAGCACGACGGCGTCGAGCTCCCCACTGCGCACGAACCCGATCCGGGTGTCGACGTTCCCGCGGATGGAGACGGTCTCGATCGCCATCCCGTGGTCACGGGCGTACGCGTTGAGCTGCGCCATCCGCCGCGGCGAACCGGTACCGACGCGCGCACCGGCGGGCAGCTCCCCGAAGGTCAGCCCGTCGCGGGCGACGAGCACGTCACGCGGGTCCTCGCGCACCGGCACGGCGGCCAGCGCGAGGTCCTCGGGCTGCGTGGTCGGCAGGTCCTTGAGGGAGTGCACGGCGAAGTCGACCTCGCCGCGCAGCAGCGCGTCGCGCAGCGCGGTCACGAAGACGCCCGTGCCGCCGATCTGCGCGAGCTGCTCGCGGGAGGTGTCGCCGTAGGTGGTGATCTCGACGAGCTCGACGGGCCGCCCGGTCACCCGGCTGACGGCGTCCGCCACCTGCCCGGACTGGGCCATGGCGAGCTTGCTGCGCCTGGTCCCGAGCCTCAGCGCCCCTCCGGTGTTCCGGGCGGCGCGCCCTTGCGGCTCACGTGCCTCACTCATGCTCGCCCTCGGTTCTCGGCGTTCTCGGTACTGATGTCTTGGGTGGCCCGGGAGACGGCGGCGACCGTCTCCTGGTCCAGGTCGAACAGGGTCCGCAGCGCGTCCGCGTACCCGGCGCCGCCGGGCTCGGCGGCGAGCTGCTTGACCCGTACGGTCGGCGCGTGCAGCAGCTTGTCGACGACGCGCCGCACGGTCTGGGTGATCTCCCCGCGCTGCTTGTCGTCGAGGCCGGGCAGCCGCCCGTGCAGGCGGGCCATCTCGCTCGCGACGACGTCGGCGGCCATGGTGCGCAGCGCCACGACGGTGGGGGTGATGTGCGCGGCGCGCTGGGCGGCGCCGAAGGCGGCCACCTCGTCGGCGACGATCCGGCGCACTTGGTCGACGTCGGCGGCCATCGGCGCGTCGGCCGAGGCCTCGGCGAGCGACTCGATGTCGACGAGCCGGACGCCGAGCAGCCGGTGCACGGCGGCGTCGATGTCGCGGGGCATCGCGAGGTCGAGCAGTGAGAGCACGGGCGCGGGACGGGCGGCTTCGGCGACCGGTTCGGGCCTGCGGCGCTCAGGGATCCGCCCGGCACCGGCCGCGGTGGCGGCCAGGGCGGCGATGAGCTCGGCGTCGGCGGCCTCGACGGTGCCCGGGTCGGCGGTGCCGGCTCCCGCACCGGTGCCCACCGCACCCGTGTCAGCCGTGCCGGCTCCCGCGCCGGTGCGCACGGCACCCTTGTCGACCCAGGCGGCGTGCTGCTCGAGCTCGGCGGCGGCCATTCCGGCGACGGCGGCCTCACCCAGTACGGAGAACCCGGCGGTGGCCTGCACGGCGGACAGGTCGAGCGGACACCCGTCCTCGCTGCCGATGCTGGTGGGTGCGAGCACCTCGTCCGCCGGAGCCCCGGCCGGAGCTTCGAGAGGCACCCCGGCCCCGGACGGAGCCGCTCCCGCGGCCACTCCCGTACGCCCTTCCACCGCGGCGGAGATCGCGTCGGCCGTGAGGACGAGCCCCGTGGCCCCCGTACAGGAGACCGCGACGTCGGCACGTGTCAGCTCGGCCGCCACCGAGTCCATCGGCACCGCACGGGCCCGTACGTCCGTGTCGTCGCCCTCGGACAGGATCCGGGCGAGCCGCTCGGCGCGCTCCAGGGTCCGGTTGGCGACGACGACCTCGGCGACACCGGCGCGCGCCAGCGTCGCGGCGGCCAGCGAGGACATCGACCCGGCGCCGATGACCAGCGCCCGCTTGCCCTTGGCCCAGGCCTCCACGGCCGCACCGGCGGCGAGCTGTTCGAGGCCGAAGGTCACCAGGGACTGGCCCGCGCGGTCGATCCCGGTCTCCGAGTGCGCCCGCTTGCCGACCCGCAGCGCCTGCTGGAACAGGTCGTTCAGCAACCGGCCCGCGGTGTGCAGCTCCTGCGCGGTGGCGAGGGAGTCCTTGATCTGGCCGAGGATCTGGCCCTCGCCGACGACCATGGAGTCGAGGCCGCAGGCCACCGAGAACAGATGGTGGACGGCCCGGTCCTCGTAGTGCACGTACAAGTACGGCGTCAGCTCGTCGAGGCCGACGCCGCTGTGCTGGGCGAGCAGCGTGGACAGCTCGGCGACGCCCGCGTGGAACTTGTCCACGTCGGCGTACAGCTCGATGCGGTTGCAGGTGGCGAGCACGGCGGCCTCGGCGGCCGGCTCGGCGGCGAGGGTGTCCTGGAGGAGCTTGACCTGCGTGTCCGCGGACAGCGCGGCCCGCTCCAGGACGCTGACCGGAGCGCTGCGGTGGCTCAGCCCGACGACGAGGAGACTCATGCCGGCATCACCGCGGGGACGTCCCCGTCGGGTCCCTTCCCGGAGTCCTGGCCGGGCGCGACGGCGGTCCCGGCGTCGGCCGCGGCCTCCTCGCCGGCCTTGCGCTGCTCGTGGAAGGCGAGGATCTGGAGTTCGATCGAGAGATCGACCTTGCGCACGTCGACGCCGTCCGGGACGGACAGGACGGTCGGCGCGAAGTTGAGGATGGAGGTGACCCCGGCGGCGACGAGCCGGTCGCAGACCTGCTGGGCCGCGCCGGCGGGGGTCGCGATCACGCCGATCGACACCCCGTTGTCGTCGATGATCCGCTCCAGGTCGTCGGTGTGCTGCACCGGGATGCCCGCCACGGGCTTTCCGGCCATCGCGGGGTCGGCGTCGATCAGCGCGGCGACCCGGAAGCCGCGGGAGGCGAACCCGCCGTAGTTGGCCAGGGCGGCGCCGAGGTTGCCGATACCTACGATCACAACCGGCCAGTCCTGGGTCAGCCCCAGCTCGCGGGAGATCTGGTACACGAGATACTCGACGTCGTAGCCCACCCCGCGGGTCCCGTAGGAGCCGAGGTAGGAGAAGTCCTTGCGCAGCTTCGCGGAGTTGACCCCCGCGGCGGCCGCGAGCTCCTCGGAGGAGACCGTGGGTACCGAGCGCTCCGACAGTGCGGTGAGGGCTCGGAGGTACAGCGGAAGACGGGCGACGGTGGCCTCGGGGATTCCTCGGCTGCGGGTCGCCGGTCGGTGAGTTCGGCCAGTTGCCACGGTGCTCCTGCGGGTAGAGCGGGGCTGCGGGCGGTCATACGTCCCCGGACCGCCCCGTCGAATGCAGGCTATGTCTTTGTGAACGCGTGCACAAAGATGGTGTCCGATTTGCCCGGCCAACGTGACCGGGGTCACGCGCCCCCGGCGCAGGCGCGGGGAACCGGCGCACAGGCACCTTCGTTCCACTCCGGAAGGGGGCAAAACCGCACACTCTCCTCAACGCATCCCGCCCCCCGCGACCAGTCGACCCTCGATCCTAAGCGACTTTCCGGACCACTTGGACTACTCAGTCAGGCCACGGTTCGGCCACGGAAGCCGGAAACGTACGGGGCGCGGAACGCCTCGCGAGCCGGCGCCCGTCCTGACCGCTCCGTACACCTCCGGACACCCCTGGACGCCCGGCCGCTCAGGCCGTCAGCGCCCGGCGCAGCCGCCCCTCGTCCACCCGCCAGAACGTGTGCTGCGCGCCGTCCACGAGCACCACGGGGATCTGCTCCCAGTACGCGCGGTGCAGTTCCTCGTCCTGCGTGATGTCCTTCTGCTCCCACGCCACGCCGAGCTCCGCGCAGACCTTCTCGATCACCGCCTGTGCGTCATCACACAAATGACATCCGGGCTTCCTGATCAACGTGACGAGCCGGCCCTTCGCCGCCTCGGTCCCGTCCGTCTTCTCCGTACGGCGGTCACTGCGCCGGAACATGGGGCTCATGTCGGCCATTCTCGCCCCACGGCGCCCGCGCTGCCCCGCCCCGGCCGCGGGCGGTCCACCGGTCCCGTACCCGCGCCGATGTGCGCCCGGCGCGCCGATCGGCTCGCGGATCGGATCGCCGCTTTACGACGCGGTCGCGGAGAGTTCACAGCCCCGCATCCTCTCGACTCCGGAACGACCGAACAGACTGGCTATGCTCACGACATGGCCGCTCTCGGATGGCTCACTCCCCGTAGGCGCTCCGCCACGGCGCGGAGCGTGTTGGCAGGCGAGGCCTCGGCTGAGGCAGCGCGCAAGTCCTCCCAGGAGCTGGAGGGCCTCGCGCCCGCAGCCGAGCCCGACTCCGCCCCGGAGGAACCCCAGTTCCCCGTGCTCGGCGACGACAAGGCCGCCGCCTTCTTCGACCTCGACAACACCGTGATGCAAGGTGCCGCGCTGTTCCACTTCGGGCGCGGCCTGTACAAGCGGAAGTTCTTCGAGACGCGCGATCTCGCCCGGTTCGCCTGGCAGCAGGCCTGGTTCCGGCTCGCGGGCGTGGAGGACCCGGAGCACATGCAGGAGGCGCGGGACTCCGCACTCTCCATCGTCAAGGGCCACCGCGTCGCCGAACTGATGTCGATCGGCGAGGAGATCTACGACGAGTACATGGCCGAGCGGATCTGGCCCGGCACGCGCGCGCTGGCCCAGGCGCACCTGGACGCCGGCCAGAAGGTGTGGCTGGTCACGGCCGCCCCCGTGGAGATCGCCACGGTGATCGCCCGCCGGCTCGGCCTCACCGGCGCCCTGGGCACCGTCGCCGAGTCGGTCGACGGCGTCTACACCGGCAAGCTGGTCGGCGAGCCCCTGCACGGCCCGGCGAAGGCGGAGGCGGTACGCGCCCTGGCCATGGCCGAGGGCCTGGACCTCTCGCGCTGCGCCGCGTACAGCGACTCGCACAACGACATCCCGATGCTCTCGCTGGTCGGCCACCCGTACGCGATCAACCCGGACGCCAAGCTGCGCAAGCACGCCCGCGCCTCGGACTGGCGGTTGCGCGACTATCGCACCGCCCGGAAGGCCGCCAAGGTCGGTATCCCGGCCGCGGCGGGGGTCGGGGCGGTGGCGGGCGGCACGGCGGCGGCGATCGCGATCAGCCGCCGACGCCGCTGACGCGTCCGCATCCGGTACGCGTTTTCGCACGCCCACCTCACCGCGTCTTCACCCGCCCGCGTCGCCGCGCGTTCGCACACCCGCGTCACCGCACCCTCCGCGTTGCCGCACCTTCACAGCCACGCGTTGCCACACCTCCGGCACCTCCGCACCCCCGCGTTGCCGCGCCTTCGCAACTCCGCGCCTTCACAGCCCCGCGTTGCCGCGCCTTCGCAATTCCGCGCCTTCGCGCTTCGACCGCCGCACCTCGGCTCACCGAGCGCGATCGCTCCGCGTTCGCTCCACTGGCCGTCGCCGACCTTGTCCCTCCCGCGCGGGCGGCACACGCCGCCCGCGCCCGTACGCCCGGCCGTCGCAGTCGTCACCGGCCCCCGCGAGCGCAACCGACGGACCCGCCACCGCCAAGTGAGCCGCCGCCGAATGAGCGTTCCCCGGCCGTCTCGTCCCCGCGACCCTCGAGACGCGGTGTACCCGCCGTACGCGAACACAGGTTCCGCGAACCCGTGTCATGGCCGTGACCTGGCAATCCGGCAGTCCTACCCGTCCGGCGCCGCCGCCAGTCACCACGCTCGTACCCGGCCACAACACGCCCCGCACCCAGACGGAAAGCGAAGCGATTCGATCAAGAACCGTTCACAATCCGGCACTTGATCAGGCGTCGATCAGTAACAGAAGCGACGTAATCGATGATTTGAGCAACTGGGTGTAGCGCTCCCTGTACGAAGCGTTATTCTCCTCAAACGCATGACGGACTCCACCGGTCGCTACGACGGGTGAACGGTCCGGTACTGCACGTGATGGAAGCTCTGCCTCTGGGAGTCCCGTGTACCCACACGTCGGGGTTGACGCCTCGGGCCTGGCTACGCTGCGCGCAACGGTCCTCGACCGGCTGCGCGACTTCGTCCCCACCGCGTATGCCGTCCCCGCCCTCGCTGTCTCCGCCGCGCCCACCAGCCCCTGCTACGCACTGACCGACGGTATCGAGCGAGGTTCGGCGCGCAGCGCCGTCGTCGGGGGCCGGCGGTCGGGCGAAGGGCGGGAGGCCGGCAGACGAGGCCGGTCCGCCGCCACGCCCACCGCACGCCGTCCCGCCGCGGACAGCGACAGCGCCCGGATGATGGCGCTGGTCGAGCGCGCCCAGGCCGGTGAGGCCGACGCCTTCGGACGCCTGTACGACCAGTACAGCGACACCGTGTACCGCTACATCTATTACCGCGTCGGCGGCAAGGCGACCGCCGAGGACCTCACGAGCGAGACCTTTCTGCGGGCCCTGCGCCGCATCGGCACGTTCACCTGGCAGGGGCGCGACTTCGGCGCCTGGCTGGTGACCATCGCCCGCAATCTGGTCGCCGACCACTTCAAGTCGAGCCGCTTCCGGCTGGAAGTCACCACCGGCGAGATGCTCGACGCCAACGAGGTGGAGCGCAGCCCCGAGGAATCCGTCCTGGAGTCGCTGTCCAACGCGGCCCTCCTGGACGCCGTGCGCCGCCTCAACCCCCAGCAGCAGGAGTGCGTGACACTGCGCTTCCTGCAAGGACTCTCGGTCGCCGAGACCGCGCGGGTGATGGGCAAGAACGAGGGTGCCATCAAGACCCTCCAGTACCGAGCCGTGCGCACGCTCGCCCGGCTCCTCCCGGACGACGCCCGCTGACGCCCGCCGGCACCTGCTGCTGACGCCCGCTGACACCCGTCAGCGGCACCCGGCGGGCCTCGTACACCCGGCGACGGTCAACTGACCGTGCGTCGACGTGTGTTGCCTTCACGGTCCCCTCGGCTGTCGTCCGTAACCCAAGTGCCGCGCCGCTCGTTGTGCGGGATACAGGCTCCCTGTGGTCACGCCCTCGCCATTCCCGATCACTCGATCGTGTGGATGCGCGCTGTGCGTGCAACCCTCAGGACCCCCTGGGGAGTCGACCGTCATGACGAGAGGAGGTGCCGCCAGTGATCGCGAACGTATCGGCACACCGGCGGGCGAACGCCTTCGCCCAGGCCCTGGAGGAGCAGTCCGACCGGGGCACGGCGGCCGAGCAGCCGGACGACCCGGCACCGCCACCGGCCGCCGCGGATCGGACCGAGCGGGGCCGCATGCTGGCCCTCGCCACCGGTCTCGGCGAGCTGCCCAAGCCGGAGCTTGACCCCGAGGTCAAGGTCGTCCAGCGGGCCCGGCTCGTGGCCGCGATGGAGGCCATGCTGCTGGAGGGCGAGGCCCCGGGAGGCGAAGCGACGGACCCTTCGGTACCCGAGCAGCGGGCCCCCAGAGGCCGGGGCGCCCACCGGGCGACCGGACTGGGGAAGCTACGGCCCAGATCCCGGCTGTCCAAAGGACTGGCCGCGGGCGGGCTCACCGTCGGAGTGGCCGCGGGAGCCTTCGGCGGCGTAGCCGCCGCCAGCTCCGACGCCCTCCCCGGTGACTCCCTCTACGGCCTCAAGCGCGGCATGGAGGACTTCAAGCTGGGGCTGGCCAAGGGCGACAGCGACCGCGGAGAGCTCTACCTCGACCAGGCCTCCACCAGACTGAGCGAGGCGAGCCGGCTGATGGAGCGGGACCGCTCCGGCCCGCTCGACCACGAGGTGCTCGGCGAGATCCGCCGCGCCCTGTCCGGCATGCAGCACGACGCCTCCGAAGGCCACCGCCTGCTCCACGAGGCGTACGAGCGGGACGGATCGCTGGCCCCGATCCAGGCCCTCTCCAGCTTCTCCCAGTCGCACCGCAAGGTCTGGGGCTCGATGCGCGACCGGCTGCCCGTCCAGCTCGGCGACGTCAGCGAGCAGGTCTCGTCGGTCTTCGACGCCATAGAGCAAGAGGTCGGCCCGCTGCGTTCACTGCTGCCGCACTCCCCCGAGCAGGGCGGCAGTGGCGAACACGGCTCCGGTGCGGCCTCCACCGGCTCCTCCGACACCGAGCACCCCGCCCCCAGCGCGAGCCGCGGGCCCGGGGAGAGCCACACCGCCGGCGGCAAGCCCAAGCCGTCGACGTCCGACAGCGGCGGCGACAGCCTCCTCGGCGGCAACACGGGGGGTCTGCTCGACCCGCCCCGGGACGAGACGAGCTCCTCCTCCCCGTCGGCCGGCCGCTCCAGCGCGAACACCGAGCCGGACGTCACCCTGCCCCCGCTCCTGCCCGGTCTGCTTCCCGGCCTGGGCATCGACGGGGAGGACGCCAAGTAGGGCACGTACGGCATCGGGCATACGGCACAACGTTGGGGCGCTCCGTGATAGGGGGCGCCCTCAGCGTTGTGACGGTGCGTTGTCGCGACGCGGGCGGCGTGTGGTGGCGAGGGTCAGAAGAACTCAGAAGAACACCGAGCGGCGTTGCACCAGCAGTTTGTACAGGGTGTGCTGGATCTGCTCCCTGACCTGGTCCGTCAGGTTGAACATCAGCATCGGGTCCTCCGCCGCCTCCGGCGGATAGCCGTCGGTGCGGATCGGCTCGCCGAACTGGATCGTCCACTTCGTCGGCAGCGGCACCGCGCCGAGCGGGCCGAGCCACGGGAACGTCGGCGTGATCGGGAAGTACGGGAAGCCCAGGAGCCGGGCCAGCGTCTTCGCGTTGCCGATCATCGGGTAGATCTCCTCCGCACCCACGATCGAGCACGGGATGATCGGGGTGCCCTGCCGCAGCGCCGTGGAGACGAAACCGCCGCGGCCGAAGCGCTGGAGTTTGTAGCGCTCGCTGAACGGTTTGCCGATGCCCTTGAAGCCCTCGGGCATCACACCGACCAGTTCACCGCGCTCCAGGAGCCGTTCGGCGTCCTCCGCGCAGGCGAGCGTGTTCCCGGCCTTGCGGGCCAGCTCGTTCACCACGGGCAGCATGAAGACCAGGTCGGCGGCGAGCAGCCGCAGATGACGGCCCGCCGGATGGTTGTCGTGCACGGCGACCTGCATCATCAGGCCGTCCAGCGGCAGCGTCCCGGAGTGGTTCGCGACCAGCAGCGCTCCGCCCTCGGACGGGATGTTCTCGATGCCCTTCACCTCGACCCGGAAGTACTTCTCGTACACCGGGCGGATCAGGGACATCAGGACCTGCTCGGTGAGTTCGGCGTCGTAACCGAACTCGTCGACCTCGTAGTCGCCGGTGAGCCGTCGGCGCAGGAAGGCCAGGCCGCCGGCGATCCGTCGTTCCAGACCGTCCGCGAACCGTCGCTCGAGGCCGCCGTCGCGCGCCGGTGCCTGCTCCGGCGCCTCTGCTTTCTCCTGCGTCACAAGGACATCATCCTGCGTGTGCGTCCGGCCCGGCAGGGGCTGGACCTCACGCACCACCGCGGGCTCGCCCTTGCGCCGGCTCCCCCCGCTGCGGCGGCGCGGCGGGCGCTGCACAGCACCGCCACGCGACCGGTCGTCGTCGAACGGAATGACCTTGGCGTCCGCCATTGTTGATGCGCTCCTCAGTTGGCGCTCTGCGTCGGGGGGTTGCCGCCGCCCAGGGCGGGCAGCGCGGCGATCCGGTCGACGGCCCCGGCGAGGGCCTCAGGCGGCAGGAGCCCGGGTCCCCGGCTGCGGACGAAGTCCGCGAAAGTCTCCGCGGTCGTGTATTTCGGCTGGAAGCCCAGGGTCTCGCGCATCTGGTCCGTCGCGACCACCCGGCCGTGGGTGAGCAGCCGCAGCTGCTCGGGCGAGAAGTCGGTCATGCCCAGCGTACGCACCGCCGTGCCCACCCAGCTCACCGCCGGCAGCAGCAGCGGCACCGTGGGCCGGCCGAGCCGCCGCGCGCACTGCGAGAGCAGCAGGACGCCGTCTCCCGCGATGTTGAACGTGCCGCTGTTGAGCGTGCCGCGCTCAGGCTCGTGCGAGGCCACCCGCAGCACGTCGATGACGTCGTCCTCGTGCACGAACTGCAACCGCGGGTCGTAGCCGAGCACGGTCGGCAGCACGGGCAGCGAGAAGTACGACGCGAGGGGCGAGTCCGCGCTCGGCCCCAGGATGTTGGCGAACCGCAGCACGCACACCGCGACGTCGGGGCGGCGGCGCGCGAAGCCGCGTACGTAGCCCTCGACCTCCACCGTGTCCTTGGCGAAGCCGCCGCTGGGCAGCGACTTCGGCGGGGTCGTCTCGGTGAAGACGGCCGGGTCGCGCGGCGCGGAGCCGTACACGTTGGTGCTGGACTTCACGGCGAGGCGCTTGACCGTCGGGGACTTCTGGCAGGCACCGAGGAGCTGCATGGTGCCGATGACGTTGGTCTCCTTGACCGTGGTCCGGCTGCCGCTGCCGAGCGGGGTGCCGGTGACGTCCATGTGGACGACGGTGTCGACGGAGTGCTCGGCCAGTACCCGGGCGATCGTGGGCTGCCTTATGTCGGCCTGGACGAAGTCGGCACCGCCGAGATGGTGCTCGGGGCGCACCGCGTCCACGGCGATCACCCGGTCGATCTGCGGATCACGCTGGATCCGACGCACGAACCGGCCCCCCAGCTGACGGGCCACTCCGGTCACGAGCACGACCTTTCCCAAGATCAGCGCCTTCCTTCCAGGCCTCGATCGCGTCTGTGCGTCTGTGCGTACCCTGTGCCGCGTTCCCCGTGTGCGGCCAACTTAGCGGGTCGATGTTGCGCTGTGATGACCGCCCGATGCACGAAGTGACGACAGCCCCGGATGTGCGATCGGACCAAGCCATTTGCCGCATGTCCGGACGTCCGGGAGCCGTTGGGGAGGACGGCCCCGGGGAGGCCTCCGGGACACCGCCGGGAGGCCTCCGGGAGACCGCCGGATTCGGCCGGATTCGGCCGGATCCGCTTGTCGCGGCGTGCGGGCCGTGTCCGGCGATCAGTGCGTGGTCGGTGACCGGTGCGGTCAGGGACCGGTGCGTGGTCGGTGACCGGTGCGTGGTCGGTGACCGGGTATGACTGTGGCCTCCCACCAGCGGCGGGAGGCCACAGAGCGCGCTGTCGCAGCGGTCGTACAAGCGCAAGGGCGAGCCCCGCGGGAGCGGGACGCGGCCTTACTTCTTGTTACGACGCTGAACGCGAGTGCGCTTGAGCAGCTTGCGGTGCTTCTTCTTCGCCATCCGCTTGCGCCGCTTCTTGATAACAGAGCCCACGACTACCCTCGCTCACTTCTCTTCACTCGGTGCTGGGCGCCGGGGCCCACACGACCTACGAGGGGCTAGCCTACCCGCCCGAGCGCTGAGGTCGTAATCGAGGTGAACCGGGGAATCCCCGGAGGGCCGCGAAGGCCTTCCGGGGATCCCGCGGAACGCCGTCAGGCGGTCTCCACCCCCACGTAGCTCTCGCGGAGGTACTCGTGAACCGCTTGCTCCGGCACCCGGAAGGACCTGCCCACCCGGATCGCCGGCAGATGACCGCTGTGCACCAGTCGGTACACGGTCATCTTCGACACTCGCATCACCGAGGCGACTTCCGCCACGGTAAGGAACTGAACCTCGTTCAGAGGCCTCTCGCCAGCTGCAGCCATGACACACCTGAACCTTCCGCACTCGACGGCCACCGGCTTCCCCTTCCGGTGACACTTCGTCGTTGCGTGCTCACTCCCCAGAGTAGGGGCGGGTGATGCGAGTGGGGAAGAGGAGCTGCCATCGGCGGCCTACTGTGACAGACACGCTCGATTGAGTACATAGCGAGTAAGCGGTCGGTAGTAATCAGACCGCACAGCGTCATCAAGTGGAACGACGACGGACACTCGCCCCTCTGCCTCGCCGACGAAGAGGGCCGGATCGTCCGTATCCCCCAGACCGATGGCCTCGAACCCCAGCTGACCTGCCCCGCAGACCCAGCCGTGGTCTCCGACGACCAGCTCGGGAAGCGGTCCTCCGGCCTCCGCTGCGGCGGCCAGCGCGGTACGAATCGGGAGGGGAGAGTGTGTGTGCGCGCCGGTCGCGCGCCCAGGGAGCTGCGCGCCGGGCTCGCGCACCAGCGCGACTCCTCGTACGTAGTCAAGGTTGTACGTGCGTAGACCGAACCGGGTCGTTATGTCGACACGGTCGCCCTGCGCCGGGGTGAGGACGGTACATCCGGCCGCCGAGAGGGCGTCCGCCAAGGCGGCGTAGAAACCGATCAGCCGGTGCGGATGTCCGGTCCCGAGGAGTACGGGGGCCCTGCGCCGGGCGGCTTCCGCGAGGCGTTCGGCGAAGGCGTGCAGGGCGGTCAGCGTACGTTCGGGGTCGATCACATCATGCCCCGAGGTGCAGCGCGGGTCGGCGGAAACCCCGCACTTGTCGGCCATCAGCTCGATCAGGTCGCCCTGGCGCCAGGTCCACTCCGGGTCGATGCCGATCAGTACCCGGGGGTCGCGGGCCGCGAAGAGCCGATAGCTGCGCAGGCTCTTCTCGCGCGGGGTGGCCACGGGGCCGGCCAGGCGGGCTGCCAGCAGGTGGGCACGCAATGCTCCGGTGCTCAACACGGGAGCGATGCTGGCGCATGCGGGCCCGGTCCACCCGGGGAATCGTCGAACACCCCACCGTTGGCGTAACGATGCTGCGGGTCTTGCACCTGCCGGTGGTGCGTCGTCTTCCGGGCCGGTGCGGGCGGTGGGGGCTGGTGCGCCTGCCGGGGGCGGGTCGGGGCCGCGCCGGTACATCCGCCCGTCGATTGCGCGGTCGCCAGGCAGGGATCTTGTGCGACCTCTCCGGTGACCACGCAATCGACGGGCATTTGATGTACCGGCACGGCCCCTTCCGTGCATACGCGGCTGCGGCAGCGCGAGGGCTGAGGCCCGGGCGCGAGCAGGGCCTCGCCGCGCGGGGCTGCGGCGGGGTTACGCCAGCAGTCCCCGTAGGGGGAACGCCGCGCGGCGGGTGGCCAGTACCGCCTGGTCCAAGCGGTCCGCCGGGTCGTAGCCGGACTCCCAGTCCTGCCAGGTCACCGGCCACCGGCCGTCGGTCATCCGCATCGGTGCCAACTGCCTCGTACGGGCGAAGACTTCCTGGCGCCAGCCCTCGGGGATCACCGTCTCGGGTTCGATCGGGCGTCCCGCCGCGATCCCGACCAGGTGCGTCCATGATCGCGGCACCACGTCCACCACCGCGTACCCGCCGCCGCCGAGCGCGACCCACCGGCCGCCGGCGTGCTCGTGCGCCAGCTCGTGACAGGCCACCTGCACGGCCCGCTGCGCGTCCAGCGACACGGCCAGATGCGCGAGCGGGTCCTCGAAGTGGGTGTCGGCGCCGTGCTGGGTGACCAGCACCTGGGGCCGGAAGTCGGCGATCAGTTCGGGTACCACCGCGTGGAACGCGCGCAGCCAGCCCGCGTCCCCGGTCCCCGCCAGCAGCGCGACGTTCACCGCCGAGCCCTCGGCGCAGTCCGCGCCCGTCTCCTCCGGCCAGCCGGTCTGCGGGAACAGCGTCCGCGGATGCTCGTGCAGCGAGATGGTCAGCACCCGCGGGTCCTCCCAGAACGCCGCCTGCACACCGTCCCCGTGATGCACGTCGACGTCCACGTACGCGATCCGCTCCGCCCCGAGTTCGAGGAGGCGCGCGATCGCGAGGGCCGCGTCGTTGTAGATGCAGAACCCGGAGGCGCCGCCCGGCATCGCGTGGTGCAGGCCGCCCGTGAAGTTCACCGCGTGCAGCGCGTCCCCGCGCCAGACCGCCTCGGCCGCCCCCACGGACTGCCCCGCGATCAGCGCGGACGCCTCGTGCATCCCCGCGAAGGCCGGATCGTCCACCGTACCGAGCCCGTACGACGCGTCCGCCGCGGCCGGGTTCAGCGACGCCGCCCGTACCGCCGCCAGATAGTCCTCGCGGTGCACGAGCCGCAGCGTCGACTCCCCGGCCGGCTTCGCCGCGACCACCCCGGTCTCCCGGTCGAGCCCGAACGCCCCGACCAGCTTCCGGGTCAGCGCGAGCCGCACCGGGTCCATCGGGTGACCGGGCCCGAAGTCATAGCCCGTTACTGCCTCGTCCCACATCAGCTGTGCGCGACCGCTCATGCCCGTCACCGTATCGGTCCGGTTCGGCGCCGAACGACCTGGCGTATCTCAGGGTCAGCAGGATCAGCACCATCGGTACGAGCATGGCGCCGCGGTAGCTCCACGCGTCGCCCAGCGCTCCCACCAGCGGCGATCCGATGAGAAAACCCACGTAGTTGAAGATGTTGAGCCGCGCGACCGCCGCGTCCGACGCCCCCGGGAAGAGCCGTCCGGCCGCCGCGAACGTCTGCGGCACCAGCACGCAGAGACCCAGCCCGAGCAGCGTGAACCCCAGCATCCCCACCCACGCCCCAGGCGCCACCGCCACCACCGCGAACCCGAGCGCCGCCACCAGCGCACCCGCCCGCACCACGGCCACCGCCCCGAACCGCCGCACCCCGAAGTCGCCGAGCGCCCGTCCCAGCAGCGTCGTGACCATGTAGACGTTGTACGGAACGGTCGCCAGCTGCTCCGAACTGTGCAGCACGTCGTCGAGGTACTTCGCGCTCCAGTTGGAGACCGTCGAGTCCCCGATGTACGCGAACGTCATCACCAGGCAGAGCGGCAGCAGGATCTTGAAGACGACGGTGTCGGGGGCGGGGAGGGAGGCGGATGGTGAATCGGGCGTGGGATCGGGGGTGAGGTCGGGGGGCGGGTCAGAGACGGCTTTTCCGTCTACGTACCACCTGCTGGCCAGCAGCGCCGCCGGCAGGAGTACGGCCACCGCCGGCAGGTACGACACGAAGAGCGAAAGATGCCAGTGGGCGCCCGCCCACGCCAGCGACGCTCCCAGGATGCCGCCCAGACTGTACGCGGCGTGGAAGCCCAGCATGATGCTCCGCCCGTACTGTCGCTGGAGGCTCACGCCGAGCATGTTCATGGAGGAGTCGAGGCCGCCCACCGCCAGACCGAAGGCGGCCAGCGCGACCGCGACCTCCGCCACCTGGTCGCCGGCCCCCACCCCGAGCAGTGCCAGGAGCACGACCGGCTGCGACCACCTCAGTACGCGGCTGGGTCTGGCCCGCCGTACCAGCCGCTCGGTGCAGACGCTGCCCACACCGGCGAGGATCGGCACGGCCGCGAGGAAGACGGGCAGCAGCGCGTCGGATATCCCGTACCGGTCCTGGATGGCCGGGATACGCGTCACGAGGAGGGCGAAGGCGACGCCCTGGGCGAAGAAGCTGAACGCCAGAGAGGCCCTGCCGCGCCGCAGCTCATCTGTCATGGCGGCGAGCGTAGGGCCCCGGTCCTGCGGTGAATAGATCAAGCCGAAGGTGAATTGTGTTCAGTTTCGGCGCGGCGCCGTGCCCTGTCGCGCGGCGCCGCGGCGGTCACTTGGCCTCGACAGGCCCGTCCGTGAGCTCGTTCTCCAGCATGATCTTCATCGGCACCACCGCCAGTCCACCGCTGACCAGCACTGCCCCCACGATCGTGACGACCATGACGACCGAACCGAGCCAGACCATCGTGTCGACCGGGATCGTGTAAGCCCCCACGACACGGAGAACGCACTCGGTCAGCAGGGCGACGCCCCAGACGGTGGAGAAGGTGCGCTCAGCCCGCCGGAAGCGTGCCGAACCGTTCAGCAGCCGCTCCCACGCCTCGGTCCTGGCCGCGCTCCCCTTGGTGACGGACGGCGCCAGCACCGTCGTCATCATCGGCTTGCCGAGCCTCACGGAGAGCAGAATGCCGATGCCGACCACGCTGCTGACCGCGCTGTCCTTGGCCAGCATCAGCCGCGGGTCACCGGTCACGAAGCTCATCAGCAGCCCGGCGACGTTGACGATGAGGATCAGCGCGGCCAGGCCGTTCAGCCGCCGGTCCTTCACCGCGGTCCACCCGGTCCGCACCGCCGGCACCACGCTGCTCCAGCCGAGCGCCGCCACGGTGCTCATCCCGAACCCGCTCTTCAGGAGGTAGTACGACCCCAGCGGCAGCGCCACGTCCACGACCAGCGGCAGGAAGCTCTGCCGCGCCCCACCCTTACCGGTGCCGGTGCCGGTGGTGATGGGGGCAGCAACCTCGGTGCTGGTCTCGGTGGCCGTGAGGCTCATGATCGGGTCCCTCCGTCGTCGCTGTGTACGTCCCGTTTCGGTGTACTCAGCTTCGCGTCCGGGCCCCTGGTCGCAGTAGAAACGATCGTCCGTAGTCGGCCGTGACAAATGTCAGTGCCGTCGCCCGACGGTCGTCATCGCAGCAGGTCGGGCAACTGGCTCATGTCGCCGAACAGTTGGGTCGCCCCGGACAGCCTCTCGGCGGGCGTCATGGCCGTGAACCCGTACACGTCCATCCCGGCCGCGTTCGCCGCCCGCACCCCGAGCGGGCTGTCCTCGACCACGGCACACTTCTCCGGCGGTACGCCCATCCGCTCGGCCGCGTGCAGAAACAGGTCCGGCGCCGGCTTCCCCCGCCCCACGTCCTGTGAACTGAAGATCCGCCCGTCGTCGAACCACCGGTCGAGCCCGGTCTTCCGGTGCCCGACCCGAATCCGCTCATGACTTCCCGAGGACGCCACGCAGTACGGCACCCCGTCCGCGGCCAGCTTCTCCAGTACGTCCACGGCCCCGGCGACCGGCTCCAGCTCACGCTGGAAAGCGGCGAACACCCTCGCGTGGAAGACGTCGTCGAAGTCCTCGGGCAACCGCTCCCCGGTCCGCTCCAGTACGAGATCGTGCACCCGGTGCATCGCCGCACCCATGTAGTCGCGCAGGGAATCCTCGTACGACGTCTGGTGCCCCAGCTCGGTGAGATACGCGGCCAGGAGCGTATTCGAGATGGGCTCGCTGTCCACGAGGACACCGTCGTTGTCGAAGATCACCAGGTCGTAGCGCATACCTTGAGCTTATGGGAGACGCCGCGACGGGAGGCGGCTCAATAACAGTCCCAATGACTCTCTGAAATGCAGAAAGCCCCCGCACCGGTCAACCCGGGCGGGGGCTTTCTGTCTTTACTAAAATTAGTTCGGCGGCGTCCTACTCTCCCACAGGGTCCCCCCTGCAGTACCATCGGCGCTGTGAGGCTTAGCTTCCGGGTTCGGAATGTAACCGGGC